>JAXDMK010000085.1:0-51087 GCA_034666105.1 Actinomycetota bacterium | reverse complement strand
GTCAGCTCCCGGCCGTTGGCGAACTTGGCGCCGGCCCGGAGGTTGAACCGCCAGTTGGTCTGGTCCGGGCTCGACGTCCAGCTCTCGGCGATGGCCGGCACCACGACCGACGTGGCCGCGTCGTAGCCGGTGAGCCCGTCGAAGAGCTGCTCGGCCACCAGCAGCTCGGAGGGCGAGCGGGCCTGGGCCGGGTCGAGGGACTGGGGCCGCTCGATGCCGACCCGCAGGATGCCGGCGGTGGGTGCGCTGGTCGGTCCCCCGGCGCCGGTCGACGGAGAGTGGTCCTTGGTGCAACCGGCCATCACCAGGGTCAAAGCGGCCGTCAGGGCCAGGAGGCGATGGCTGCACAGTCGTCGGGACATGACCATTTCACCCCCCTCTCGGCACCGCATCGCCCTCGACTTGAGGGTGCTCCACGGCAGCCGCCTATTGCAGACGGATGGCCAGGATGACGGTGGTGAAGGCGAAGACCACGGCCGCGGTGACCGTGATCCGGTCGAGGTTGCGCTCGACGACGGTGGAGCCGGCCGCGGCCGCGCCCCCGGCGCCGCCGAACATGTCGGACAGGCCGCCACCGCGGCCGCTGTGCAGGAGGATGAGCAGGATCAGGGCCAGGGACACGATCACGTGGACCAGCACGACCCAGGTCGTCAGGTAGAGCACGGCTGGGGATCCTACCCGTCGAGGCGGTACTGGACGATGCGGGCGAACTCGTCGGGGTCGAGGCTGGCCCCGCCGACGAGGGCGCCGTCGATGTCGGGCTGGGCCATGAGCTCGGCGTTGTTGGATGCCTTCACCGACCCGCCGTACTGGATGCGGAGGGCGTTGGCCACGTCGTCGTCGAACAGGGCCCGCACGGTGGCCCGGATGAGGCCGCAGGTGGCCTGGGCGTCGGCGGGGGTGGCGGTGCGGCCGGTGCCGATGGCCCAGATGGGCTCGTAGGCCACCACCATGGCCGCCACCTCGGCGGGCGGACGTCCGGTGAGGGCGGCCTGGATCTGGCCGGTCACCTTGGCCTCGGTGGTGTTCGCCTCCCGCTCCTCGAGGGTTTCGCCCACACACAGGATGGGCGTCATCCCGTGGGCGACGACCGCCTCCAGCTTCTTGCGGACTACGGCGTCGGTCTCGCCGAAGATCTCCCGCCGCTCGGAGTGGCCGACGATCACGTAGGCGCAGTTGAGCTTGGCCAGCATCCCCGGCGACACCTCGCCGGTGTAGGCGCCCTTCTCCTCGAAGTGGCAGTTCTGGGCGCCGAGCGACATCGGGATGCGGTCGGTGTCGAGGAGGAGCTGGACGGTGCGCAGGCCGGTGAAGGGCGGGTGCACCGAGACGTCGACCGCCTCGTAGTCCTGGGTGGTCAGCTGATAGGAGAGCTTCTGCACCACCTGGATGGCTTCCAGGTGGGTGAGGTTCATCTTCCAGTTGCCGGAGATGAGCGGCTTACGAGGGGGCATTAGAGGCCTTTCGGAGGGCGGCCAGCCCGGGCAGGTCGCCCTGCTCGATGAGCTCGAGCGACGCGCCGCCGCCGGTGGACACGTGGTCGACGCCTTCGTCGAGGCCGAACTTGGCCAGCGCCGCCGCGCTGTCGCCCCCGCCCACGATGGTGAAGCCGGGGGCGGACGCCACCGCCTTGGCCAGGGCGATGGTGCCCTCGGCGAAGCGGGGGTCCTCGAACAGGCCCATGGGCCCGTTCCAGAAGACGGTGCCGGCGGTGGTGACGATCTCGCAGAACTTGGCCGTCGCCTCGGGCCCGATGTCGAGGCCCTTCCAGCCGTCGGGCACGCCCGGGCCCACGACCTCGATCTCGCCGTCGGGGCCGAGGGCGAGGATGTCGTCGGGCAGGACGAGCTTGGCGCCGCCCTGGGCCAGCAGCTCCTTGCAGGCGTCGACCCAGTCGGCCTGCTTGAGCGAGTCGCCCACGCCGTGACCCTGGGCCAGGGCGAAGGTGAACGACATGGCCCCGCCCACCACGAGGGTGTCGACCTTGTCGAGCAGGGCCTTGATGACGCCCAGCTTGTCGCTTACCTTGGCCCCGCCGAGGATGGCGACGAAGGGGCGGGCGGGGTTGTCGAGCAGCCCGCCGAGGACCTCGACCTCCTTGGCCAGGAGCCGTCCGGCGGCGCTCGGCAGGCGGGCCGGCGGGCCCACGATGGAGGCGTGCGACCGGTGGGACGCCCCGAAGGCGTCGTTCACGTAGAGGTCGAAGCCGTCGACCAGGCGGTCGACGAAGGCGGGGTCGTTGGCCTCCTCGCCCGGGTCGAAGCGGAGGTTCTCCAGCAGCTCGACGCCGGGCGCCAGCTCGGCCAGCCGTTCCCGCACCGGAGCCACCGAGTACTTCTCGTCGGGCTTGCCCTGGGGCCGCCCGAAGTGGGTGCAGGCCACCACGGTGGCTCCCCGCTCCTGCAGCCACTGGATGGTGGGCAGGGCGGCGCGGATGCGCAGGTCGTCGTCGATCTTCCCGTCGGTGACGGGGACGTTGAAGTCGGCGCGGAGCAGCACCCGTTTCCCGGACGGGTCGGGCAGGTCCTCCAGCGTGGGGACGTTCACCAGCTACTCACCGTGACTTCCTTGTCGAAAAGGGTTCCCGCCGGCGACCTCGCGGCCGCCGGCGGGGACCGGCGTCCTAGTGGTTGGCGCGACCGACGATGACGGCGAGGTCGGCCAGGCGGTTGGAGTAGCCCCACTCGTTGTCGTACCAGCCGAAGACCTTGACCAGGCTGCCCATGGCCATGGTGGAGCCGGGCTCGAAGGTGCAGGACGCGGGCGAGCCGACGATGTCGGACGACACGATCGGGTCCTCCGAGTAGACGATCACCTTCGCCAGCGGGCCTGACTCCGAGGCCGCCTTGAAGGCGGCGTTGACCTCGTCGACGGTGACGTCACGGCCGAGGATGGCGGTGAAGTCGGTGATGGAGCCGTCCTGCACCGGGACCCGGAGGGCGGTGCCGTCGAGGCGGCCCTTCATGGCCTCCAGCACGAGCGAGGTGGCCCGAGCCGCACCGGTGGGACTGGGCACGATGTTCTGGCCCGCGGCCCGCATGCGGCGCAGGTCGCCCGACTTGTTGACCACGTCGAGCAGCGCCTGGTCGTTGGTGTAGGCGTGGACCGTGGTCATGAGGCCCTTCTCCACGCCGAAGGCGTCGTCGAGGACCTTCACCATGGGGACGAAGCAGTTCGTGGTGCACGAGGCGTTGGAGATGATCTTGTGCTTCTCCGGGTCGAACGTGTCGTCGTTGACGCCGACCACGAACGTGCCGTCGACGTTGGTGGCGGGGGCGGAGATGATCACCCGGGGGGCGCCGGCGTCGATGTGGCCGCCGGCCTTGTTGCCGTCGGTGAAGAACCCGGTGGACTCGACGACGACGTCGACGCCGGCCTCGGACCACGGCAGGGCCTTGGGGTCGGTCTCGCTGAACACCTTCACCAGACCGCCGCCGACCACCATGCCGTCGTCGGTGACCTCGACCGACTCGTTGAACCGACCGTGGGTCGAGTCGTACTTGAGCAGGTGGGCGTTCATCTTCGGCGAGGTGAGGTCGTTGATGGCCACGACTTCGATCTCGGTTCCTCGGGCCCGGCAGGCCCGGAAGAAGATCCGTCCAATGCGACCGAAACCATTGATGCCAACCCGAACTGGCCGATTCTCCGGCATGTGCAGCGCCTCCTTGAAAGCTCTTGTCCCCCTATCCGACCAGATCAGAGAGGGCTACCGCCAATAGGTCGGGGTCGTGGGCGGCCGAGCCGTCCCGCGCGACGGGCCGCTCCACCACCCGCGCGCTCACTCCTCCGAGGGGGAGCGCGCCGGGATGGCAGAGCACGATGTCGACCTCGAGACCGTGCGCCCGCAGGGCGTCGACGTGGGCGGCGACGTCGTAGCCCTCGGTCTCCGGGCTCTGGACCCGGAGGTTGCAGACGTACACCTTGCGGGCCCGGGTGGCGGCCAGGGCGTCTCGGATGGCCGGCACCGCCACCACCGCCAGCACGCTGGTGAACAAGGAACCCGGACCGATCACCACCTGGTCGGCCGCCGCGATGGCGTCGAGGGCGGCCTGGGTCGCCTGGGGATCGGCCGGCACCAACCACACGCCGGCGATGCGCCCGCTGTTGCCCACCGCCACCTGACCCTCGACGTCGGCCGCGCCATCGCCGTTGGCGGCCCGCACCACCGCCTTGAGCACCACCGGTTCCCGGGTGGCGGGGATGACCCGTCCCACCGCTCCCAGCAGCCGGCCGGCCTCGTCGAGGGCCAGTTCGAAGTCGCCGGTGGTGGCGGCCAGGCCCGCGATCATGAGGTTGCCGAGGGCGTGGCCGGCCAGCTCACCGGCGGTGAAGCGGTACTTGAAGGCGTCGACCCAGAGCGAGTCGGGGTCGGCCAGGGCCACCAGGCACCGGCGCAGGTCCCCCGGCGGAGGGATGCCGAAAACCGACCGGAGACGTCCGCTCGAGCCCCCGTCGTCGGCAACGGACACCACGGCCGACACCTCGGACGAGTAGCGGCGGATGGCCTGCAGGCTCGCCGACAGCCCGTGCCCGCCCCCCAGGGCCACGACCCTCGTCATGCGGAAGGGCTACTTCCCGAGGTCGCGGTGGGAGACCATGGGCCGGAAACCACGCTTCTCGAGCAGCTTGGCCAGCTCCTCGGCGATGTAGACCGACCGGTGGGTACCGCCCGTGCAGCCCACCGCGATCGACAGGTAGGACTTGCCCTCCTTGACGTAGGCCGGCAGCAGGAGGCTGAACAGATCGTCGAGCTTGGCCAGGAACTCGGGGGTCTCGGGCTGGCTGCCCACGTACTCCCGCACCGCTTCGTCCTTCCCGGTGAGCGGACGGAGCGCCTCCACCCAGTGGGGGTTGGGCAGGAAGCGGCAGTCGAAGACGAGGTCGACGTCGAGCGGGAGGCCGTGCTTGTAGCCGAAGGACACGACGCTGGTCTGCATCGGGCCCTCGGAGTCGTTGCCGAAGAGCTCGAGCAGGCGGTCGCGCAGCTGGTGGACGTTGAGGTCGCTGGTGTCGACGACCACGTCGGCCTGGGACTTCACCGGGTCGAGGAGCGCCCGCTCCTTCTCGATGCCGTCGGTGACCCGGTCCGACTCGGCCAGGGGATGCCGGCGGCGGGTGTTCTCGAAGCGGCGGACAAGCACCTCGTCGCTCGCCTCGAGGAAGAGGATGCGGACGCGGGCCGCCGTCGCCCGCAGCTGGTCGAGGGCGGGAGTGACCTCGTCGAGGTAGTGGCCGGTACCCACCACGAGGGCCACCCGCTCAGCCGCGCCCGGTGCCTGCACCAATTCGGCCACCTTGCCGATGAGGGCCGGCGGCAGGTTGTCGATCACGAACCACCCGAGGTCTTCGAACGTGTCGGCCGCCTGGGACCGTCCCGCGCCCGAGACGCCGGTGATGACCAGGAACTCGCTCATGCCACCCTTCAGGATACCGGCGGGAGCTTCTCCAGTCGGAGGAAGAGGAGGCGGGGGATGGTGGCCGCATCGCGGTACTCCTGGGCCCTCGCCAGGAAGCCGGGGGGCGGGGGCGGCTCCTCCATGCGCCGGATGACCAGGCCGGCGTCGGCCAAGGCGTTGACATAGCGCGAGAGGGGCCGGTGGACGAAGGGAAGGAAGACGTCCTTCTCCACCTCCTCCAGGGTCGTGTCCTCGATCAGGTAGGGGCCGATGCGCCAGTACTGCTCCTCCAGGATGTGATCGTCAATCCATCCCGAGCCCGGCGCCTGGAGCAGGGGGTGATTGAGGAAATACAGGAACCGCCCGCCGGGGCGCAGCACCCGTCCCACCTCGGCGATCGCCCCGTCGGCGTCGTCGATGTGCTCGAAGACCAGGCAGGCGACGACCGCGTCGAACGATTCCGACGGGAACGGGAGGGCACCCGCCACCCCTCGCACGTAGACCGGACCGCCACCCCGCTCGACGGCGACGTCGAGCTGGGCCCGGGCGAAGTCGAGGCCGACCACCCGGGTCACCCCGTCGACGGTCGCCGCCAGCCGGGCCACCTGGCCCTCACCCGTCCCCACGTCGAGCACGTCGACCGCGCCCTCGAGGTGGAGGGCGGCCAACGGGAGGATCTGCTCGGTGTACTCGGCGTCGGCCCCGTCGGTGAAGGCGTCCTGCCACCACCGGGCGTGCTCCTCCCACAGGTTGGCGTCGGTCACCCCGAGGCCTCCCCCTGCGAACTGGTGACACTTGAGCCGGTGCCGGGCGGGTCGACCGTCACCAGTTGCCCAGGTGGGCCGTGCACCCTCTCGTACACGGCCCGGCCCACCGCGTCGGGGAGCCAGGTGAGGGCCAGCAGGTCGTCGAGCGACGCCTGCTTCACCGCCTTGATCCCCCCCATCTCCTTGAGCAGCCGCTTCTTGCGGGTCTCCCCCAGGCCTTTGATGCCGTCGAGGACGCTGGTGGTCATGCGTCTGCCCCGCAGCTCACGGTGGTAGGTGATGGCGAAGCGGTGGGCCTCGTCCCGCAACCGCTGGAGCATGTAGAGCGCCTCCGACTGCCGGGGGATGCGGATCGGGTCGGCCTGGCCGGGCACGAAGATCTCCTCGAAGCGCTTGGCCAGGCCCGCCACGGAGATCTCCTCCTCCAGGCCGAGACTCTCGACCACCCGCTGGGCCACGTTGAGTTGACCTCGGCCGCCGTCGACCACCAGCAGGTTGGGAGGATACGCGAACTTCCGCGACCGTCCGGGATCGCCGAGGGACCGGTCGCGCTCGACAATCAGCGCGGTGAGGCGGCGGGTGAGCACCTCCTCCATGGCCGCGAAGTCGTCGTTGCCGGCCACCTCCTTGATACGGAACCGGCGATAGTCGCTCTTCTTGGGCAGCCCGTCCTCCATGACCACCATCGACCCCACGTAGTCGGACCCCTGGATGTGGCTCATGTCGAAGCACTCGATGCGCAGGGGGGCATCGGGCAGGCCCAGGGCGTCCTGGAGGGCGGTGAGGGCCCGGGCCCGGGCGTTGTGGTCGGACGCCCGCCGCAGCCGGTGGCGGACGAACTCCTCCTTGGCGTTCTGGGTGACGGTCTCCTGCAGGGCCCGCTTGTCGCCCCGCTGGGGCACCCGGATCGACACGTTGGAGCCGCGGACCTCGCAGAGGAACTCGCGGTACACGTCGAGGTCGTCGGGGAGGTCGGGCACCAGGACCTGGTGGGGGATGGCCTCGGGCTCGGCCTCGGCGTAGAGACCCTCGAGCACCCGGCCCACCAGCTCCCCCGGCGACACGTCCTCCACCAGGTCGAGGACGAAGCCCTTGCGCCCGACCACCCGTCCCCGGCGGACGAAGAAGATCTGGACGGCCATCTCCAACTCGTCGCCCGCCATCGCGATGACGTCGAGGTCCTCCGGCTTCTCGGTGACGATGGTCTGCTTCTCGATGACCTTGCGCACGCTGGCCAGGCGGTCGCGCAGGCGGGCCGCCCGCTCGTACTCCTGGTTGTCGGCCGCCAACCGCATCTGCTCTTCGAGGTGGCGGACGATGGGCTGGGTGTCGCCGTCGAGGAACTCGACCAACTGGGCGACCAGCTGCTCGTACTCCCACTCGCCGATCTCGCCTACGCACGGCCCCTTGCACTTCTCGATGTGGAAGAGCAGGCAGGGCCGGCCCAGGCGCTCGTGGTGGCCGAACTTGTTGTCGCTGCACGTGCGGATGGGGAAGGTGCGCAGGAGGAGGTCGAGCGTCTCCCGGATGGCGTAGGCGTGGGCGTAGGGGCCGAAGTACCGGGTGTCCTTGCGCTTCTTGCCCCGCATGACCATGGCCCGGGGCCACTGGTCGCCCTCGGTGATGGCCAGGAAGGGGTAGCTCTTGTCGTCCCGCAGCCGGATGTTGAACCGGGGCCGGTGCTGCTTGATGAGGTTGTACTCGAGCATCAGGGCCTCGACGTCGTTGCGGACCTGGATCCACTCCACCGACTCGGCCGCGGCCACCATCTGGGCGGTGCGGGCCGGCAGCGACGTCGGGGTCACGAAGTAGTTCGACAGGCGCGACCGCAGGCTGTGGGCTTTGCCCACGTAGATGACCCGGCCGTCCTGGTCCCTGAACTGGTAGGACCCGGGGGTGTCGGGAATGGTGCCGGCCGGCGGACGCTGCAACATGCTCAGTCCATGATACCGATACGTAATTCGTTATCATGAGCCCATGACGACGAGGGTGGCGGAGTGGGTGAACGGGGCCCGGCGATCAGCCGGGTTGACCCAACGGCAGCTGGCCGAGCGGTCCGGTGTACCCCAGCCGACGATCGCGAGGATCGAGTCCGGGAAGCAGATGCCCCGGGCTGACACCCTCGACAGGCTGCTCAAAGCCTGCGGCTGGGAGCTCGACATGGCCCTCCGCCGGGGCGAAGGCGAGGACCGAAGCCTCATTCGATACTGGCTCTCCCTCACCCCGATCGAGAGGGCCGAGGGCGGGGCTGCCTATGGACGTGCGGCGGAACAGCTACGCGAGGCTGGCCGTATCGCTCGCCAGGCGTCATGACGGACCCCTTCGATCCGCTGAAAGCGCTCCGGGTCCTCAACCGGCACGATGTCCAGTACGTGGTCATCGGCGGCTTCGCAGCCGACATGCTGGGCGCGCCGTTGAACACCAACGACCTCGACATCTGTTGCGAGCGTTCCAAGGAGAACATGGACCGCCTGGCTGCGGCGCTGAAGGAGTTGGGCGCCAAACTCCGGGTTGCCGGGGTGGACGAGGAGCTTCCCTTCATCCTCGATGGCCGAACCCTCGCGGCAGGCGACTCATTCACGTTCGAGACAACCGCCGGCGCCCTCGACGTTCTCGGGACGCCCCCCGGAACTACCGGTTTCCGGGACCTCGCGGCGAAGGCGCAGATCGTCCCCACCGGCGATCTCGAAATTCCGGTGGTCGCCCTCGCCGACCTCATGCGCATGAAGCGGGCCAGCGCCCGCATCAAGGACAAGATGCACCTCGAGGTGCTCGCCGCACTCCAAGAAATGCTGGAACAGACTTCGCGGGAATGATCAGGCCGACGTAAGGTTGCAGTCAGTGCCGGCCTGGTCTCCGGCAACATATCCGGCTCCGAGGCCGACAACCCCGTGTGAGGCGACCAGGCTGTCTCCACCGGTCACTATCGGAGCCCTCCAGCGGAGGTCCACCCATATGCTCCGGATACAGGCGGCGCTGCCCGACCGCTACGCGGCGGCCGGCCAGGAAGAGCTGGCGACGTGGATCGGCGAGGCCAAGGCCACCCTCGGCCAACGGCTCCTCATCCTCGGCCACCATTACCAGCGGGACGAGGTCATGGTCTGGGCCGATGCCCGGGGCGACTCCTACGGCCTGTCCCGGCTGGCGGCCGACTCGCCGGCCGAGTTCATCGTCTTCTGCGGCGTCCACTTCATGGCCGAGTCGGCCGATGTCCTCACCGGCGACCACCAGTCGGTGATCCTCCCCGACCTCAACGCCGGCTGCTCCATGGCCGACATGGCCGACATCGACTCGGTGGAGGTGGCGTGGGAGGAGTTGGCCGCGGTCACCGACATCGACCGCATCCTGCCCATCACCTACATGAACTCATCGGCCGCTCTGAAGGCGTTCGTGGGACGCAAGGGCGGGGCCGTGTGCACGTCGTCCAACGCCAAGGCGGTCGTGTCCTGGGCCTTGGAGAGGGCCGACAAGCTGCTCTTCTTCCCCGATCAGCACCTCGGACGCAACACCGCCTACCAACTGGGCTTCGGCCCCGACGACATGCGGGTGTGGAACCCCCGCCGCGATCTGGGCGGGCTGATGGAGGCCGACGTCAAGGAGGCGACGTTCCTCCTGTGGAAGGGGCACTGCTCGGTCCACCAGCGCTTCACCGTGGGCCACGTGGCCGACTTCCGGGCCGCCCATCCGGACGGGATCGTCATCGTGCACCCCGAGTGCGCCCACGAGGTGGTCGAGGTCGCCGACCAGGTCGGGTCGACTGACTACATCATCCGGGCCGTCGACGCCGCGCCGGCCGGCTCGGTCATCGCCGTCGGCACCGAGATCCACCTCGTCCAGCGGCTGGCGACCGAGCACCCCGACCTCACCGTCGTGTCCCTCGACCCGCTCATCTGCCCGTGCTCGACCATGTTCCGCATCGACGCCGCCCACCTGGCGTGGGTCCTGGAGAATCTGGTGGACGGTAACGTCGTGAACCAGATCAAGGTCGACCCGGAGACTGCCGACAACGCGAGAGTGGCCCTCGAACGCATGCTCGCAATCATCTGATCGGTCGCGTGTGTCACCGCCGGGGCCCGGTCATCTGGCGCAGGTCCCGGCGAGCGCTCGGGAGCGCGGCCGCTACGCTTTAGTCCTCGTGTACCGCGACCTGGAGGCGGGCACCGCGTGAAGGTGCTCGTGACGGGAGCAACCGGCTTCATCGGGTCACACGTCGTGCGGGAGTTGCTCCGACGGGATCACACGGTCGACGTCCTGGTCCGTCCGGCAGCGCGGTTCGACCGCCTCCGCGACGAGATCGGGCGTATCGCCGTCTGGCCGGTCGACCTCCTCGACGGGCCGCAGGTCGACTCCGTCGTGGCCTCGATCGGGGCCGATGCCGCCATCCATTTGGCCTGGTACGCGGAGCCGGGGTCCTATCTGCGTGACGTTCCCCGGAATCTGGCCTCGCTGGAAGCCGGGATTCGACTGTTGCGATCCCTGGCTGCCGGTTCCAGCCGTCGGCTGGTGCTGGCCGGCACATGCCTCGAGAGTCTCTTCCATGATGGCGACGAGCCCGTCTACGGGGCGGCCAAGCGTGCTCTCCACGACGTCGCGGCCAGTCTCGCCTGCCCGGGACTCAACGTTGCGTGCGCCCACATCTTCTCCGTTTTCGGCCCTGGGGAAGACCCCCGCCGAGCCGTGCCGGCAGTCGCCCGCGCCCTGCTCGAGGGCCGTTCCGTCGACCTCGGAGCGGGGGCGCGACTGCGCGACTACGTCTTCGTCGTCGACGTCGCCGCCGCCCTTGTCACAGTCCTCGAAAGCGAGGTCGTCGGAGGCATCGACATTTGCAGCGGTGAGCCGAGGCCGCTCCGCCAGGTGTTCGAGCAGGTAGGAAGGGCCGCGGCCGCCGGCCACCTGCTTCGCTTCGGCGCCCGCCCGGTCGTGGCCGACGAGGACTACGACGCTGTAGGCGACCCGACCGCGCTCCGAGCGCTCGGTTGGCGGCCGGGCGATTCCTTCGCCGGGCGAATCGACGAGACAGTGGCGTGGTGGCGGGCCCGCCTTCGGCAACCAGCAGCTGCGGGGTAACCAGATGAGCGACGTTTCCAGCCCGGGTCCACTCGACCCCGTGATCACCGTGCGGGAGGGCGGCGTCGAGCGCACCCTCGACGTCTACAGCCGGGAGGGCTTTTTGGCCCTGGCCGAGCTGTGGACCCGCGCCGGCTGGCAACAGAAGATCTCCTACGAGGTCACGTGGCTCGGCATACCGATCATCCAGCTACCGGAGGACATCCTGGTCGTACAGGAGCTGGTTTGGAAGCTCCGTCCCGATGTGGTCGTCGAGAGTGGGATCGCCCATGGCGGTGCTCTCGTCCTCTACGCCTCCCTCCTGGAGCTGCTCGGCCGCGGCCACGTCATCGGCGTCGACGTCGAAATACGCAAGTACAACCGGCTGGCGATCGAAAGCCATCCCATGAGCAAGCGCATCACGTTGATCGAGGGAAGCTCGACCGACGACGCCACCCTCGAGCGGGTGAGGGCGGGCATCCGACCTGACGACAGCGTGCTCGTCCTCCTCGACTCCAATCACACGCGCGACCACGTGCGGGCGGAACTCGAGTTGTACGCACCCCTCGTAGGTCCCGGTGGCTACGTTGTCGTGTTCGACAGCGTGATGACCATGGTCCACGACGCGCCCAACGGCAACCCGGCATGGACTGACGACAACCCGGCGGCGGCGGTCGATGACTTCCTCGTCACCCACCCGGAGTTCTCGCGGGACCGCGCCTATGAGCGCCTGGAGGTCACCTACTGCCGTGGCGGCTTCCTCCGACGCTCATGACGGGTATCCAATGCGTGATCCTCGCCGGCGGAAGAGGGACGCGTATCAGTGAGGAGTCCCATCTCCGGCCGAAGCCGATGATCGAGATCGGCGGCCATCCCATTCTCTGGCACATCATGAAGAGCTACGGGCACTTCGGCGTCACCGACTTCATCATCTGTCTGGGCTACCGCGGCTACATGATCAAGGAGTACTTCTTCAACTACTTCCTGCACAGCTCAGACGTCACGGTCGACATGGCAACCAACACGGCGACCTTCCACAACAGCAGAAGCGAGCCCTGGCGGGTCTCGCTCATCGACACCGGCGAATCGACGCTCACCGGCGGCCGGGTCCTCCGGGTCCGCGACTATCTCAACGTCGATGCGCCCTTCTTTCTCACCTACGGCGACGGATTGGCCGATATAGACATCGATGCCCAGCTCCAGTTCCATCGAGCCCATGGCCGCCTGGCGACCATGACCGTTGTACGACCCCCCGCCCGGTTTGGCCGCACGCGCCTCGAGGGCGACAAGATCGTCGCCTTCGAAGAGAAGCCCCAGGCCTCGACCGGGATCATCAACGGAGGCTTCTTCGTCCTGTCGCCCAAGGCGCTCGATCTCGTCGACGGCGACGACACCCCGTGGGAGACCACGCCGATCCAGCGCCTGGTGGCGATGGACCAGCTCCGGGCGTGGCGCCACGAGGGCTTCTGGCAGCCCATGGACACCCTTCGGGAGAAGGAGCTACTCGAGTCACTTTGGGACGGCGGGCAACCGCCCTGGAGGGTCTGGGAATGAATGCGACCGGGGAGACGTCCGCCCCGGCGATGGCGGGATGGGCCGGACGGCGGGTACTGGTCACGGGCCACACCGGTTTCAAGGGGGCGTGGCTGACGCTGTGGCTCGAGCACCTCGGCGCCGAGGTGGTCGGGCTGGCCCTGCCGCCCGACGACATCCAGGGCGCGTTCACCGCCTTTGGCCCGTGGCCCGACTTGAACTGGTCGGTCGTCGACCTGCGGGATGGGCCGGCCGTGGCCCAGGTCACCCGTGACGCGGACCCTCACGTCATTCTCCATCTCGGGGCCCAGTCCCTCGTCCGCCGGGGCTATGCCGACCCCCACGGGACGTGGGCGGTAAACGTGATGGGCACTGCCAACCTCCTCCAAGCGGCTCGCGACCTCCCCTCGCTCCAGTCCGTCGTCGTTGTCACGAGTGACAAGGTGTACGCCAACTCGGGCGATGGTCGGGCCTTCGGGGAGGGCGATCCCCTGGGGGGACACGACCCGTACAGCAGCTCCAAGGCGGGGGCCGAGATCCTGACCGCCGCTTGGCGCCGCAGCTACTTCGGGTCGGGGCAGGTGGGCGTCGCCACCGCCCGGGCCGGCAACGTCGTCGGGGGCGGCGACCGGGGGGACGATCGCCTCCTACCCGACGTCTGGCGGGCGCTGGAGGCGGATCGCCCGGTGCGGCTCCGCTACCCACGAGCGACCCGACCGTGGCAGTTCGTGCTCGAACCTCTCCACGGCTATCTCCTGCTGGCCGACGCCCTCGCCCGGCGACTGCCGGAGACTCCGGGAACGGTCAACTTCGGTCCCGATGTGGCCGGCTGCATGCCCGTCTCCGACGTGGTCGAGCGGGTGCTCGCCTCCTGGGGAGGGGGCCATTGGGAGCAGGAACCGGGTGATCACCCGGCGGAGGCGGCCTGCCTGACGCTCGACTCCACGTTGGCATCCGACACGCTCGGGTGGCGACCCCGTCTCAGTCTGGAGACGGCCCTCGATTGGACTACCGACTGGTGGCGTACGGCTGCCGCCGGCGGCGACGTCCGCAAGCTGGCTCTCCGTCAGATTGAGGCGTACGAGGAATTGCTCCAGCGGTGACTCCTGTCACCTGCCGCCTGTGCGGCGCGCCGGTCACGAGGACGTTCGTCGACCTCGGCTCGATGCCGTTGGCCAACGCCTACCTGCGACCGGAGGACCTCGAGCGGCTCCACGGGCAGGAGCCGCGCTATCCGCTGCACGTCCTGGTGTGCGACAGGTGCCTCCTGGTCCAGGTCGAGGGGCTGGTATCGCCCCACGACCTCTTTGCCGACTACGCCTATTTCTCGTCGTACTCCGACTCATGGGTCGAGCACAGCCGCCGGTTCGTGTCCACGGCCATCACCACCCTCGACCTGGGCCCGAGCAGCCTGGTGGTCGAGGTGGCCAGCAACGACGGGTACCTTCTGCAGCATTTCGTGAAGGCCGGCGTTCCCGTGCTCGGGATCGAGCCGGCCGCCAATGTGGCTGCGGTGGCGGTCGGGCGCGGGGTGCCGACGGACGTCGCGTTCTTCGGGCGAACGACGGCCACGCGGCTGGTGGCGGAGAGGGGACGGGCGGACCTGATCGTGGCCAACAACGTCCTCGCCCACGTCCCCGACCTGAACGACTTCGTGGCCGGGCTGGCGCTGGCCCTGGCGCCGGACGGTGTGTTGAGCGTGGAGTTCCCCCACCTGCTCCGCCTGATCGAGGAGGCGCAGTTCGACACGATCTACCACGAGCACTTCTCGTACTTCTCGCTCCTCACCGCGGAGCGGGCGCTTGCCCGCCACGGGCTGGCGGCGTTCGACGTCGAACAACTCCCGACCCACGGTGGCAGCCTGCGCCTGTGGGCCGCCTCTGCGGCCGCGGGCCGGGCGCCTACCGCGGGACTGGAGGAAGTCCGTCGGATGGAGGCGGAGGCGGGCATGACCCAGGTCGAAACCTACGCCGGCTTCGGCCCACGCGTCGACCGGTGCCGCGACCAGGTCCTCGACTTCCTTTCCGCCGCCAGCGCTGCTGGGCATTCGGTCGTCGGATATGGCGCCGCGGCCAAGGGCAACACCCTGCTTAATTACTGCGGGGTGACGACCTCCGACATCGCCTATGTCGCCGACCGGAGCACGGAGAAGCAGGGACGCCTCCTCCCCGGCACCCATCTGCCGGTCGAGCCGCCCGAGCGCATCTTCGAGACCCGCCCCGACTACGTCGCCATCCTCCCGTGGAACCTCCGGGCGGAGATCGAGGCCCAACTGAGCGGCATCGCCGCTTGGGGCGGTCGGTGCGTCACGTTCGTCCCTGAGGTGAAGATCGGCACGTGATCTTCCGGGAGACGGAACTGGCTGGGTGCTTCATCGTCGGCATCGAGCCGGTGGTCGACGAGCGCGGCCATTTCGCCCGCCTGTTCTCCGCCGAGGAGTTCGCCGAGCGTGGCCTCGACCCCACCGTCAGCCAAATCAGCATGTCCCGGAACGTCAGGATGGGGACACTTCGAGGCCTGCACTACCAGCAGCCGCCCCACGAGGAGACGAAGCTGGTCCGGTGCAGCCGGGGCCGGGTCTACGACGTCGCCGTCGACCTCCGGACCCGACGGTGGACGGCGACCGAGCTGAGCGAGCGCAATGGCCGAGCCCTCTACATTCCCGCCGGCTTCGCCCACGGGTTTCTCACCCTGGAGCCCGACAGCGAGCTCGTCTACCAGATCTCGGTGCCGTACAACCCGGCCGCGTCTGCCGGTGTGCGCTGGGACGACCCCGCGCTGGGCATCGCCTGGCCCTCGGTGGGCGAGCTGACCATCTCCGCCCCAGACCGAGACTGGCCCCTGCTCGAATGATCGCTGCGGGCACGGACCGCGCGCACGATCCGGGCCCCGTGGTAGCGCAGGCCCACTCGCTAGGCCGAGGAGACCGAGCAGCGGCCCGCCAGACGGGAGCGTTGCAAGCCGCTGAGTCCGTCGTACGTCGGCGACCGAAGCAGATCGTTGGCGATAGTGAAGGCCAGAGCGGCCCCGGGCTAAGGGTCCGAAGCCCAAGCGCGGGCGGCGACCCGTCGTGGCCGGAGGTGGGGGCGCTCATCATGTCCGACCAGGACCGAGGCTGCCCTGGCACCGAGTCACGCCAAGTACGCGGGGGCGCCGTTGGAACCGACCGCCGCTCTAGGCAACGGGGTCCGGGGCCGGACGCGGTTGGTCCGGATCGCGACCTCCAACGCGGCATCGGTGCTCTCGAACCCGAGATAGGGAACCAAAGCGGCGCGCTCCCTGACGATCGAGGGGAGCCGCCCAGTGGGAACGCGTGCCAGGGCGCGCCGTCCGTACAACGTGGACCGGTACGGGATGGCACGCCAGATCCGGCCCACGATTGAGATCGGTGAGGAACGAGTCACTCCAGTGTCTCCGATGGCATCCAAGACCGCTCGCCGCGTGTCGTCGCTGACCAGCAACTTCGCATCACGGCGAATGGCGCGCGCCACGACGTCAGGGTGGAGCGGGCGGAACTTCGGCGACCCGCATTCCTTCCCCACAACTGCATACTCGTGGAACATCGCGGTGGAAAGGGTGTGCACATCGGGAAACGGCGTCGCGTTCCGGAACTCGTTCAGGCGGCGCTTGAAATCCTCTCCGTCGGCTGACGAGGCGCCCGTCTGCTGAGAGTGGCCGTTGCTTCGCGGCAACGCGTAGTGGACGAGAAGCGGCGCGTCCCACGCGTGGAACTGGTCGATGGTCGCCGCCACCCGGAAGCCGAAGGAGAAGTCCGGAGCCACTGACCCGAAGACGGTCCCGAAGGACTGGCGAAGGGTGTGCAGGAGGGCAACCGGCGCGACGGAGTTCAGCATGCGGGGCGTAATCCACTGCCACGCCCGGCCCGTCGCCACTTCGTCGAGGAAGAGCTGGCTTGAGATCGTGCTGACCCGCCACGAGCACGGCTCCAGGTCGACGTGGACTGGGCGGCGGTCGTCCAGGACACCGTCGTGGTTGAACACCAGCAGCGATTCAGGCCGGAGTGCGACCTGCCTGACTAGCGGGGCGAGGACGCCTCGCTTGTAGACCATCCGATCGGTCAGGAACGTCACGTGGGTCGGGCGGAGCAGTTCCTCGGCCCGGTCGAGCGCCCAGTTCCAATGGTCGGTCATGGCCAAGTCGCCTGGGGGTGTGAGGATCGCGACGCCGGCCGGCAGCCCTGCTGCGAGCCGATCGCGTTCGACCGGGTCCGAGGAGTTGTCGGAGACGACGATCTCGATCGCGGGCGTACGTTGGGCCAGCACCGATTCGACGGCGCGGATCGCCAGGTCCGCCCGATTGCGGGTCGGCACGACGATGGCCAGCCGGACGGCAGGCGCCGTCGACCCGTGTAGGGCGTCCCCGGCCATCAGCGGGCCGGCTCGCGGGCCGGCCGGAAGGACGAGAGCGGTAGCCGCTCGGCCCGGATACAGGCGAAGGCGACGACCGCGGCGTACGCCGCGGCAGTCACACCCAGCGACAGCCACGTCGTGACCGTGCCCAGTCCGGACGCGGCCGCTGCCAGCGCCAGGGCCGTCCCGACGGCGAGGCCTCGCCACGGGGGCAGCTGGAACCGGTCACCCAGTCGCCGTCGCACGAGCACGAGGATCACAACAAGGCCAAGCGCATTGCCTGCGATCGATCCGTAGAGCGGGCCGTTGAAACCGATGGCGATCGTAAGCACCGCGCTCAGGGTCCCGTTGACGACAATATTGCTGATGGCGCTCGCCGCCGCCAGACGGTGCCAGCCCTCGGCCAGTGCTCGAAATGCCGCAGGCGCGCCGATCACGCTGATGGCGACGGCCACGGCCAGCAGGCGGGCCGCGTCGCCGGCCTGGGCCATTTCGGGGCCCAGCCAGAGCCGGATGAAGGCCGGGGCGAAAACGAACACCCCACCCAGAATGACGGCGCTGGCCACCGCTCCGATCTTGCCAAGGAGGGCGAACAGTGTCTCCATGCGCTCGGGATCGCGTTGGCGAAGCTCGGCCGCGGCCGTGAGCATCGGAGCCAAGGGGAGCTGGGCGAGCACCCGGGCCCCCATGACCAGGCTGGTGGCGACCTGAAAGCTCGATACGGCCGCTGTCCCAACGAAGCGGGAGAGCATGAGCTTGTCCCACTGAAAGTCGAAGACGTCGCCCAGCTGGCAGACGAACACGAGCGAGGAGAGGCCGAGATAGGAAGCCGCCTGGGCTCGGGTGAGGCGGACCAACCGGGGGTGCAAGGCGGGAACGAGCCTCCGCACCGCGACCGCTTTCCAGCCCAGGAGCACGGCGAGCTCCACCACCGCTCCAGCCAGGAGCGCCCACAGACCCCAACCCCACAGAATCCCGCCGACCGTCGCCGCCGCGCCGAGCGGCACGGCCGCGGCGCCGGCCATCGACTCGACGTCGGCCCGCTGAACCCCGGCCAGTACGCCGAAGAAGCCGTTGATCACGAGCGAGAGGGCGAGGAGCCCGAAGACGGCCCGGATGAGCAGGTCAAGGCTGGCCGGTCCCGTTTCCGCCACCCCTTCGGGGAAGGCGAATGCCCGGATGGCAGGCGCCGACACCATCCCAAACAGGAAAAGGGCGCTGGCCAGGCCGACAAGCAAGGTCATGCCCTGGTGAACGGCGGCAGCCAGGCCGTCCTCGTCGTCCGCCCCGTTGGCCGCCGCCACCCGGCGGATAACCTCGGTTCGAATGCCGATGTCGGCTAGGCCGCCCATGGCTATGACGGTGGCGATTGTGGCCCACGCGCCAAACAGCTCACGGCCGATCCGGTTCAGGACGAACGGCAGGATGACGAGATTGACCGCGTAGGTGGTGACGGTTCCGACCGCGGCCCAGCGGAACACGCGCACGAGCGTGCCGCGCGACGTCCCCGTGGACCGCGCCGCGGGCGCGACAGGCATCAGGTCATCGCCGGCCGGGACCATGAGTTGAGCAGCGTCACGTATCTCACCCCCTCCAGATCGATCCGCCGCCGGTCCCGTTGGAGGGCAATCAGTAGCATCGCCCGGTTGATCAGATACAAGCGGGTCGTCCCGGCCGATGGCGCAGTCGTCGTCCTGACCGTGGGCGCGTCGACGCTCATCCAGTAGAAATCGACCACCACAGTGGGGTACTTGAGGCCGACGATCGCGTTTTTGGCTCCTTCCGTGCCTTTCGCAGCTATTTCGTACGCCGGCGGCCAGTTCCTGTTCCGGTATCTCGGCGTACTTGCCGAACGGTACGACATCACCCGCGTGCCGCCGGCTTCAGGCCTGAACCCGGCCACAGTCGCTGAGCACCACCCCCCCGGTGCCCGGGCGTGGCCATGAGGGCCCGCCTTACGTACCTCGCCCCCTACGTCCCGCACGCGGCCATTCCGCACGCCGGCGGCCAGTTTCTCTTCCGGTACCTCGCCCACCTGGCCCACTCGTTCGACATCGTCCTCGTTGCGCCCGGTTCTCCGCTCAACCGGGCCGCGGCCCTGGACGAGGTCCCGGTGGAAACGCACCTGATCCCCGTCAGGAGACGTCCGAGAACGCTTGTGGGACTCGCCCCCCGCGTCCTCGCCAACGCAGTCGCCGGGGTGACGCCCGGGTGGCACGTCCTCCATGCCTTCCGGCGAGACGAGAAACTCTGGAGCCGGGTCTCGACCAGTGACCTGGTGGAACTGCAGTTCGGCCAGTACCTGCCGTTCGTGAGCGACATTCGCCGGCGCGCCCCCGGCGTTCCGGTCACTGCGTTCGAACACGACGTGCTCGCCGAGAGTCTTCGGCGGCGGGCCGTCGGCGGTTTCCTGCACGAGCGCACCTTCGGACGGGTCGCCGCCGCCCGAGCTCGTCGGGTCGAGCCGATCCTTCTCAACCAATGCGATGCCGCGTTCACGTTCAGTGACCGCGAACGGACGTTGCTCCACCAGATGGGCGTCAACATCCCGATCGAGGTCGTCAGCCCCGTCGTCGGCCAGCACCCGCCTTCGTCTCCCAATACCCAGCGGCCTGTGGTGTTGTTCGTCGGCGCCATGGACCGTCCCGAAAATCATCAGGGCGCCTTGTGGCTGGCCACCAAGGTGTGGCCGGCGGTGTTGCGCTCTCACCCGAACGCTCGACTCGTCTTGGCTGGGACGTCGCCGCCGGCGGCGCTCCTGGAGGTGGCGGGCCCGTCCGTCGAGGTGACCGGGTTTGTCGCTGATCTCGAGGCGTGGTATCAGACGGCCACCGTCTTCGTGGCTCCCAATCTCACCGGCGCAGGGGTGAAGTTCAAGGTGATTGACGCCTTCAGCCACGGCCTGCCGGTGGTTGCAACACCCATTGCCGCCGAAGGAATCGTGGAGGGTCCCTTGAGTGCCGGATTCGCGGCGGTGACCGACGACCCCGCAGCCATGGCGGCAGTGATGGTGCGGCTACTCTCCGACCCGGCTGAGGCTCGGCGCATCGGAGAAGCCGGCCATGCGTGGGTGCAGGCGAGGTACGACTTCGACGCCTCGATGGCGACGGTTGTCCGGACCTACAGGAGCCTCATTGCCCGGAGTCGGGAGAACCTCGCCGGCTGACGGCCAATACCCGACGGAACCGGGCGTCGACGCCATGTCGACGTTGGCGGTGCAGTCGCTGACCAGTGACCCCCTGGAGGATGCCGTCGATCTCGCCCTGTCGTGCTCCCGCCGAGTAGCGGGTGGACGCGGCCCGCCACGCGGCAGCCGACGCGGCGGCGAGGGCGGCCGGGTCGGCGGCGATTCGCCGGACGTGGGCGGCGATGGTGGCGGGCTCCCGATCGGGCAGGACCCAGCCACACCCGGTCTCCTCGACGATCGTCCTCATGTTCCCGGCGTCGGTGACGAGCGTGGCCCGGCCCTCGGCCATCGCCTCGAGCATCGCCAACGGCATCCCCTCGGCATCGGAGGCCAGCACGAAAAGGTGGCCGGCCCGCAGCTCGGCCCGAACTCCGGCGGGGTCCTTCTCCCCGGCGAAAGTGACCCGGCCGGCGAGGACGAGGTCATCGGCCGCCGCGTGCAGCAATTCCAACGCCGCCGGCCCGTCCTCGCCCGCGCCGCCTACGAGCCGCAGCTCGACCGGCACGTCGTCGAGGGCCCGCATCGCCTCGATGATCTGAGCTGCCCCCTTGCGGCGGACCAGCCCTCCCACGAACACCAGCCGGAGGGGAGGCTGCGCCGGTAGCGGCGGCGCCTCATCGGGAACATCGACCCAGTTGTTCAGGACACGCACGTGGGCATCGCCGGTCATGCTGCGCAGGGCCTCCGCCGCCGGTTCGTGCTCGACGACCATGGCGCCGGCGACGACCGCCAACGCACGGATCGCAGTCCGGAGGACGGGTCCGCCGTCGGCGACGAAGGTCTCCAGGCCGAAGGCGTGGAA
Source organism: Actinomycetota bacterium (assembly GCA_034666105.1). Lineage (GTDB taxonomy): Bacteria > Actinomycetota > Acidimicrobiia > Acidimicrobiales > AC-14 > JAXDMK01. Next base: position 29,986 of record JAXDMK010000085.1, on the reverse strand, counting down.
CTGCACCACGGCCGGGCGGCCGACCAGGCGGGCGCCGACCACCAGGGCCAGGGTCCGGAGGGCGGAGAGGGTCGGGACGCCGAAGGCGTGGATCCAGACTGCGTCGATGTGCGCCCGACGGGCCTCACGGGCCACCGCGGCCGCGTCGGAGAGGGCCGAGGTCACGTTCTCCAGGTTCACGGCCCGGGGACGGCGACGCATCCGCTCGCCGGCGTTGAAGCGTTGGGCCCCGTGGCCGAGGCCGGGCAATGTCCGGACCATCTCGTCGGCGGCGGTGGAGATGCCGCTGACGATCGATCCGCCGGTGCCGACGACGAGTACTTTCATGGCTGCCGCCCGCCTACCATCCCATGCCTCCCCGACCGCCCGAGCCCGCCGTTGTCGACGCCGTGATCGTCACGTGGAACTCGGGCCCGGACCTCCCCGCCTGCCTGGCCGCTCTTCCCTCGTTCGTGCGCCCGATCGTGGTCGACAACGGCTCGGCCGACGGCGGGGTCGCCGTCGCCCGGTCCGCCGGCAGCGACGTGATCGCCCTCGGCCGAAACCGGGGCTTCCCGGCCGCGGTCAACGTCGGTCTCGAGCGGGTGACCAGCGCATTCACCCTGCTCCTCAACCCGGACGTGGTCGTGGGTACCGGGGCGGTGGAGCGTTGCCTCGACGTCCTGGCGGGGGACGCCTCCATCGGCCTGGTGGGACCGAACACGGTCGACTCCGACGGGCACCCCGAGCCGCCGGCCGCCCGGCGGGACCGGCGGGCGGGATACATCCTGCTGGAATCGCTCGCCCTCACCCGCCTGCACCCTTGGTTCGACCGCCAGACGATCTGCGACCGGGGGCACGATCGGGACGTCGACGCCGTCAACGGCGCCTTCATGCTGGTGCGAACCGACCTGCTCCGGTCCCTGGGGGGCCTGGACGAGACGGTGTTCATGTACCTGGAGGACGCCGACCTGTGCCGGCGGGTGCGGGACGCGGGGTTCCGGGTGCGCTTCGTCGCCGGCGCCTCGGCCGTGCACGCCGGCGCCACCAGCACCTCCCGCGGCGACACCGGCGCCCAGGCCCGGGCCTACCTGCACCGGCTCGACGCCGACATCGAGTTCCTGCGCCGCTACGGACGGCGGGGCGAGGCCGGCCTGGGCGTGGCCGCGTTCCTGCTCCGGTCGGTTGTCGGGCTGGTCGTCTCCACCCGGATGAAGGACCGCCGGCAGCGATACGCCTCGGCCCTGCGGTGGACGTGGTCGCAGCGCCGGGGCCGGACCGGGCCTCCGGCGGTGTAGGGCAGCCTCGCCGCTCACGTGCCCGGCCTCACGAGGCCGTCGGCGCCAGCACCGCGGGGCGGGATGCGGGGCGGAGCGTCCCGTACGCCACGCCGGCCAGCCAGGATCCGGAGATGCAGGCGAGGGCGGCGAGCCCGGCGGCATGGGCCCCGAGGCCGCCTGGGGGTCCATCGGCGCCGAGGGCCTCGACCGCGATGCCTCCGATCACGCCCACGAGTACGACCACGGCGGCCGCGGCAGCGCCCAGGCCGACCACGACCGACACCAGCAGCGCCCCCGCGACCAGGGGGGCGGCGAGGATCAGGACCTGGCGGGGGCGGGGGCGGTCGCCGGTCAGGCGCCAGTAGCGGGCCTTGCCGGTGCCGAAGGCCCAGTACTGCCGGGCCAGGCCGGCCAGGGACGACCGGGGCACATAGTCGACCGCCAAATCGGCGTCGAACCACACCGTCCCAAACCGTCCCAGGCGGCGGTTGAGGTCGAAGTCCTCGTTGACGGGCAGATCGGTGCGCCAGGCGCCGGCCGCCCGCAGCTGCTCGGTCCGGTAGGCGCCCAGGTACACCGTGTCCGTTTCGCCGCTGGTCGCCGACCGCCGGTACCGCGAGAGGCCCATCCCCCAGCGGTTGTTGAGGGCGCGGGCCACGCCCGCCCCGGTGACTCCGGCGCCGGGCCCGGCGATCGCCCGTTGGCGGCCGCCGACGACGGCGACGTCGGGCCGGGTGTCGAGCAATTCGACGCACCGGCGCAGGTAGTGGGCCGGGACGCGGCTGCGGGCGTCGACCCGCACCACGACCGGCCCATGGGCGGCCGCCAGCCCGCAGTTGAGGTTGGACGAGCGGTCACCGGCGGGCGAGGCCAGCACGTCCGCCACCCACCAGCGCCGTTCCGCCAGGAGACGGCCGGCCACGGCGACCGTGTCGTCGGTGGACCCGCCGTCCACCACGAGCACTTCGACCAGCTCGGGCGACAGGTCGGACCCGGCCAAGGCGTCGAGGCACCCCGCCAGCCGCTCCGCCTCGTCCCGCACCGGCACCACGACCGTGACGAGGGGCGCCGGCTCCGGTCCCCGGGTCGCCACCACTACCGGCCGCCCCGGCGCAGCACGCTGCGCACCGTGCGGCCGGTGATGCGCAGGTCGAGCGTGAGGCTCTGGTGGCGCAGGTAATAGAACTCGTACTGCAGCTTCTCCAGGGCGTCGCCCTCGCTGCCGCCGTAGGGGTACTTCACCTGGGCCCACCCGGTCAGGCCCGGTCGGACCAGGTGCCGCAGCCGGTAGAAGGGGATCTTCGCCTCCAGCTCCTCGACGTAGCCGGGCTGCTCGGGCCGGGGACCGACCAGAGACAGGTCGCCTCGGAGGATGTTGACCACCTGAGGCAGCTCGTCGAGGTGGGTCCGCCGTAGCCAGGCGCCGAAGGGGGTGATCCGGGGGTCGTCCTCGGTGGTCCAGTCGGTGTCGGCGCCGGCGCCGGAGGGGGTCATCGTCCGGAACTTCAGGATCTCGAACTCCCGGCCCCCCTTGCCCACCCGCATCTGGCGGTAGACGAGCGGACCCCGGTTGCCGACCCGGTTGGCGAGCCAGATCGCGGGCGTGATGGCGGCCAGCACGACCAGACCCACCGCCGCCGCCATCGTGTCGAGCATCCGCTTCACCCGTCCGTAGCGGGTTCGGTGCAGCTCGCCGATGTCGAAGAGGAGCGAGACCCGCTCGAGCTCCGACAGGGGGAGCTTGCCCAGCCACTGGTCGTAGAACATCGACAGGGTCCGGATCCGGATCCCGGCCTCGTGCAGCTCGGCCGCCTGAGCCACGATCGACTCGTCGACCTGCGCCGCCCGGTCGAGCACCAGGGCGGTGGCCCGCGAGGCCCGCACCGCTTCGACCACCGGGTACCGGCCGGGCCGGCCGGCGGCGGCCTCGGGCGAGAGCAGGCAGGCCAGGACCGCGGGCCGCTCCGGTTGGCCGTCGAGCTCGTCCCGCAGCCGGGTGCCCTCGTCCAGGCCCGCCACCGCCAGCACCCGGTCGCGCTGGCCGTCCCGGCTGGCCCCGTCCCGGGCCAGGGCGGAGAGCAGGACGAGGTAGGGGACCAGCGCCGCGGTGGTGCCGATGATCACGAAACGGGGCAGGAGGGGGGCGCCCACCAGCAGCTGGAGGACGGAGATCCCGATGGCGGCCACCATCGCCGTGCCCAGGCTGGCGAGCACGGCCGCCCGCCGGCTGTGGGGCAGGTCGGGCAGGCCCGCGCCGTAGGAGGCGAGGACCAGCAGGCCGATGTAGGCGATCGACCAGGCGAAGCGGGACGACGCGGTGTAGCCGTAGCCGTGGGCGGTGGCGTGGGCCTGGCTCAGTCCGACGACGACGAAGACCGTCCCCACGACCAGCAGCGGACGGGCCAGGCGGCGCATGGGGTACTTATCGACCAGTTCCCGCCGGGGGTTGAGCGGGGGTTATCGGCCGGTCGGTCAGTCGAGTTGAGCCGCTAGCATCGCCCCGTGCGGGGAGGCCGGGCCGTCGCCGCCTGGGCCATCGCCGGCACGGTCGTCGCCTTCGTGCTCCTGCTGCTCGACATCCGGGCCAGCGGGGCAGGCATCCTCCGGCCCATCCAGGCCGGATCGAGGGGCCCGGCGGCGTCGATCATCCGCCACGACTTCCCCGGACTCCAGCTTCCGGACCGCATCGGGCTCGACGGTCAGCAGTTCTACGCCATCGCCCGCGACCCGTGGCACCCGGACGAGGCCGCCCGTCATCTCGACAGTCCCCGGTACCGCTACCAGCGGCCGATGTTCTCCATCCTCGCCTGGCTGCTGCATCCCTCGGGCGGCGGACGGGGGCTCGTCTACGCCATGGTGGTGGTCAACCTGGTCGGCGTCTTCGGCGGGGGGCTGGCCCTGGGGGCCCTCTCCCTCCGCCTGCGAGGGCCGCCGTGGGCCGCGATCGCGTATCCCCTGCTCCCGGGCACCCTGTGGTCGCTGTTCGACGGAGCCGCCGACGGGCTGGCGGTGACCCTGTGCCTGGCCACCATCGTGCTCTTCCTCGACGGGCGCACCCGGTTGGCCACCTGCGCCGCCGTCGCCGCCGTGCTCACCCGGGAAACCACCATCCTGGTGCCGCTGGCCCTCGTTCTCGCCACCCGCCGCCGCTCCGACCTCGCCCTGGTGGCCTTGCCGGCGGTGGCGCTGGCCGCCCTGATGGTGGCGGTCAGGGTGGCGGTGCCGGCGGGCGGCCTCCCCCACGAGGGGCTCAAGTTCCCCCTCCTGGGCCTGATCGACGCCGTCCGGGAGCGGTGGCTGCTCGGGGACGAGCTCATCGGCATGGCCGCCACCCTCTGCGCGGTGGTGGTGGGGAGCTACGTGCTGGCCCGGAAGCTGGGACCGACCGAGCTGCGCTGGGTGATCGGCCTGCAGATGGCGTTCCTGTCCGTCTGCAGCGGCGCGGTGCTCGGTGACGACTTCGGTGGCACCCGCTCGACCCTCCTCCTGCTGACGGTGGCCACGGTGATCCTCGTCAGCGGCCACCACGGCTACTTGGAGCGGGCCAGCACCGGCGCCAGGAACTGACCGGTGTAGCTGTCGGTGGTCTTCGCCACCACCTCGGGCGGGCCCTCGACGATCACCATCCCTCCCCCGTCGCCGCCCTCGGGACCGAGGTCGATCACCCAGTCGGCGCTCTTGATGACGTCGAGGTTGTGCTCGATGACCAGGACCGTGTTCCCCTGGTCGACCAGCCGGGACAGGACGCCCAGCAGGCGGCGGATGTCCTCGAAGTGGAGGCCGGTGGTGGGCTCGTCGAGGATATAGATGGTGTGGCCGGTGCCCCGCTTGGACAGCTCGCTGGCCAGCTTGACCCGTTGCGCCTCGCCCCCCGACAGGGTGGGCGCGGGCTGACCCAGGCGCACGTAGCCCAGGCCGACGTCGGCCAATGTGCGCAGGTGGCGGGCGATGTTGGGCTGGTTGGCGAAGAACTCGGCCCCCTCCTCGATCGACATGTCGAGGACGTCGGCCACGTTCTTGCCCTTGAACTCGACATCGAGGGTGTCGCGGTTGTACCTCGCCCCCTTGCACACCTCGCACGGCACGTAGACGTCGGGGAGGAAGTGCATCTCGATCTTGATGGTGCCGTCGCCGGCGCACGCCTCGCACCGTCCGCCCTTGACGTTGAACGAGAACCGGCCCGGCAGGTACCCCCGCACCCGGGCCTCGGCCGTCTGGCTGAACAGCTTGCGGACGTGGTCCCACACGCCGGTGTAGGTGGCGGGGTTGGACCGGGGGGTGCGTCCGATGGGCGACTGGTCGATGTTGATGACCTTGTCGAGGTACTCGAATCCCTCGATGGTGTGATGCCGGCCGGGCACCGTCTTCGACCGGTAGATCCGCTGCATGAGGGCCCGGTAGAGGATGTCGTTGACGAGGGTGGACTTCCCCGAGCCGGACACGCCGGTGACCGACACCAGGCAACCCAGGGGGATCTCGACGTCGATGTTGCGCAGGTTGTGCTCCCGCGCCCCCCGGATGACCAGCCATTCCGCCCCCGGCTCCCGCCGCATGGCGGGCACCGGGATCGACCGCACGCCGGCCAGGTACTGCCCGGTGATCGACCGCTCGGTGGCCAGCAGGTCGTCGAACGACCCCGACACCACGATCTCGCCCCCGTGCTCCCCCGCTCCCGGCCCGATGTCGACCACGTGGTCGGCGATGCGGATCGTGTCCTCGTCGTGCTCGACCACGATCACGGTGTTGCCGATGTCGCGCAGGCGGATCAGGGTGTCGATGAGCTTGTGGTTGTCGCGCTGGTGGAGCCCGATCGACGGCTCGTCGAGCACGTACAGCACCCCCACCAGCCCTGATCCGATCTGGCTGGCCAGGCGGATGCGCTGGGCCTCGCCCCCGGCCAGGGTGCCGGCCGAGCGGTTGAGGGTGAGGTAGTCGAGGCCGACGTCGAGCAGGAAGCGCATGCGGGCGTTGACCTCGCGCACCACCCGCTCTGCGATCATCCGGTCGCGCGGCGACAGGGCGTGTTCCAAGGCCGCCAGGTAGTCGGCCGACTTGGCGATTGACAGGTCGCAGAGCTGGTGGAGGTTGAGCTCGCCGACGGTGACGCCCAGGGATTCGGGCTTGAGGCGGGCGCCGCCGCACGTGGCGCACGGCACCTCCCGCATGTAGCCCTCGATCTGCTCCCGCATGTAGTCGGACTCGGCCTCCGAGTGCCGGCGCTGCAGGTAGGGCACCGCCCCCTCGTACTGGGTGTTGTACGACCGGGTGCGCCCGTAACGGTTGCGGTACTGGACGTGGAGCTGCTTGGTGCCCGAGCCGTAGAGCAGGACGTGCTGCTGGGCGGGGGTGAGCTTCTTCCACGGGGTGGTCACCCGGAAGGAGTAGGCCTCGGCCACCGCCGCCACCACCCGGTGGAAGTACTCCCCCTTGGCTCCGGCCCAGGGGGCGATGGCGCCCTCGTCGATGGTGAGATCGGGGTTGGGGACGACCAGGTCGGGGTCGACCTCGTAGCGGGTGCCGAGCCCGTCGCACTTGGGACAGGCCCCGTAGGGGGAGTTGAAGGAGAAGTTGCGGGGCGCCAGCTCGTCGAACGAGGTGCCGTCGTTGGGACAGGCCAGGTGCTGGCTGAAGGTGAGCAGCTCGTTCTCGCCCCCTTCGCGGGCGACGATCTCGACCTCGGCCACCCCCTCGGCCAGGCGCAGGGCCGTCTCCAGGGAGTCGGTGAGGCGGCGCTCGATGCCCTCCCGCAGCACCAGCCGGTCGACCACCACCTCGATGGTGTGCATCTCGTAGCGGGCCAGACGGCCGCCACCCTCATTACTTGGGGCCCCGGCGGCCGCCCCGGCGATGCTCGACAGCTCCACCAGCTCGCCGTCGATGCGGGCCCGGGCGTAGCCCTGCCCGGCCAGGTCGGCCAGCAGCCCCTCGTACTCGCCCTTCCGGCCTCGCACGACGGGCGCCAGCACCTGGAAGCGGGTGCCCTCGGGCAGTTGGAGGACCCGGTCGACGATCTGCTGGGGCGTCTGGCGCTCGACCACGGCCCCGCACTTGGGGCAGTGGGGGACGCCGATGCGGGCCCAGAGCAGGCGCAGGTAGTCGTAGACCTCGGTGATCGTCCCGACGGTGGACCGGGGGTTGCGGGACGCCGACTTCTGGTCGATGGAGATGGCCGGCGACAGCCCCTCGATGAAGTCGACGTCGGGCTTGTCCATCTGGCCCAGGAACTGGCGGGCGTAGGCCGACAGCGACTCTACGTAGCGACGCTGGCCCTCGGCGTAGATGGTGTCGAAGGCGAGCGACGACTTCCCCGACCCCGACAAACCGGTGAAGGCGATGAGCTTGTCGCGGGGCAGGTCGAGGGAGACGTTCTTGAGGTTGTGCTCCCTGGCACCTCGAATCACAAGCCTGTCAGACACCCTCGCGAGGGTACCGCCAGGGTGGGTCAATCGGGTCCGTCCGGCGGTGGCTCAGGCGAGTGGCTCAGGCGAGATCGACGAGGACCACCTTCCACTTCTTCGACTGGGCCCAGGCGTCGTTGCTCACCACGCGCATGCCCGGTTCGAGGTGGAGGGAGAGGTCGGGCGAGTGCGGTCCCGACACCAGGACCACTTGGCCGATGCCTGCGGCCCGCAGCCGGCTGAGAAGGCGGGGGAGGTCGTCGGCGTCGCGGGCGAGCAGCCAGCGCTGGCGATCGAAGGTGGCCCAGGCGGCGCGGGGCCGGCCCGGCTCGTTGGTGATGATCACCGGGCGGTCGCCGGTGGTCCGGGCGGTGCGGTCGACGGCCGCCGTCAACTTGCCAGCGAACTGGTGGGTGTGGCGGAGGCCGGCGATGCCCATCGTCGACAGGCAGGCGACGCAGACGAGGAGGGCGATGGCGGCGACCCGGCGGGTGGCGGCGGATAGGGTCCGCCCGACCCGGCGCAGGTTGAGCAGGCAGATGGGCACGAGGAGCGGCAGTCCGATGGCGAAGTACCGACCGCCCCACTCCCCCGAGCCGCCGGTGCCGTACTGGGTGGCGATGACGGCCAGGGCGAAGCCGGCGAAGGTGCCGGCGGCGAGGGTGGCACTCGTTCCGGACGCCGGCGGGACGGGTTGGGCGTCGGTCCTCGTGCCGGACGAGAGCAGCCCGACGAGGACGAGGGGGCAGGCGATGAGGAGGCCGGGCACGATGGCCGTCGGCCCGGTCGCCAGGGCGACTACGGCGGCGGTCGCCGCGACGACGGCCAGCAGCCGGACGGGGGGGTCGTCGCCCGGGTGCCGGCGGGCGGCGAACACGGCCAGGGCCAGGGCGGCCGCCATCACCACCAGGGCGACGTCGACCGTCCCGCCGTTGTAACTCGGTCGGAGCCAGGTGATGACGAAGCCGTGCAGGCGGGCACTGAGGTAACCGACGTCGGCGCCCCGGGTGCCGCCGCTGGTGGCCGCCGCGGTCCCGCCCAGGATGGCGGCCGCCCATGCCCGCTCGCCCACCGCGGCCACTCCCGCCCCGGCCAACGACGCGCCCGCCACCAGGGCCGACGTCAGGCGGGTGGCGCCGGAGCCCCGCAGGGCGAGGAGACCCGCCACCACCGCGAGCGCGACCCCCAGGAGGAGAGCCTCGGTACGGAAGAGGACGGCGGTGGCGACAAGAGGGCCGACGGCGACGGCCAGCAGCGGCCTTCTTCGCTCGATGGCGATCGCCGCCACCAGCACCGCGGCCACGGCCAGGGCCGCGCCGACGGTGTGGGCGACCACCAGGAAGCCGTCGAACAAGAGGGGCGAGGCCAGGCCGATGGCCCACAGGGTCGGGCGGGCGAGTCCGGGACCGCCGATCCGGGCGGCGAGGGCCGCACCCATCGCCGCCGCGGCCAGGGTTCCGAGCAGGGACAGGGCCACCATGGCGTTGACGCCCCCGACCTTCTGGGCCCCGGCCAGGACCACCGCGTAGAGGGGGTGCTTGGCGAAGGGGGCGATGCCCCGGGGGCCCTGGGCCGACAGCTCGAGCGGGTAAAACGCACCTTCGGGGTCGACCTGAGGCAGGGGGTGGTCGACGATCCACCCGTCTCCCCGGGCCAGCGAGCGGGCCTGGGTGATGGCGGCGCCCTCGTCGGCCGAGAAGCTGGCGCCGGTGCCGACCACGGCCATGAGGGCGACGAGGATGAGGGCAAGGGCGACGAGGTGGGTCCACCGCGGGCGGGCCCACAGCCGTCGGAGACGTCCGTTCGGCGCCGGCGGCGAGACCGCGCCGGTACCCGTAGGGGGTTCGGTCACGAGGGTCACGCGGCCCACCCCGCGGTGCCGGCCGTCGCCGGGCCCGTCGTCATCCTGTAGGTATCGGCCTAGGCGGGGGCCGGCCTGAGCCCTTCCTCCATCTCCTTCAACTCCCGCTTCAGGTCGTGGACCTCGTCCCGCAGGCGGGCGGCGTACTCGAAGCGCAGATCGGCGGCCGCGTCCTTCATCTCCTCTTCGAGGGTCTGGATGAGGCGGGCCAGCTCCTCCCGGGGCAGCTCGGCGAAGTCGGACCGCGGCCGGTCGCGCCGGCGGGACCGCCGGTCCTTCCCCGGCATCGGCGACTTGCCGTCGCCCTCCGGCCGCAGGGTGGCCAGGATGTCGGTGACCGCCTTGCGGATCGTCTGGGGGTCGATCCCGTGCTCGCGGTTGTAGGCCTCCTGCACCCCCCGCCGGCGGTTGGTCTCGGAGATGGCCCGCTGCATGGAGTCGGTGACCTTGTCGGCGTACATGATCACCTGGCCGTCGACGTTGCGGGCGGCCCGGCCCATGGTCTGGATGAGCGACGTCTCGCTGCGGAGGAAGCCCTCCTTGTCGGCGTCGAGGATGCACACCAGGCTCACTTCGGGCAGGTCGAGGCCCTCCCGGAGGAGGTTGATGCCGACGAGGACGTCGAACTCCCCCAGTCGCAGGTCACGGAGGATCTCGATGCGCTGGACGGTGTCGACGTTGCTGTGCAGGTACCGCACCCGGACGCCCAGCTCGAGCAGGTAGTCGGTGAGGTCCTCGGCCATCTTCTTGGTGAGGGTGGTGACGAGGACCCGGTCGCCCCGCTCGACGGTGACCTTGATCTGCTCCATGAGGTCGTCGATCTGGCCCTTGGTGGGCTTGACCACCACCTCGGGGTCGGTGAGGCCGGTGGGCCGCACGACCTGCTCCACCACCTGCGATGACTGCTCGATCTCGTAGGCCGACGGCGTGGCCGACAGGAACACGCACTGGCCGACCTTGTCGTACCACTCGTCGAAGCGGAGGGGCCGGTTGTCGGCCGCCGACGGGAGCCGGAACCCGTGATCGACGAGCGTCTCCTTGCGGGACCGGTCGCCCTGGTACTGCCCGTGGAGCTGGGGGACCGTGACGTGCGACTCGTCGAGCACCATCAGGAAGTCGTCGGGGAAGAAGTCGAGCAGGGTGTTGGGCGCCTCGCCCGGCTGGCGGCCGTCGATGTGGCGGGAGTAGTTCTCGATGCCGTTGCAGAAGCCGACCTCCTGCATCATCTCCAGGTCGTACTGGGTGCGCATGCGCAGGCGCTGGGCCTCGAGCAGCTTGCCCTCGTTCTCGAACCACTTGAGCCGCTGCTGGAGCTCCTCCTCGATCTGGACGATGGCCCGCTTCATCCGGGCCTCGCCGGCCACGTAGTGGGTGGCGGGGAAGATCTCGAGCTCCCGGATGTCGGCGATGATCTCGCCGGTGAGGGGGTCGACCCGGCTGATGCGCTCGACCTCGTCGCCGAAGAGCTCGATGCGCACACCCATCTCGTCGTAGGCGGGGAAGACCTCGATGGTGTCGCCCCGAACCCGGAACTTGCCCCGGACGAAGTTCACGTCGTTGCGTTCGTACTGCATGTCGACCAGGCGGCCGAGGATGGCCCGCTGCGGATGCTCCTCGCCCGGCTGGAGGCGGAGGACCTGGGTGGCGTACTCCTCGGGCGAGCCCAGGCCGTAGATGCACGACACGCTGGCCACCACGATGATGTCTCTCCGGGCGAGGAGGCCCGAGGTGGCGGAATGGCGGAGGCGGTCGATCTCGTCGTTGATCGACGAGTCCTTCTCGATGTACGTGTCGCTCGAGGGGATGTACGCCTCGGGCTGGTAGTAGTCGTAGTAGGAGACGAAGTACTCGACCCGGTTGTCGGGGAAGAACTCCTTGAACTCGTTGGCCAGCTGGGCGGCGAGGGACTTGTTGGGCGCGATGACGAGGGTGGGCTTCTGCACCGCCTCGATGGTCCAGGCGATGGTGGCCGACTTGCCGCTGCCGGTGATGCCCAGGAGCGTCTGGAACCGGTCGCCCCGCTTGATCCCGCGGGCCAGACCCTCGATGGCCTTGGGCTGGTCTCCACCCGGCTCGAAGTCGCTCACAACCCTGAAGGGAGGCACCTCACCAGGGTACGACGGGCCTACGACAACCAAAGTCGAACCGGTGACAGCTAGCGCCCCGTGAGGGCTGCAAGCGTCACCAGTTGGCCAAGGCGCTCGAACTGGTGACGGTTACCGCCCGGTGAGGGCTGTAAGTGTCACCAGTTGCCAGACCTCGGAATGGCTGCGAACATGTGGCATGACTCAGAAAGCAATGGAACTGGCCGAAAGGCAACATGGGGTCCTCAGGCGATGGCGTGTGGAATGACCCCGAAACAGGTGCGTCAACGCCTGCAGTCCGGACGGTGGGAAGGCCTGGGCCGAGGTGTCTATCGGATCGCCGGCAGCCGTCCATGCTGGGAGCAACGGCTGGCAGGCCTCACTCTCGCCGCCGGCCCGACGGCGGCGGCCTCGCACCGGTCGGCGGCGGCGCTCCTCGGGATCCCCGGCTTCGAGCGCGGCGGCATCGTCGAGGTCACGACCCCCCGGCCCCGCCGGCATCGGACCGAGGGCGAGGTCGTCCACCGATGGAGACCGTTCCCCGCCCATCACCTCACCGTCGTCGAGGGCATCGTGACGACACGGGTCGCTCGGACGCTGTGCGACCTGGCCGGAATTCTCCATCCGGGGAAGACCGAGCGGGCGATCGACAACTGCCTGGCCATGGGAATCGCCACGCCCGGGACTCTGGAGGCCGCCGTTTCCGACCTCGCCAGCCGGGGCCGAAAGGGGATTGCCGTCATGCGCCGGCTGCTGGCCGATCGCTCCGAGGCCTACGTCCCGCCGGCCAGTGAAACCGAGGCCCGCTTCCGTGACCTCGTCCGCGAGGCCGGTCTGCCCGAGCCGGTCCGGCAACTCGACGTCGGCGACGAGGAGGCCTGGGTCGGGAGGGTCGACGTGTCCTATCCGCCTGCCCGGCTGCTCATCGAGCTCGACAGCCGCCGGCACCACTCGTCGAAGCTCGACCTCGAGGCCGACCTGGCCCGGGATCGGCGCCTCACCCGCGCCGGCTGGCGAGTCGTCCGCTTCACCTGGACCGACCTCGTCGAGAGGCCGGGGTGGGTCGTGTCCGAGCTCCGCCGCCTGCTCGAGTCCGCCGCCGCCTGACCCCGAACTGGTGACAGTTACCGCCCGGTGAGGGCTGCCGGCGTCACCAGTTGGCGAAGGCCCTCGAACCGGTGACGATTACCGCCCTCACAGGGCTGTAAGTGTCACCGGTTCGTTGCGCTTAGGGCTCGGACTCGGCCAGGAGGGCTTGGATCCACTCCCAGGTTTCGTCGGCTTGGGCCTCGAGGTCGTCCATCGACGCGTCGTTGTGGATGACCACGTCGGCGATGGCGGTGCGCTCGTCCCGGGACGCCTGGGCGGCCATGCGCCGGCGGACGTCGGCTTCGTCCATCCCCCGTTGCTCCACCAGGCGGCGGACGGCGAGCTCCTCGGGGCAGTCGACGACAACCACCGCGTCCACTCCGTAGGCCCCCCCCGTCTCCACGAGGAGCGGCACCGCCAGCACGACCACGTCGGCGGCCTGATCCCGGAGCTCGGCCAGCCGGCGGGCCACCTCCTCCCGGACGGCGGGATGGACGATGGCGTTGAGGTCGGCCAGCGCCGACGGATCCGAGAACACGACGCCGGCCAGCGCCCGCCGGTCGGACGCCAAAGACGGGCCGAACCGATCCACCAGGGCGTCGTAGGCCGGGCCTCCGGGAGCGACCACCAGGCGGGCGACGACGTCGGTATCGACCACCAACGCCCCCCGCTCGGTCAGCAATGACGACACGGTCGACTTCCCGGAGCCGATGCCACCCGTCAGACCGACCACGAGCATCGCCGGTCGACCGTATCATCGGCCCCATACGCACCGACGCCCGCCGCCATCGAGGTGACATCAAGCTGTTCTCGGTCAATCCCGAGGAGCGGCTCGACGCGGCGCGGGCCCAGGGCAAGCGGGCCACCAGGGCGTTGACCGAGCGGGTGGGGGACTGGCCGCCCAACGCCCCCGGCAGCCTCAACGCCTGGCTCCTCTTCGTCACCACCAAGGAACCGGTGTGGCGCGACCCGCTCGTCACCTGGCAGGACCGGCCTCTCACCCTGGGCACGCCCCACCAGGGCTACTACTACCCCGACCCCATGGGCTTCTGGCCCGAGGTGCGGCGGTGGGCGGTGGCCCTCTTCCGGCTGCGGCAGCCCCGTTGGGGCGCCACCGAGGCGCTCGCCCTCACCACCCTCCTCCCCACCGGCGGCCAGCCCGAGCGGGTGGCCCGGGCGGTCGAGGCCTTCGATCCCCGTCTGGTGCTCTTCCTCGACGAGCCGTCGTGGGCCGCGTCCCGGGCGCTCCTCAACGGTGCCGAGCAGGTGCCCCACTACGTCACCGACCCCCACCGGCCCAAGCAGGTCTACGAAGGGTTCTGGAGCCTGCGGGACGACGGCGTGGTGGTGGGCAAGTCACCCCAGCACCCCGCCACCCACAACCTCTACCGGGCCGACGACATCATGGGCTATCTGCGGTCGGCCCCGGTGTCCCGTCCGCCGGACAAGTGAGACAGGTGAACTGCACCGAAAGCCGTTCGGCCACCAGGGGCCGGAGGAGCCGCACGATCACGTCCTGATGGGCGGGGTGGGCGGCATAGGTCGCGTAGCCCTCGACATCGTCGAAATCGGCCACCACCGCGTAGTCGGCGTTGGCCGACAGGCCCAGCCCGGCGTCAGGCCCGAACCGGTACGACCGGATGGAGGGGATCAGCGCCGGAAGCCCCGCCAGACCGGCAGCGAAAGCCTCGATGTCGGCCGGCGACGTGCCGTCGACCCAGCGGAAGACGGCCACATGACGAAGCACCCGGGCAGGCTATCGAGCCGACCCGGGTGCTTCACCAGCAAAGAGAGCCGCCTTACTTGACCAGGTGGGTCGAGCTGCAGGCGGGCGGCGGATTGAAGATCTGGATGGCGCCGAGGTCGGCTCCGGCCAGGTCGAGGCCCAGCACCTTCAGGATCGGGCCCAGGGTCGGCACCAGAGCGGCGTCGAGGGCGGTGACAACCGAGTTGAGCACCGGCGTGACGAGCCCGGTGAGCAGCCCCAGGGCACCCGTGCCGCTCAGGGTGAGGCCCGGCCCCGCCGGCGGCATGAGCGGCGACAGGCCGACGTTGGCCACGCCCACGTGGTACGAGAACGGTGGCGTCGGGCCGACCGGAGGCCGGAACTGGGTCGGGTACTGGAACGTGCGATCGGCGGCCGTGGCCGGGGCGACGGTGCCGGCGACGTTCAGGGTGCCCAGCAGGGGGATCCCGAGAACGTTCCCGTTGACGACGCCGCCGATGGTGGCACCGCTCGTCTCGCCGGTGACCATGATGCTCGGCGCGGCACAGTCGATGTTCTTGAGGGTGGCCTTACCGTTGCCGGCGGTGAAGGTCAGCGTGGTCGAAAGCACGTTCAGCCCGAGGGGAGCCAGGTCGAGCTTCACCTGCAGGGCGACCTGCGACGTCTTGGCCACCGTGGTGTAGGCCGGCGCGTTCACGGGGCCCTTGGCCCGCTGGGCCGGCTCGATGACCTTGAGGGCGACGGAGAGAGTGTTCGGCAGCACACCGGGCACGTTGACGTTGACGCCGGGGACGTTGACGAAGTTGCTCCCGTTGGCCACCTGAGCGGCGCCGGTGACGATGTCGAAGGCGTTGAGGGTGGCGTCGAGGGCGGAGTCGGCGCTCGGCTGGGAGAGGCTGATCAGGCTTCCCAGCGCAACCGTCTTCAGGTTCGGGATAAGGGGGATCGGGATCTTGTTGAGCTCGACGAGGGCCACCGTGTCGGGCGGGCTCTTCGAACCCAGCGCCTGGGCGGTGGCAGTGAGCAGGTCAGCGGCCCGCACGTTGGTGTTGAGCAGCTTGTCGGTCGTCCCGACGTCGTAGCCCATGGTGAGCAGGTTGGTCTGCAGCGCCCGGAGGTCGACGTTGCCCGAGGCGAGGCCGGTGTAGCTGACCGCGTTCAGGTTCAGAGGTGAGGAGTTCGTCCCCAGCATGGGGCCGAGGATGGCGTCGAGGGCGGACTTCTGGACGTCGAGTGACGCCAGCGTCGACCCGACCGAGATCTCCGCCTCCGGCTCGCCACCGGCGACGGCGCGGGCCGTCACGGTGCGCTCGGTGGGGCTGACGAAGGGGAAGAAGGGCTTCCGGGGCGACTTGATCGTGACCCGGACGAACTTGCCGGTGGCGCTGGGGACGTAGTCCCCGGTGCCGTCGGGCGTGACCAGCTCGGCGAACACGGTGTGCTTGGCGTCCTTGACGAACCCGTTGCGCAGAACGCTGGCGTCGGCGAGGGGCTGGATGTTGAGGAGGTTGCGCGACGCGTCGAGGGCCGCCATGTCGGCGATCTTCTGGTCGGTGCGCTTGTCGGCGGCCAGGAACCCGATGTCGATGGCGAGGGCGGAGAAGATCATGGCCAGGACGAGCCCGGTGGCGGCGAGCACGAGCATGGCTCCCCGCTCGTCGCGGGCCCGGCCGATGCGGCGGACGAAGTCGAACCGCTGGTGGACGCTCACTTGTACTGCACCACCGCGGTCGACGCGAACGTCTTGGGCGTGACCAGGCCGAGGCCGGGGGCGGGCGGGACGATCGGGTGGTGCTCGTAGTCGTAGGTGATCGTCACCGTGATGCACTGGCCCACGGCGGGCGGGGAGCAGGTGGTGACGGTGGGCTTGCCGGCGGGGTCGGGGCCGATCGTGTAGTTCCCGGGAGCGCCGAGGAGCTTCGTCACCCGGGCCGTCGCCACGGTGATGGCGCTGGCGTCGGAGGTCTCACCGACCGCGGAGCGGGCCGCCTCGGCGGCGGCGTTGGTGATCTTCTGCTTCTGGGCGAGGATCATCCCGAAAGAGATCAACCCGTACAGGATGAAGATGAACAGGCCGACAACCAGGGCGAACTCGACGAGCGCCGCCCCGGACTCGTCCCCACGGCGAAACCGCGCGGGCGGCGCGGATCTACGGCTGTCACTCACGGTGAGCTCCTCATCCCCAGTGGCTGGGCCCTGATCGGTCGGTACGGAAGACGTATCGGATCGAAACCGCCGCAGCTTGAGGGCGCGTTACGGAAATCCGGCTACAGATCGGCGGGGAGCCGGCCGACAACTACGTGGGCGGAACGACAGACGCCCTACCAAGAACCCCGACCAGGAGCCGACAACCCAATGGCTAAGCGCTCAAACGTGATTGTTACCCTCGGCCTCGCCGTCTTCATCGTCGGCGCGATGGCCACCTTCCTGATCCTGCGCGACAACGGCGACAGCTCGCCCGTCGCCGGGTCCGGCAAGGTCGCCGTGCTCGTGGCATCCAAGCCCATTCCCGCCGGCACCAACGGTGCCGACGCGGCCAACAACGGCCTGGTGAAGAGCAAGGTCGTGGCCGACTCGGTCAAGCCCCTCAACGCCCTGACCGACCCGACCCAGCTCGCCGGCCGCTCCGCCATCCTGGGCGTGCCCGAAGGCCAGATCATCACCTCCGACCAGTTCCAGGCCACGCAGACCCGCATCGGCACCCTGAAGATCCCCGATGGCAAGACCGCCCTCGCCCTCGAGCTGGCCAACGTTCCCGGTGTGGCCGGGTTCGCCGGTGCTGGTGACCGCATCAACATCTACGGCGTCGTCAAGGCGTCCCCCGACGCCGGTGGCGCCTCCAGCGTGAAGCTGATCATGCAGAACACCGAGGTCCTGAACGTCAACGGCACGACGCTCGCCGCCACTCCGGGCCAGCCCGGTGGCACCGGCCTCGTCTACCTGCTGGCGGTCTCCCCGGTCGAGGCCGAGCGCCTCGTCTACCTGACCAGCTTCGAGAACCTCTACTTCTCCCTCGTGAGCAAGGACGCTCCCGCCGTCGGCGAGACCCCCGGCTCCAGCGTGGGCGACGCTCTGAAGGCCCTGTAGGGGAACCGTGCGAAACCCGAAGATCCTCGTAGTCGAAAAGGAACCGGACCTGGCTGACCAGGTCCGGGGGGTGGCCGGAGACCTCCGGCCCCGCCCCGAGGTGGTCCCCTGTGACCGCCTGGCCATTGTGAACGAGGTCATCGCCAGCAGCGGTCCCTTCGACGTGATGATCGCCGGGCCCAGCCTCGGGACCAAGGCCAGCCTCGCTCGGATGCAGGCGCTGCACGACGAGTCGCCGGCCATGAGCCTCCTGCTCGCATTCGACAAGCGGCCGGACGCCGCCCTCCGTGACATCGTCCGCACCGGGGCGCTGGATCTCCTCCAGCTCCCGGTGTCGGACCGGATGCTCTACGACGCCATCGAGCGTGCGGTGGGTGTCAGCCGGCCCCGGATGAGCAGCGCCCCGGCAGCTGTCGGGGCCGTCGCCGGTCACGGCAAGCAGGGGATGGTCTTCACCGTCGCCTCCGCCACCGGCGGCTGCGGCAAGACCTTCTACGCGACCAACCTCGCCTACTTCCTCCACCAGCACACCGGCAAGCGCACCTGCATCATCGACCTCGACCTGCAGTTCGGCGAGGTCAGCACCGCTCTGCGCCTCCGGCCCCGCTACACCATCTCGGACCTGCTGGCCCGTGAGGAACAGGACGATGCCGACCTCGAGGCCCACGTGGCCGAGTACGTGGTCGCCCACGACAGCGGCGTGCAGGTGCTGGCCGCCCCGAAGGACCCGTCCGACGCCGACCGGATCCACCCGGCCGACGTGGCCCGGGTGATCGAGGCGGTGCGGGCCAAGTTCGACTACGTCGTGGTCGACACGCCGGCGGCGCTCACCGAGATCGTGCTGGCCGCCTTCGACCTGTCCGACCAGCTCTACATCATGGCCACCATGGACCTGCCCAGCGTCCGCAACATGGGTGTGTTCCTGAACACGATGGACAAGCTCAAGATCCCCTCGGAGAACGTCAAGCTCGTCCTCAACAAGGCGGAGAAGGACGTCGGCATCGACGTCGACCAGATCACCAAGCTCTTCGCCCAGGGCTTCAGCTCGGTGCTCCCGTACGCCCGGGAGGTCAGCAAGTCGGTGAACGTCGGGACGCCCATCCTGGCCTTCAACCCCAACTCCGAAGTCAGCAAGCGCATGGCGGCCGGCATGGCCCCCCTGCTGCCCGAGGGCATGCAGTCGCGGGTGCCCACCTTCACTGAGCCGGGGGCCCGCAAGGCCGGCCTGTTCAGCCGCATCTTCCACCTGACGCCTCAATCGACCGGCTCTTAAGGGAGGACCGTGAAACTCTCAGACAAGCTCGCAGCCCTGGAGGACCAGGAACGAGCGGCATCCTCATCCCGGTCGGCACTGACCTCCGGCGAAACCGCTCGCCGGCGGGTGACCACCCGCCCGACCGAGACCGGCCAGACCGCCACCGCCCGCCGGGCGGGAGCCACATCGGCTGCCTCGTGGCACGCGTCCAAGAAGAAGGTCCGGGAGCTCGTCCTGGCCGAGGTCGCGCCCAAGGTCCACGGGCTCACGCCCGAAGGGCTCACCAACGAGGTCAAGTCCGCCCTCGACCGCATCATCTCCAGGGAGGACGTGAAGATCTCCCCCCGGGAGCGCCGCACCTTCCTCCAGGAGATGATCCAGGACACCCTCGGCTACGGGCCGCTCGACCCGCTGCTGCAGGACCCGTCGATCACAGAGATCATGTGCAACAACTACGACGACATCTGGATCGAGCGCGACGGCAAGCTGCACCACACCGGCGCCGCCTTCGGTGACGACCAGCAGTACCGGCACGTGATCGAGAAGATCGTGTCCGCCGTGGGTCGTCGCATCGACGAGTCGTCGCCCATGGTCGACGCCCGTCTCCCCGACGGCTCCCGTGTCAACGCCATCCTGCCGCCGCTGGCCATCCACGGCCCGATCATGACCATCCGGAAGTTCGCCGCCGACCCCTACACGGTGAAGGACCTCATCAACTTCGGCACCTTCACCCTCGACCTCTCGGTCGTGATGGAGGCCTGTGTCCGGGGCAAGCTGAACATCCTCGTCTCCGGCGGTACCGGCACCGGTAAGACCACCAACCTCAACGTGCTCTCGTCGTTCATCCCCGAGGGCGAGCGCATCGTCACCATCGAGGACGCGGCCGAGCTCCAGCTCCAGCAGCCCCACATCCTGAGCCTGGAGGCCCGTCCGCCCAACGCCGAAGGGGCAGGCGAGGTCAAGATCCGCGACCTGGTCCGCAACGCCCTCCGTATGCGGCCCGACCGCATCATCGTCGGTGAGGTCCGGGGCGCCGAGTCGCTCGACATGCTCCAGGCCATGAACACCGGCCACGAGGGCTCGATGACCACCGTCCACTCCAACAGCCCCCGTGACGCTCTCAGCCGTATCGAGACCATGGTGCTGATGGCCGGCTACGACCTGCCGGTGAAGGCCATCCGGGAGCAGATCACCTCCGCCCTGAACATCATCATGCACCTCGACCGTCTGTCCGACGGCCGGCGCGTGGTCACCTCGGTGACCGAACTCCAGGGCATGGAGGGCGAGACGATCCTGCTGCAGGAGATCTTCAAGTTCCGCCAGTTCTCCCGGGGCGACAACGGTCGCATCAACGGCGAGCTGGTCGCCACCGGCCTGCGGCCCAAGTTCCTCGACAAGCTGGCCGAGAACGGGATCGAAGTACCGGCCAAGGCCTTCCGGGCGCCCACCCCGGCGCCGGCGCAAGGGTCCTCGGCCGCCGCCTCCCGTGGTAGCCGCAGCGCCCGCATTCCGTCCCTGTCCACCCTGGCCCGTGCGGAGCGTGCCCAATGACAACGATCATCGCCGTCTTCGCCGTCGGCGTCGGGCTCGCGCTCGTCGTCGCCGGCGTCTTCTCCCGGTCCCGTGACCGGCAGCGCCAACTGGCCGAGATCCTCGAGCTCCCCTACGGCGAGCGCGACATCCGGGTGGAGGGCGTCACCGAGAACCTCAGCCCCCTCGTCGAGGGCACCGTGCAGGCTGCGGGCCGGATGGTCACCCAGTTCGACTCCAAGGGCTCCCTGGCGGCGTCCCTGGAGCGGGCCCGGGTGCCCCTGCGGCCGGGCGAGTTCGTCCTCGTCACCCTGGCCGGAAGCCTGGTCCTGGCCGCGCTGCTGCTGGCGCTGTCGTCGACCTGGTTCTTCGCCCTGGTGGGCCTCCTCGTCGGACCACTGCTGGCCTCGACGCTCGTCAAGCACCGCATCGCCAAGCGCCGCAAGCAGTTCGAAGCGGCGCTGCCCGACGCCCTCGGCCTCATCGCCTCGTCGCTCACGGCCGGGCACACGTTCCTGCGGGCCATCCAGATGATGTGCGAGGAGTCCCCCCCGCCGCTGTCGGAGGAGTTCTCCCGCCTGGTTTCCGAGACCCGACTGGGTGACCCGGTGGTCGACGCCCTCGACCGCATGGCCCAGCGCCTCCAGATCCGCGACCTCGACTGGGTCGTGCAGGCGATTCGCATCCAGCAGCAGGTGGGTGGCCGCCTGGCCGACCTCCTGCACACGCTGGCCGACTTCATCCGGGCCCGCGAGGAGGTGCGCCGCGAGGTTGCGGTGCTCACCGCCGAGGGTCGGATCTCGGCCTGGGTGCTCACCGCCCTGGCTCCGTTCATGGCCTTCGCCATCAACTTCGTCAGCCCGGACTACATGAAGCCCATGTTCCACGGCGTGGGGCTGATCGTGCTCATGGGCACGGCGCTGATGGTGGCCATGGGCTCGTTCATCATCTTCCGCATGACAAAGATCGAGGTATAGCCATGGGCCTGATGATTCTCCTTCCCGTCTTCCTGGCCGTGGCCGGGGCGGCCGCGGTGGCGGTCGGGCTCACCCGGGCCCGTCCCGCCGGCGACGTGGGCAAGTACCTGCAGGACCTGGACGAGAACGTCACGTTCACGGACGAGTTCGAGCGCAAGCTGCAGGACCCGTTCATCGTCCGGATCGTCCGTCCGCTGGGCACCGGCCTGGCGTCGTCTGTCGGTCGGCTCACGCCCCGGAACTACCTCGACCAGACCCACCGCAAGCTCCTGCTCGCCGGCCTCACGGGGACGATGCGGGCCGAGGAGTTCGTGGTCGGGCAGCTGGCCGCCACCGGCGCCTGCACCCTGGGCGCGCTGGTGTACCTCGCCCTGGGACACCCGTCGGCCCGCGTCGGCCTGCTGTTCCTGATCATGGGCCCGCTCATCGGCCTGCTGCTGCCCGCCTCGTGGCTGGCTCGCAAGGTGCGGGAGCGCCAGGGGGCGATCCTGAAGGACCTCCCCGACACGCTCGACCTGCTGGCCATCTCGGTGGAAGCCGGCATGGGCTTCGAGGGGGCCATCGCCATCGTCTGCCAGCACTTCGACTCGCCGCTGGCCGAGGAGTTCGCCCGCACCCTCCACGAGATGGAGCTGGGCCTGCCCCGCCGGGACGCGTTCCACAACCTCAAGCGCCGCACCGACGTCCCGGAACTGTCCAACCTGGTCCTGGCCCTGCTCCAGGCCGACGCCCTCGGCATCCCGATCGGTCGGGTCCTCAAGACCCAGGCCGGCGAGATGCGGATGAAGCGCCGGCAGTGGGCCCGGGAGAAGGCCGCCAAGCTCCCCGTGAAGATGCTGTTCCCGCTGATCCTGTTCGTCTTCCCGGCGATCATGATCGTCATCCTCGGGCCGGCTGCCTCGGGGATCGCCTCGGCCCTGAAGTAAACGACCGGCCGCAGCCAGCCATGCTCCCGAGCACCGCTCTTCCCCTGACGGTGGGCAGGGAGCCGCACACCCAGCAATCCGAGAAGTCCGGGCGCACCGGGCACCAGCCGGCCTTCGCCGCGCTGGTGCCCGGCGTGCGCTGGGGCATTCTCGCCATCGCCGCCTTCATCGCCGCCGTCCACGGACCCATCAACGGGTCGGTGGTGGTCCTGGGCGGGGTGCTCGTCGCCCATGCTGCCTGGCGGGGCACCCACCCCGAGGGCGGGGCCGGCGACAGCACCGAGTGGTCGACGGGATCGTCGCTTCCCCCGCTGGCCATCATGGTCGAGGTCTTCATCACCGTCCTCGCCATCGACTCCACCGGTTACTGGGACTCGCCCTTCGCCTTCTGCCTGTTGAGCGTGGTCGTCGCCGCCGGCTTCGCCCAGGGCTTCGGCCTCGGGGTGCGGGTGGCCGCGGTGGCCGTCCTGTGCGTCGGCATTCCCAGCCATCTGGAGCAGGCCCACTTCGGCATCGAAAGCCTGGGCCGGACCGGCCAGTGGGCCCTCGAGCTGGTGCTGGTGGCCATCCTCGCCGGGTACGCCCGGCGCCTGTTCGGCGAGGCCGAGGAACGCCACGAGCAGGCGCTCGACCGGGTGTCGCAGCTGGCCGAGGCCAACGACCTGCTCGTCTCCCTCCACCGGGTGGCCCAGAGCCTGCCCGCCTCTCTCAACCTCGACCAGGTGGCCAAGTCCACCATCGAGCGTCTGCGCAGCCTCATCGACTGCGACGTCACCGCCCTCCTGCTCCGCGACGACGTCACCGGGCGGTGGATCGTCGCCGCCAGCGAGGGCGCGGTCGCCAGCCGGCCCCTGGCCGACGAGACCCTCCCCGCGCCCCTGCGGGCCGCCACCAGCAGCAGCGTCGCCTCCCTGGTGGTCAGCCTGGCCCCGGGCGAGGGTTTCGGGCCCACCCTCGTCTCCCGATCCGGCCTCTATGCCCCCCTCCGGGCCCGGGGCGCGCTGGTGGGTCTGGTGGCCCTCGAGCACCACGATCCCGGCCATTACGGCCGTCGGGAGCTCCAGCTCCTCGACGGTTTCATAGACTCGGCCGCCCTGGCCCTCGACAACGCCCGCTGGTTCGCCCGCCTCCGGGGTATGGGCGCCGACGAGGAGCGCACCCGCATTGCCCGCGACATGCACGACCGCATCGGCCAGTCCCTGGCCTACGTCGCCTTCGAGCTCGACCGCATGACAGGCCAGGCCGAGGAGCCGTTCAAGAGCTCGCTCGACGGCCTGCGCAGCGAGGTCCGGGCCGTACTGGGCGAGGTGCGGGACACCCTCTCCGACCTGCGGGCCGAGGTTTCCGACCAACGGGGCCTGGTCGACACCCTCGAGGCCTACCTCGAGCGGGTGGCGGCTCGCACCGACGTCATCGTCGACTTCCGCCACGACAGCGACGCCCGCCTGCCCCTCGTCCAGGAGCGGGAGCTGTGGCGGATCGCCCAGGAGGCCATCAGCAACGTCGAGCGCCACGCCGGTGCGGGCCACCTCCGCGTCCGCTGGAAGTGCGACGGCCATTCGGCCCAGCTCACGGTGGCCGACGACGGCATCGGCTTCCCCGTCCAGGCTCCCCGCCGGGTCGACTCCTTCGGCCTCACCGGGATGCAGGAACGGGCCAACGCCATCGGTGCCACGCTGCTGGTGGAGTCCGAGCCCTACGTCGGCACCCTCGTCGAATGCCGGGTCGACGCGCCCGTCGCCGCGCCTTCTCCCAACCACGCCCCGAGCCATCCCGCCAATGCCCCCACCCGGATGGCCTCAACCCTGAGAGCTGGAACATGATCCGCTTACTGATCGCCGACGACCACCGGATGCTCCGCGAGGGCCTGCGCCGCTCGCTCGAAGACCAGGGCTTCGAGGTCGTGGGCGAGGCCGCCGACGGCCACGAGGCCTTCCGCCTGGCCCTCGAACTGCGACCCGACGTGGTCCTGATGGACGTCACCATGCCCGTCCTCGACGGCGTGGAGGCCACCCGGCTCATCCACGGCTCCCTCCCCGGCCTGGCCGTGGTGATGCTCACCATGCACGCCGACGGCGACGTGATGGCCCGGGCCCTGCAGGCCGGCGCGGTGGGCTACCTGGTGAAGGACTGCGCCATCGAGGAGGTGGTGGCCACCGTGCGGATGGCGGCCGAGGACGACGGCGTCCTCTCCGCCGGCCTGGCCTCGTCGATGCTGGTGGAGATGCAGCGGGGCGACGCCGACGGCCCCCGCAGCGCCAACGGGAACGGCAACGGCAGCCACCCCGGCCCCGTGATCAGCGCCCGGGAGGAGGAGGTCCTCCAGCTCTTCGCCGATGGCCTCTCCCTGCCCGAGGTGGCGGCCCAGCTCTTCATCAGCGTCAAGACGGTCAAGAACCACCTGGCGTCGATCTACGCCAAGCTGGACGCCCGCGACCGCACCCAGGCCGTGCTGCGGGCCGTGCGGATGGGGATCATCCGCCTCTCCCCGTCCGAGCCGTAGCGCCTGACCGCGGCTGGCGGATTTTGGATCGAACGGCTCATCCAGGAATCACGGGCACCTGCCGATGCTCTGTTTGCGGCCACTGATCCCCAGGGGTCCACATCGGTAGGAAAAGTTGCCCCGGTCGGGCAAATGAAAAGGGGGCGAGCCGGCCAGCTCGCCCCCTTTTCGCGTCCGAGAACTGGGCTGCTGGTGAGCGCGAATGGTACGAACGCCTCATTCAGGATCCATGCCCGAGGCCGATATATCCCTTGTAACCAAAGCCCCGGGACGGGGGCCCACACAACGGGAGATCAAAAATGGACATCGTCGCCTACTGGCAGAAGAGTTGCGCCCCCTACCTCCGGGCCCTCTTCGGACGTAGCGAGCGGGGAGCGGCTCTGGTCGAGTACGCCCTTCTCCTCGCCCTCATCGCCGTCGTCTGCATCGTGGCCCTGACCACCCTGGGCAAGCAGGCATCCTCGAAGTTCACGGACATCGGCAACTCGCTTACGGGCGCCTAGATCTCCCCTGAGCCTCCCGACCAGCCCCGGTCGGCAATGAAAAAGGAGCGAGCTTCGGCTCGCTCCTTTTTCGCGTTCCGATTTCTGAACGTTTTTGACACGTCCGGCCAGCTCCGGCGCCGGCCAGGGTGAGGCGAATGACTCATTTAGTCGTGCTCGACCGTCACCGATACATCTCTTGTAACCGAAAAGCCCCGGGACGGGGGCACACCAGAACGGGAGAACATCTCATGGACATCGTCACTTACTGGCAGAAGAACTGTGCCCCCTACCTGCGGGCGCTGTTCGGTCGTAGCGAGCGGGGAGCGGCCCTCGTGGAGTACGCCCTCCTCCTGGCCCTCATCGCAGTGGTCTGCATCGTCGCCCTGACCACCCTGGGCAAGCAGGCCTCCTCGAAGTTCAGCAGCATCGGCAACTCCATCCAGGGCGCCTAGCAGCTCCGGCCCTCCGGCTCTCACCCAGGATCGGGTGACGGAGGAGCGAGGACCCGCCTCGCTCCTCCGTCCCGCCTGGGACAGGCAGGCTCGACAACTTCTTGACAAATTTTCGGTAATAGGTCGAAAGACCTATCCAGGGGGCCTCCCCCCGCGCCGATAGATGAGACACAAGTCGAGTTCCTGCGCCCGAGGGTGCACTAACCCAAGAAGGAAGACCATGGACCTGATCTCTTACTGGCAGAAGAGCTGTGCGCCCTACCTGCGGGCCGTCTTCGGTCGCCGCAGCGAGCGTGGTGCGGCGCTCGTTGAGTACGCCCTCCTGCTCGCCCTCATCGCCGTGGTCTGCATCGTGGCCCTGACCAAGCTGGGCAAGCAGGCCTCATCCAAGTTCAGCAGCATCGGAAACTCCATCGAGGGCGCCGGTAGCTGACAGACCTGACCCCCCCCGGTCAGCGCAAGAGGAGCGGAGCCCACGGGCCCGCTCCTCTTGCCTTTTCTGGGTGCCTTCTCGTGACAGAGGTTCCCCGCCCACCGCCGGGCGGGTAGGGAGAGGGACGTGAGAATCCAACTCGGGGTGTGCCTGCCCCGGGACTCCGTCACCTTGCCGGTGATCCGCCACATCACGGTTTGCGCCCTCGACGAGCTCGGGGTGATGGCCGCCGACGTCGACGATGTGGCCCTTGCCCTCACCGAGGCGTGCGCCAATGTGGTGAGGCACTCCGGGGTCGACAACGAGTACGAGGTGCACCTGGACGTGATCGACGGCCTGTGCGAGATCAGCGTCCTCGACACCGGCCGGGGCTTCGACTCGTCGGTGCTCACCCGGGGCATGGCCCCCGCCTCGGCCGAGGAGGGCCGGGGACTGGCCCTCGTGGCGGCCCTGGTCGACCGGGTGCGGTTCGAGTCCCGACCGGAGGAGGGCACCATCGTCCACCTGGTCAAGAAGCTCGAGATCCCGGCCGACGGGCGCCTCAGCCGCTTCATCGACGGGACGGCGGGCGGGGACGGCGACGGCACCGGCACCGGCACCGGCACCGGCACCGGCGGCCACTGACCGGCTCAGCCGCGGGGCATCCACTCCAGGAAGACGAGGGTGGCGTCGTCCTCCAGCTCCCCGCCCCGGTGCTGGCGGAGGCGGGCGGCGAGGCGGCGAAGTGTCTCCGACGGCAGGACTCCGGCCCCGATGAACTGCTCCAGCTCGCTGATCAGGCGTTCGAGCCCGAACTGGCTACCGCCCGCGGGCCGGGCCTCGATGGCGCCGTCGGAGTAGAACAGCACCCGGTCTCCCGGCTGGAGCCGGCAATGGCCGATCTCGGTGATGGCGATCCCCAGCCCGAACGGAAAGCAGGGCTCGCACATCAGCTCCGACACCACCTTCGCCCCCCGCATCAACAGCGGGGGCGGGTGCCCGGCGTTCACCCACTCCAGGTCGCCCGTACCGACATCCAGGCGGGCCAGGTGGCCGGTCACGAAGCTGTCGCCGTGGAACTGCTCCGCCACCGCGTCGTCGATGTGCTCGGCGACCACCGGCAGCTCGAGGCCCCGTCGCCTCCCGTACCGGAACGCACCCAGGGCGAGGGTGCTGGCCAGGGTGGAGTTCACCCCGTGACCCATGGCGTCCATGATGGCGAAGGCCAGGATCTCGCCGTTGAGGGAGTAGTCGAAGGCGTCGCCGGCGACGAAATAGGCCGGCTCCAGCAGTCCGGCGATGGCCAACTCGGGGGACGAGAACGACAGTGGCGGGAGCAGGTCCCACTGCATCTCGGCGGCCAGGTTCATGGGCCGCCGGCGGCGGCGCAGCTCGATCAAGTCGGTGTAGCGGCCGGCGGTATGGGTCAGGTGCCCGACCAGCAGGCCGAGGTCGTCGGCGAGGGCGAGCAGCTCGTCCCTGTCCGCCCCCTCGTCGACCGACGGAAAGCCGAGCTCGAGCACGCCGATGCGCTCGGCCCGTTCCCGCACCGGCGCCCACACCCGCCAGCCCTCGGCCGACTCCGCCGACAGGACCCGCTGGGTCTGGAACGACCGGCCGGCCATGGTGCCCTCGATCGTCACGCCCTTGGGTCCCTCGGCCAGCAGGTCGCTGGCCAGGGCCACCGGCTGGAGCGTCTCCTGCTCGTAGTCGACGACGTAGATGACGAGGTGGTTGCCGCCGGCGTCGTGGAGGGCGTTGGCCACGTCGGCCGCCAGCAGGTCGGGCGGGGTGAGGGAGGCCCTCCGCAGGAGGTCGCCGATGATGCCGGCGCGGTTCACAGGCTGCGGTTCACAGGCGGCACGTTCACAGGCGGCGGAGGACGACCCAGTCCCCCTTGGCGAAGACCTCCAGCCACTGCCCGCTCGACTTGAGGAGCGACGTCAGGGGCAGGTCCTTGTCCCAGAGGACGACGTCGATCTGGCGGGTCTGGAGGATGGCCTGCCACTGGGGGGCGCCACCCAAGAGGCGCCGGTAGTCGCGAGGGATCGTCACCGGGTACATGTCGTAGCGGTCGTCGATGAACACCTTGACCCGCCGCCCGAAACGCAGCTCGAAGTAGTTGCCCACGAAGTCCTGGTGGACGATCCGGTGGGGCGCGGCCAGCAGGCCCGAGTCCTCCAGGAAGTTGGTGGCCTCGATCGGGTAGCCGATCAGGTCGAGGGGTTCGTTGGTCTTGATCGTGAGCCCGAACACCACGAAGGCGGCGGCGATGGCCACCGCGAAGACGCGGTTGACCCGTTCTCGGCTGGCGGCGGGAGGTGGCAGGGCGGGGAGAGACTCGGGCCGCTTGAGCACCCGCCCCAACACCGGGGCCAGGACGATGGCCGTGATGGGGATGTTGCGCACCGCCAGCAGGCCGGCGGCCAGGAAGGCTACCACCGGCACGACGTCACGCCAGCTCAGGCGGGCCCGGATCAGCAGGAGCATGGCCAGCACCAGGAACATGAGGGCGAAGCGGCCGGGCTGCTTCTGGAAGTTGGGCGACATCCACTCGATGATCCGCTCGAACACCTCCTTCTTGTCACCCAGGGTGAAGGGGAAGACGAGGAGCTTGGCGCCCAGGGGGTTGACGACGGCCACCACCAGTCCCACCGCGAACCCGCCCACGTAACGCATGGCGTCGCGGGGCCAGGCCCGCCAGTCGAAGGCCTCGCCCACCGCCCGGGCCAGCAGCCAGGCCAGGCCCAGGGGGAAGGAGCCGTGGCTGCTCACCCACAGCCAGACCACGGGGACGAGCAGCCACTGACTGCGCCGGCTCTCCACGATGGTGACGGTGAGCACCATGCAGATGGCCCCGAAGAGGAGAGGTCGCGGCGACCAGAAGGGCGAACCCAGGCCGACGACGATCAGCCCGCCGAAGGCGGTGCGCAGCGCGGAGCCCGCCCGCACCAGGCGGACGACCAACCACGCCAGCAGGGCGGTGAGCACGGCCTGCTCGAACACCACCAGGCGGAGGCCGCCGATGCGCTCGGCCCAGCCGTACGTCCACTCCGGCAACCAGCTCTGCACCACCCAGGCGTGACCCGAGGCGGTGAAGGAATAGGGGTCGACCCGGGGGATGCCCCGTCCCGAAACCATGTCGACGCCCGTGCGGATGTGGGTGAGCATCGAGTTGTCGCTGATCCCCCGCACGCCCAGACGGAAGGCGAACAGGACGAACGTGGCGAGGAACAGCGACTCGAGTCGCGGCGAGGGAAGCCGACCCCTGACGCGCTCCTTGATTGCACTTCGGCCCTCGTTCAACGTCCTCCTCCCGGAGGATCCCCGGGACCGGTTGGAGCCTCTTAGGAGGCGGGCGTGTCGGTGGTGCCGGAATCGTCGCCGGCGGCGTCGGCGATGGCGGATGCCGGCTCCGCGGCCGGCTCGGACGACGAGGGAACGACATGGTCGGCCCCGCCGACCTCGACCACGTAATCGGCCCAGGCCGCCTGGGCCTCGGTCTCGGGCGTGAAGTCGGCGGCCGCGTACTCACCGATGTAGTTGCCCTCGGCGTCGTAGGCGTGCTCGCCGAACGCCTCCTGGTACTCGGCCGCGACCACGCCACCCTCGGCCGCCTGCTTGATCGACAGGCTGATCCGGCGGCGCTGGAGATCCAGGTCGATGATCTTGACCCACAGCTCCTCGCCCGGGGTGACCACCTGCTCGGGCAGGTCGACGTGGTGGGCGGCCATCTCGGAGATGTGGACCAGGCCCTCGATACCCTCGCCCACCTGCAGGAACGCGCCGAACGGCACCAGCTTGGTGACCCGGCCGTAGACCAGCTCGCCCACCCGGTGGTTGTTGGCGAACTCCTGCCACGGGTCCGGCTGGGTGGCCTTGCCCGAGAGGCTGATGCGCTCCCGCTCGAGGGCGCCCTCGAGCACCTGGACCTCGATCTCG
>JAXDMK010000084.1:0-10426 GCA_034666105.1 Actinomycetota bacterium | reverse complement strand
GCATGTTCACCGTCGGCCTGGGCCTGCTGGGCGCCACCGTCATCATCATGATCTTCCAGAACACGGCCTCCGCCATCCTGATCGGCTTCGGCTTCGGCGGCTCGCTGCTGGCCCTGTTCATGCGGGTCGGCGGCGGCATCTTCACCAAGGCGGCCGACGTGGGCGCCGACCTGGTGGGCAAGGTAGAGGTCGGGATCCCCGAGGACGACCCCCGCAACGCGGCCACCATCGCCGACAACGTGGGCGACAACGTCGGTGACTGCGCGGGCATGGCCGCCGACCTGTTCGAGTCCTACGAGGTCACCCTGGTCGCCTCCATCATCCTCGGCTTCGCCGCCTTCCAGTCCATCGGCCTCAACCCCGCCCTGGGCGTCATCTTCCCCATCGTGGCCCGGGCCCTGGGCGTGCTCGCCTCCATCGTCGGCGTGTACGCGGTGAAGGCCAAGGAGTCCGACAAGTCGGCCATGGCCCCCATCAACCGGGGCTTCCTCACCGCCGGCGTCCTCACCGTCATCGCCACCTTCTTCGTGGCCCAGTTCTACGTCCACAACCTGCGGGTCTTCTGGGCCATCGTCACCGGGCTGGTGCTGGCCCAGGTGGTCAGCCGCCTCACCGAGTACTACACGTCGACCGAGACGTCGCCCGTGCGTGACATCGCCGAGGCGGCCCGCACCGGCCCCGCCACGACTGTGCTCTCCGGAATTGCCTCCGGCCTGGAGTCCACCGTGTACGCGGTGATCGCCATCGCCTGCGCCCTGGGCGTGGCCATCTTCCTGGGCGACGGCAACATCCAGTTCACCTTCTACCTGGTTGCCCTCACCGGCCTGGGCATGCTCGCCACCACCGGCGTGGTCGTGTCGGAGGACACCTTCGGGCCCGTCTCCGACAACGCCGCCGGCATCGCCGAGATGTCGGGCGAGTTCGACGGCGAGGCCGAGCGCATCATGGTCAGCCTGGACGCCGTGGGCAACACCACCAAGGCCATCACCAAGGGCTTCGCCATCAGCTCGGCCGTCATCGCCGCCGTCGCCCTGTTCGCCTCGTTCATCGAGGTGGTGGGCGACGAGCTGGGCCTGCCCAAGACCGACCTGTTCAACAACCCCCTCACCCAGATCAACGTGGCCAACCCCAAGACGTTCATCGGCCTGCTCATCGGGGGGTCGGTGGCGTTCATGTTCTCCTCGCTCGCCATCCGGGCCGTCGGCCGCACCGCCGGCACCGTCGTCCAGGAGGTGCGCCGCCAGTTCCGGGAGCACCCCGGGATCATGGACTACACCGAGCGGCCCGAGTACGGCCGGGTCATCGACATCTGCACCGCCGCCTCCCTGCGGGAGCTGACCACGCCGGCCCTGCTGGCGGTGCTCACGCCGGTGATCATCGGCTTCGGGATCGGCTACCTGGCCCTCGGCGCCTTCCTGGCCGCGGTCATCCTCACCGGCCAGCTCATGGCCGTGTTCCTGTCGAACGCGGGCGGCGCCTGGGACAACGCCAAGAAGTACATCGAGGACGGCAACGAGGGCGGCAAGGGCTCGGAGGCCCACAAGGCGGCCGTCATCGGCGACACCGTCGGCGACCCGTTCAAGGACACCGCCGGACCGGCCCTCAACCCGCTGATCAAGGTGATGAACCTGGTGTCGCTGCTCATGCTGCCGGCCGTCATCAGCCTGCAGGACAACGACGGCGCCCGCTACGCCATCGCCGCCGTCGCCATCCTCATCCTCGCCGGCGCCCTCACGTTCTCCAAGCGCAAGGCCACGGCGATGGACGAGATCCCGGAGGCCGACAAGGTCAAGGCCTGACCGCCGGGCGGCAACCATCTGTGGTCGGAAGGGGGGCGCCGGGCGCCCCCTTTCCGCGTTACGCCGGCGAGGGATTCGTAGGATCGGGCACGGTCGGCCCCAGCGGGCCGCCCTTTAGGACTTGGTCGGCTCCGTGGCTTCCTCGTCCTCCTCCTGGCCCGTCTTGCGCATCTTCAGCAGCTCCAGGATCACGGGGATGAAGGACACCGCGCCGATGACGAGGATGATCGGCAGCAGCCAGTGGTCGATGTTGGGCACCGTCTTGCCCAGGAAGTAGCCGGCCAGGGTCACGCCGAAGGACCACAGGAAGCCGCCGATGACGTTGAAGGTGACGAACTTGCGGTAGTCCATGCGGCCGACGCCGGCCACGACCGGGGTGAAGGTGCGGATGACGGGGAGGAAGCGGGCCAGGACGATCGTCTTGGGACCGTTCTTCTCGAAGTAGGCCTGGGCCCGGTCGACATTCTTCTGGCGGAAGAAGCGGGAGTCGGGGCGGGTGAAGACGGCGGGTCCGTAGCGGCGGCCGATCACGTAGCCGACCTGGTCGCCCGCCACCGCGGCCACGAAGCAGCCGATCATGACGACGGCCAGATTCAGGTGCCCCTCGTAGGCCAGCAGGCCGGCGGTGAAGAGCAGCGAGTCACCGGGGAGGAAGAAGCCCACCAGCAGCCCTGATTCGGCGAAAACGACGGCGAAGAGGCCCAGTGTCCCGAAGGCCTCGATCAGTGACTTGGGGTCCACCTCCAGACCGTACTCTTGACAGAAGGGCTTCCAGCCGCCCAAGGTCCTAGTCCCGTGTCCAAACCCCTCGTCATCGTCGAATCGCCCGCCAAGGCCCGAACCATCGCCCGATTTCTGGGCAGCGCCTACGTCGTCGAGTCGTCCGTCGGCCACATCCGTGACCTGCCCCGGGGGGCCGAGGAGGTGCCTGCCGCCCTCAAGGGGGAGCCGTGGGCCCGCCTCGGCGTCGACGTCGACCGCGACTTCGAGCCCCTTTACGTGGTGGCCAAGAACAAGAAGCAGATCGTCACCAACCTGAAGCGGCTGCTCAAGGACGCCGACGAGCTCTATCTCGCCACCGACGAGGATCGCGAGGGGGAGTCCATCGCCTGGCACCTGCTGGAGGTGCTCTCACCCCCCAAGCGGGTGTCGGTGCGGCGGATGGTGTTCCACGAGATCACCGCCCCCGCCATCCAGGCCGCCCTGGCCAACCCCCGCGACCTCGACGAACAGCTGGTCGACGCCCAGGAGGCCCGCCGCATCCTCGACCGCCTCTACGGCTACGAGGTGTCGCCCGTCCTGTGGCGCAAGGTCCTGCCCAAGCTGTCGGCGGGACGGGTGCAGAGCGTGGCCTGCCGCATCCTGGTGGAGCGGGAGCGGGCCCGGATGCGCTTCCGCAGCGCGTCCTACGCCGGCGTGGAGGGGATCTTCGCCAAAGGTGCGGGCCGGTTCGGCGCCACCCTGGTCAGCGTCGACGGCACCCGTCTGGTCACGGGCAAGGACTTCGACGAGACGGGTCAGCTCGGGTCGGCCGCGGCCAGCGTCCTCGTCCTCGACCACGCCGGCGCCGCCGGCCTGGCCGACCGCCTGCGCGACGCGCCGTTCACCGTCCGCTCGGTCGACGAGAAGCCCTACCGGCGCAGCCCGTACCCGCCGTTCATGACCTCGACCCTGCAGCAGGAGGCGGGGCGCAAGCTGCGGTACACCGCCCAGCGCACCATGTCGACGGCCCAGCGCCTGTACGAGAACGGCTACATCACCTACATGCGCACCGACAGCACCAACCTGTCGGAGACGGCCGTGGCCGCCGCCCGGCGCCAGGCGGGCGAGCTGTACGGGCCCGACTACGTCCCCGCCCAGCCCCGGCGCTACGACAAGAAGGTCAAGAACGCCCAGGAGGCACACGAGGCCATCCGCCCCGCGGGCGACAGCTTCCGCACGCCCGACCAGGTGGCCAAGGAGCTGGGCCCCGACGAGCGGGCGCTCTACGAGCTGATCTGGAAGCGGACGGTGGCGTCGCAGATGGCCGACGCCCGGGGCCGGAGCATGCAGGTCCGCCTGGGGGCGACCTCGTCGTCAGGGGAGGACGCCGTCTTCTCGGCGGCGGGCAAGACCATCGAGTTCCCCGGGTTCCTGCGGGCCTACGTGGAGGGCTCCGACGACCCCGAGGCCGACCTCGAGGACCGGGAGGTCCGCCTGCCGGCCCTGGCCGCGGGCGACGCCGTCGACGCGGTGGCCCTCGACCCCAAGGACCACACCACGTCCCCTCCGTCCCGCTACACCGAGGCGTCGCTGGTCAAGGCCCTGGAGGAGATGGGCGTCGGCCGGCCGTCGACGTACGCGTCCATCCTGGGCACGATCCAGGACCGGGGCTACGTGTGGAAGAAGGGCAGCGCCCTGGTCCCGTCGTGGACCGCCTTCGCCGTGGTCACCCTCCTCGAGCGCCACTTCTCGAACCTGGTCGACTACGCCTTCACCGCCCGCATGGAGGACGACCTCGACAACATCGCCAACGGGGGCGAGAAGCGGGTGCCGTGG
Organism: Actinomycetota bacterium; assembly: GCA_034666105.1. Taxonomy (GTDB): domain Bacteria; phylum Actinomycetota; class Acidimicrobiia; order Acidimicrobiales; family AC-14; genus JAXDMK01. The sequence goes on along the minus strand of JAXDMK010000084.1, from coordinate 6,089 downwards.
CTGTCCCGCTTCTACTTCGGCAGTGTCACTCCTTCGGGGGAGACCACCGGCCTCAAGGCCATGGTGAACGACCATCTCGACGAGATCGACCCCCGGGAGGTCAACGCCATCCCCCTGGGCAAGGACGCCGAGGGCCGCGAGATCGCGGTGCGGGTGGGCAAGTACGGGCCCTACCTGTCCCGCGACGGGGAGACGGCGCCCGTGCCCGAGGGCATCGCCCCCGACGAGCTCACCGTGGCCAGGGCGGAGGAGATGCTGGCCAAGCCCAGCGGCGACCGGGTGCTGGGCACCGACCCGGCCAGCGAGGTGCCGGTGATCGTGCGGGAGGGCCGCTACGGCCCCTACGTCCAGCTGGGCGACGCCGACGGCGGGGCCAAGACCAAGCCCCGCACCGCCTCCCTGTTCAAGCGCATGAGCCTGGAGACCCTCACCCTCGACGACGCCCTGCAGCTGCTCACCATCCCCCGGGTGCTGGGCCACGACCCCGCCGACGGCCAGGAGATCAGCGCCCAGAACGGCCGCTACGGGCCCTACGTCAAGAAGGGCACCGACAGCCGCAGCCTCGACGACGAGGACCGGCTGTTCACCGTCACCCTCGACGAGGCCCTGGCCCTGCTGGCCGTGCCCAAGGCCCGGGGGGGACGGGCGGCGGCGGCCGAGCCGCTGCGGGAACTCGGGCCCGACCCGGTCTCGGGGAACGTGGTCACCGTGCGCGAGGGTCGGTTCGGGCCCTACGTCACCGACGGCACCGACAACGCATCCCTCCGGGTCGGCGACTCCGTCGAGGCCGTCACCCTGGAGCGGGCGGCCGAGCTGCTCCAGGCCCGGCGCGACCGGGGCCCGGCCAAGCCCCGCAAGACCACCAAGGCGGTCAAGACGGCCAAGAAGGCGCCCGCCCGGGCCCGGGCGGCCCGCCCCAAGTCGTAGCGGTGGGGGCGGCGAACCGACCCGTCCCCTCACCAGGTCCGGTACCAGGCCCTCCGCCGGTCCAGGCCCTAGCCTGAGCCCGTGGCCGGCCGCAGGGAGGACCCCCCGGAGGGCGACGAGCCGGCCACGACCGAGGTGCCGGTCGCCGACGACGGCGGGGACGAGGAGAAGCGCGGCCCGACGCTGCTCGGCTCCACCTCGTTCTTCCGCCTGTGGGTGGCCCAGGTGGTGTCGTCCCTGGGCGACTGGATCGGGCTGGTGGCGGTGCTGTCGATCACGGCCCGGGTCGGCGGGCGGTCGCCGGAGACGGCCATCGCCCTGGTCATGAGCGCCCGGATGATCCCCGGCTTCTTCCTGGCCTCGCTGGGCGGGGTGCTGGTCGACCGGTGGAACCGCAAGACGGTGATGGTGGTCTGCGATATCGGCCGGGGCCTCACCCTGGCCACGCTGCCCTTCGTCAAGAGCGTGTGGGGGCTGTTCCTCGTGTCCCTGGTGCTGGAGCTGTTCACCCTGCTGTGGTCGCCGGCCAAGGAGGCGTCGGTCCCCAACCTGGTCAAGGTCGACAAGCTGCCGGCGGCCAACTCGTTCTCCCTGGCCGCGGCCTACGGCACCTTCCCCGTGGGCTCGGCCCTGTTCGCGTCCCTCACCAAGGTGGCGGAGTGGCTGGGGCACAGCGCCGGGCCCCTGCACTTCCTCGAGCTCAACCAGGAGTCGCTGGCCATCTACCTCGACGTCGTCACCTTCCTGACGTCGGCCTTCATCATCTCCACCATCGCCCTGCCCCGCACCAAGGCGCCCCGCCGCCGGTCGCCGGCACCGCTCACCGACGCCTTCAACGAGATCAAGGAGGGCTGGCGGTTCATCGGCACCAGCCCGGTGGTGCGCTCGGTGATGGTGGGCCTCGGCACCGGGCTCATCGGCGGCGGGATGGTGGCGCCCCTCGGGCCCGTCTTCTCGGCCGAGGTGCTCCACTCCGGCTCCGCCGGCTTCGCCCTCATGCTCACCGCCCTGGGCATGGGCCTGGCCGTCGGCGTGGTCGGGCTGTCGTTGCTGCAGAGCCGGCTGCCCCACCAGCGGATCTTCCCGATGGCCGTGCTGGGGGCGGGGGCGTGCATGCTGGCCGCGTCGTCGATGTCACAGCTCGGGCTTTGCCTGGCCTTCACCGCGGGGATGGGCGTGTGCGCGGGCGCGGTCTACGTCCTCGGCTTCACCATCCTCCAGGAGAACGTGGCCGACGACCTGCGGGGACGCATCTTCGCCGCCCTCTACACGCTGTCCCGGCTGTGCCTGCTCATCTCCCTGGCCCTGGCGCCCCTGCTGGCGGGCATCCTCGACCGGCTGTCGGGGAGCGCCATCGGCGGACGGCTGAAGATCGCCGGGCTCACGGTGGAGCTGCCCGGCGTGCGGCTGACGCTGTGGATCGGCGCCGCCATCATCCTCATGGCGGGCACCCTGGCGCTGCGGGCCGTCGAGAGCTCCGACGACGTGCGGGAGTCCCTGTGACGGGGCGGTTCGTGGTCTTCGAGGGGGGCGAGGGGAGCGGCAAGTCGACCCAGGCGGCGCGGCTGGCGGAGCGGTTGGGGGCGGTGCTGACGCTGGAACCGGGGGGGACGGAGATCGGCGGGCGACTGCGTCGTCTGCTCCTGGGGGACGTGGTGCTCGGCGACGGCGCGCCGGGGCTGGCGTCGCGGGCGGAAGCGCTGCTGATGGCCGCCGACCGGGCCCAACACGTGGCCGAGGTGGTGCGGCCGGCGCTCGAGGCCGGGACGGCGGTGGTGAGCGACCGGTTCTCGGGGTCCACCCTCGCCTACCAGGGTTACGGACGGGGCCTCGACCTCGACGACCTGACCTGGCTGTCGCGCTGGGCCGCGGAGGGGCTCGAGCCCGACCTGGTGGTGCTCCTCGACGTCGACCAGGAGGTGGCGGCCGCCCGCCGCTGCCGGCCCCGGGACCGGATCGAGGCCGCCGGCGACACGTTCCACCAGCGGGTGGTGGCCGGCTACCGGGCCCTGGCCGCGGGCGATCCCGCCCGGTGGGTGGTGGTCGACGGGTCGGGGACGGTCGACGAGGTGGCCGACCGGGTGTGGTCGGCGTACACGACGTGGGCCGGGCCCCGATGAGCGAGTCGGAAGCGGGCCCGGCCGGCGTGGGACCGGACGTCTTCAGTCGCATCGTGGGCCAGGAGCGGGCGGTGGTGCACCTGCGGGCCGCGGCCCGGGCCCCGGTGCACGCCTATCTGCTGGTAGGGCCGCCGGGGACGGGCCGGCGCCCGGCGGCCATGGCCCTGGCCGCCGCCCTCCTCTGTCCCCGGGGGGGCTGCGGCGAGTGCGACGTGTGCGTCCGGGTGACGGCAGGCGTGCATCCCGACGTCGCCGTCGTCGAACGGGAGGGCGCCTTCCTGGGGATCGAGCAGGCCCGCGAGATCCGGCGCCTGGCCATGCGCACGCCCAATGAGGCCACCCGCAAGGTGCTGGTCATGCCCGAGTTCCACCTGGCCCAGGACGCGGTGCCGGCGCTGCTGAAGGTGGTGGAGGAGCCGCCGCCGAGCACGGTGTTCGTGATCATGGCCGACCACGTGTCGCCCGAGCTGGTCACCATCGCCTCCCGGTGCGTGCGCATCGACTTCGGTCCTCTGCCGGTGGCGCTGGTGGTGGAGACACTAGTGGGCGAGGGCGTCGAACCGGTCACCGCGGCCGACGTGGCCGAGGCGTCGGGCGGCCGGCTCGACCGGGCCCGCCTGCTGGCATCCGACCCCGGCTTCGCCGCCCGCCGGGCCACCTGGCAGTCGATCCCGTCCCGCCTCGATGGCACCGGCGCCTCCGTCTCGATCCTGGCCGCGGAGCTGGTCGAGTTGCTGGGCTCGGCCGCGGTGGCGCCCCTCACGTCCCGCCACGGGGCCGAGGTGGCCGCCCTGGAGGAGCGGGTGAAGCGGGCCGGGGAGCGGGGGGCGGGGCGCAAGGTGCTGGCCGACCGTCACCGGCGGGAACTCCGCCGGCTGCGCACCGACGAGCTCCGCTACGGGCTGGCCACCCTGGCCGTCCTCTACCGGGATGCCCTGGTGCAGAGGCGGGTCGACGCCGCCGCCGGCGTCGCCGGTCTCGACGCCATCCAAAAGGTGGCCGAGAACCTCATCCACAACCCGAGCGAGACGCTCCTGCTGCAGGCGCTGTTGCTGCGGCTGCCGTCGGTGCGGGCTACGGCGAGGGTGGCCGGGGCGCCGTAGTCGGGACGGTGGGGCCGACGAATATCGGGGGCACCGGCGGCACGGGCGTCGGGAAGGTGTTGGGGAAGGAGGCGGTGGTGGGCGGCGCGGTGGGGGTGGTCGTGGCCGGGGGCCGGGTGGTGGGCGGCGGCGGGGCGGGCTCCTCGTCGACGACGGGGTCGGGCGCCGGCTCCTCCTCCACTGGCGCCGGCGGCGACGTCACCCGGGACGGCGCCCGGGTGACCACGGGGGCAGGCTCGGTGTCCTGGGGAACGGTGAGCGAGAAGGTGACGGTGGTCGTGGACCTGACCGTGGGCACGGTCTGAGCGGCGGCCGCCGCCGACGGGGTGGTCGTGACGTCGGTGGGGATGGCGTCGGGACCGGCGAGGAGCTCGAGGGTCATGGCCAGGATCGAGACGCCGGTGAGGGCGTAGAGCACGACGTTCAGCCGCTCCCCCCGCCGCATGGTCGACCACCGACCGGCGATCGGCCCCACCAGCCGCCGGTGCACCCACGGCTCGACGTCGTCCTTCCGCCTCTCCTCCTCGGCGATGGCCCACATGTCGAGAAGCTCGTCGTCGCCCGGCTCGGCCTCGTCGAACACGTTGGGCCCGTCGGAAGGAGCCGGCGTCGCAACCATGGCCGCGGGCAGGACGGGTTCGCGGACGTCGGGGGCCGGGGGGGCGTCGACGGCCTGATCGTCCGGTTCGACGGTAGGGGCCGGGTCGGTCGGGGACTCCGGAGGGATCGGTGCATCCGGGACGGAACCGGCCGCGCCGGCGGGGGCGACCGGGACGGCGGCTTCGGGCCCGGGCACGGCGGGCTCGGGCTCGGCGGGCTTGGGCTCGGGCTCGGGCTCGGGCTGGGGCTCGGAGGTGGCGTTCTCGGCCGCGACCGGGGGCGGAGGGGCCGGGTCGCGGGTGGGGATTTCGGATTCCTCGGGCCCGTCCGGGCGCAGGCCGGCGGGGGTCGGCGGCTCGCCGGCGAGGGCGAGAGCGACCACGTTCAGAAGGGCGTCGTCGTCGTCCTCCTCCGGCCGCGGAGCAGAGGCCTCCCCGACCCCGTCAGGGTCGATCGGTTCGCTGGTTGCACCGCCTGGAACGGGCGGGGCCTCCCCCAGCGCCAAGGCCACCGCCGTCACCGCCAGGTCATCGTCGTCATCGCCGTCATCGTCAGGCGCCACGGGCCCGGGCGGAACCGGTTCGGCCGGGTCCCGCGCCTCGGCGTTGGCATCTTCGGCCGCCGGCACGGGCGCGGCCGGCTCCGCCGCCGCCACCGGCACCACGTCGGCGGGCGGGGCCGAGGTGACCACTGCGGCCTCGATCGGCGGGGCCGACCCGTCGTCGTCCACCGCCGCGTTGCCTGCCGGCCCGATCGGCTCCGGCCAGACGTCGGGCCCGATCGGCGCCTCCCCCCCGTCCACCACCGCGCCGCCCGCGGGCTCGCTCGACGAGGCCACGCCGTGGAAAGGCTCACCGGGGGCGGGACCCTCGGCCGATTCCGCGGCCGCCGGCGGTGAGCCCCGGCCCGCCCACGGAGGTCGGAAGGCGGGCGCCGCCGGCGGCGGGCGGTCGGTCGTCTCCTCCGAGGGGTCGCCCGGAACGTCCTCGCTCACGCCACCGACGGTACCGCCGGACGGGGGCCGCGGCCCCTCGCGTCACGGCTGCATGCTCGCCGGCGCCCTCTTCGCTCGATCCACCCGTCACAGATCGTGACCGCCCGTTCCCCGGCGCCACTACGCTCGGCAGGCACAGGCCCGGGTAGCTCAGTCGGTAGAGCAGCTCACTCGTAATGAGCAGGTCAGGAGTTCGAATCTCCTCTCGGGCTCCGACGATCCGCCCCGACCGGAGGCCTCGGCCCTCCTAGGGACCGCTGATCACGGGGACCTGGATGTCGACGCCGAGCTGGTGGAAGCCGGCCAACAGGATCAGGAACACCCCGAGCAGGATGCACAGGGCGA
>JAXDMK010000083.1:0-3277 GCA_034666105.1 Actinomycetota bacterium | reverse complement strand
AGAACTACCGGCCCCAGTTCTACTTCCGCACCACCGACGTCACCGGCCAGATCACGCTGCCCGAGGGAACCGAGATGGTGATGCCGGGCGACAACATCGCCCTCACCGTCGAGCTCATCACCCCCATTGCCATGGACGAGGGCCTCCGCTTCGCCATCCGTGAGGGTGGGCGCACCGTCGGCGCCGGCCGAGTCGTGAAGATCATCAAGTAGATGGCACAGAAGATCCGCATCCGCTTGAAGGCGTACGACCACGAGATCGTCGACCAGTCGACGAAGAAGATCGTGGAGACGGTGGTCCGAACCAACGCCAAGGTCCGGGGCCCCGTGCCCCTGCCCACCGAGAAGCACCGCTACACCGTGATTCGGTCCCCCCACAAGGACAAGGACTCGCGCGAGCACTTCGAGATGCGCATCCACAAGCGCCTGCTCGACATCCTCGAGCCCAGCCCCAAGACCGTCGACTCCCTCCAGCGCCTGGATCTTCCGGCAGGCGTCGACATCGAGATCAAGATCCAGCAGGTGTAGTTGGGGGGCTCCGCCCCCCAACAGCCCCCCGAGTCAAAGGCACGGACCGCCTTCGGCGGGCTATCCCCTGTTCCGACAGCCGTATCGGCCCTCGCTGGCGCTCGGGCCTGGCTGTCGGGCTCGTCGGGCTGACGCCCTCCGAGCGCAGCAGTGGGCGGTCGTTTAGGCCCTGCGCAGCAGTGCGCGGTCGTTTAGCCCTGCGCAGCAGTGCGGTCGTTAGGCCCTGCGCAGCAGTGGGGTCGGTCCTAGGCCCTGCGCAGCAGTGCGCGGTCGTTTAGGCGCTGCGCAGCAGTGGGGCTATACTTCAACTTCGTTCCGGAGCTGTTCATTTGGCTCCACCCCCCACTACGACGTCCTTGGCTGTCGGTCGCGGTTTGATCGGGACTCCAGGGCACAACCCAACTCGCTCCGCCGGGCCCATGCCTGTGCGGAGCGTCCGCGTGAAGGCAGAGAGAGCACTCCGATGGCAAGCAGGGCGATCGTCGGCGAGAAGGTCGGCATGACACAGGTCTGGGACGACCAGAACCGTGCCATTCCGGTCACCCTCGTACGGGTGGCCCCGTGCCGGGTGGTTCAGGTCAAGACCCCCGAGCACGACGGCTACAGCGCGCTCCAAGTCACCTTCGGCTCGGTCAAGCCCTCCAAGCTGAACAAGCCCGAGGCCGGCCACTTCAGCCACGCCGGGGTCGACCCGGGGAGCCGGTTGGTCGAGTTGCGGCTCGACGACCTCGGCACCTACGAGGTGGGCCAGGAGCTCACCGCCGCCGTCCTGGCCAAGGGCGAGTTGGTCGACGTCACCGCGGTGAGCAAGGGCAAGGGCTTCACCGGTGTCATGAAGCGACACAACTTCAAGGGCATGAGCGCCTCCCACGGCACCCATAAGACCCACCGCAAGCCGGGCGCCATCGGTGCCTGCGCCACCCCCGCCCGGGTGTTCAAGGGCACCCGCATGGCCGGTCGGGTCGGGAACCAGCAGGTCACCACCCTGAACCTGGAGGTGGTGCAGGCCGACCCCGATCGGGAGATCATCCTCCTCAAGGGCGCCGTCCCTGGTCCCCGCGGGGGCCTCGTCCTCATCCGCAACGCCGTCCGCACCACGGCCGGTCGCAACGGGAAGGGGGCGTAGCGATGGCGATCCAGATCGGCGTCCTCAGCCCGTCGTCGGGCTCCAAGGTGGGCGATGTCACCGTCGACGAGAAGGTCTTCGGCATCACCCCCAACGTCCCGGTCATGCACCAGGTCGTGGTCGGCCAGCTGGCCGGCATCCGCCAGGGCGACCAGAGCACGCTCACCCGGGCCGAGGTCCGGGGTGGCGGGCGCAAGCCGTGGCGCCAGAAGGGCTCGGGGCGGGCCCGCCAGGGCTCAACCCGCGCTCCCCACTGGCGGGGCGGCGGGGTGGCCCTCGGCCCCAAGCCCCGCAGCTATGCCCAGCGCACCCCCAAGAAGATGGTGTCGCTGGCCCTGCGGTCGGCGCTGTCCGACCGGGCGGCCATGGGTCGCGTGGGCGTGGTCGAGGCGTGGGACTTTCCCGCCCCCAAGACCAAGGACGCCAAGAAGGCGCTGGCCATGCTCGGTCTCACCGGCAAGATCCTGGTGGTCCTCGACCGCGACCAGGACACGGTGGAGCGATCGTTCCGGAACCTGCCCGAGGTCAAGACCATCCTGTCCTCCGAGCTGAACGCCTACGACGTGCTCTGCTGCGACTGGATCGTCTTCACCCAGTCCAACATCCCGGCGGCCGCGGCCAAGCCCGCCGCCGCGCCCGCCACCGCCACCTCGACTGGGGACGACGAGTCATGAACGACCCCCGCGACGTCATCCTGCGCCCGGTGGTGAGCGAGAAGTCCTACGGACTGCTGGAGGACAACGTCTACACGTTCGTCGTCCACCCCAAGGCGTCGAAGATCGAGATCCGCCACGCGGTGGAGGAGATCTTCAACGTCCGCGTCCTCAACGTGAACACGCTGAACCGCAAAGGCAAGCGCAAGCGCAACCGCAAGTCGGCCACCTACGGGCAGCGGCCGGACACCAAGCGGGCCATCGTCACCTTGGCCCCGGGTGGCCGTATCGACCTCTTCGAGAGCTGAGCGAGTAACCCATGGCCCTTCGCAAGCGGAAGCCCACCAGCGCCGGACGGCGCTTCCAGACCGTCTCCGACTTCTCCGACATCACCAAGTCGACGCCCGAGAAGACCCTGCTCGCGCCCAAGCCCCGCACCGGCGGGCGCAACAGCTACGGGCGCAAGACCGCCCGCCACCGCGGTGGCGGCCACAAGCAGCAGTACCGCATCATCGACTTCAAGCGGGACAAGGACGGGATCCCGGCCAAGGTCGCGGGCATCGAGCACGACCCCAACCGCAATGCCCGCGTCGCCCTCCTGCACTACGCCGACGGCGAGAAGCGCTACATCCTGGCCCCGGCCAAGGTCCGTGTCGGCGACATGCTCCAGAGCGGGCAGGGCTCCGACATCCGGGCCGGCAACGCTCTCGCCCTGCGCTACATCCCCGTCGGCACCACCGTCCACAACGTGGAGCTGAAGGTCGGCGCCGGCGGCAAGATGGGGCGGGGCGCGGGCGCCAGCATCCAGCTGGTGGCCAAGGAGGGCGACTTCGCCACCCTCCGACTGCCCAGCACCGAGATGCGACGGGTGCCGATCGACTGCCGGGCCACCATCGGCGAGGTCGGCAACGCCGAAGCCGAGCTCATCTCCATCGGCAAGGCCGGCCGCAACCGCTGGAAGGGCGTCCGCC
>JAXDMK010000082.1:0-10941 GCA_034666105.1 Actinomycetota bacterium | reverse complement strand
GAGTTGGCGGGCTTGCGGTGGCCGCTTGTCGACATCGACTCCGAATCGCCCAACATCCACGTCCTGGAGCGGGCCCTTGAGATCGACGACAAGTACGCCGGCCAGGTCTCGCCCAAAACAGAGCGAGGTCGACGACGCATCGGCCTGCACCCGCTCCTGGTGGCCGCCCTGCGGCGCCACCGCGATGAGATGCGCCTCCTCGGCCTCTACGAAGACGAGGGTTTCGTGTTCTGCACCCGCAACGGCACCCCGATGACGCTCTCCAATCTCAGGCGGGCCTTCCAGCAGTTGTGTGCGCGCGCCGGCCTGGGCTCCGACTGGACGACCTACGAGCTCCGCCACTCGTTCGTGTCGCTCGTCGCTGACCAGCTCGACGACCTGGTGAAGGTGGCGGACCTCGCCGGCCACGTCGACACCCGGACCACGCAGGGCTACCGCCACACCGTCCGTCCGTCGCTGCCGCACGCCATCGATGCCTGGGACCGGTTGTTGCAACACGGAGCCCGAGCCCTTACGTCCACCAACACGCCCTAACCGGAGTTGGCGGCAGGTGGCGCAGGTTCCTCCTTCACCGACGTCGCGGCTTCTGGGTTGTCAGGTACCGGATCGTCCAGGTCGGCGAGGAAGGCTCGGAAGCTGGCGAATGTCTCGTCCGCCTGGTCGACACTGCCGAAGTGGTGACGCAACAGCGTCCGGAACCGGAGACGCAGGTGTTCGTCAAGGCGGGGGTGGACATCCTGCTGGACGCGGCCCAGGTGCTCGATTTTCCCGTCGGGGAGGTGCCGGACGCGGACTGCCGGGTTCGGCCACGAAAGGAGGTACTGCTTCCAGTCCTCAAGGGTGTCCGGGGTACCGAGCACCAGATCCATCATCACCTCGGGGTCGAGGCCCCGGTCGCCGGTATCCGGCGTTGCTACCCAGGCGCGCTCCCACACCGAGGGCGGAGTGAAGAACCAGCCGATCGGGAGGCTGAATCCACGAGCCAGGGCGACGATCTCGTCGGCGTTGAACTCCCGCACCCGGCCCACGTCGACCGAGCGTTCGATGGCCGAGAAGCTGGCGGTGGAGAGGAGCGTCCCTAGGTAAGGGGCGATCGCCTTTGCCGCCTCCTCCTGGGTCCAGCCTCGCAGCATGCGCGCCTTCGCCACGTTGAAGGCGACGATCTGGTTGGGCGTCCAGTTCAGCGGGACGGGCTTGGCACGCCTCGGCACAAGGGGAACCTTAGTTCACGTAGCCGCAGATCGATCAAGGTTGTGCAGTTCTTGTGGAGAACCTATCATCGCCGCCACGGATTGATCAGCGGGACAGATGATACGAGGATCGCACATGAACGAGGTACCCGACATGCTGACCGTCGAGGAGGCGGCCAGGATTCTCCGAGTCGGCCGAACGACCGGCTACGAGCTAGCCAACCGGTGGCTCGACACCGGCGGACAGGAAGGCCTTCCCGTCATCCACGTCGGGCGCCTGCTCAGGGTTCCTACCGTCCTGTTCGAGGAGCGCTTCTGCCTCAGGGTGAGCTGGCGCACCTGTGGTCTGATCGGCAGCAATCGTCGGCAGTCCACAGCCCCGGCCGTACGTGCGGAGGATGCGACCAAGCCGACGGCGAAGCCAGTCCAGCGCCAGAGTCGACGTGTAAGGGGCGACCAGACTGCTCTGCCGTTCGCCGGCTGAATTCGCCCCTAGCTCCGTGTCCCAGGCGACGAATTCGGTGCCCTCGAGTCCCCGGAGCGATACTTGTCACTTAGGCGGCCTTCGGGATGCGGGCATAGCCGGCATTTATGCTCAGGTGACCTGGCCAGCCGCAGACTGCCTGCAGTTTCGCCGTAGAGTCGAGGGCGACTAGGAGTTGGACTCTGCGCACCGCATGGAATCCATGGAAATCGGACGGCGAGCCAGCGAGCGTAGACCTCCGGCAAGACCACTCTTTGACCGCGGAAAGAAGGCGCAATGCCTGCAGGCGATGAAGTCCCGCGTCCCAAGCCGAGCCTTTGGCGGGTTCTCATTTTCTGCACGGTCTTGGTGGTAGTGACGGTTCTTCGCGCGGTCGTGGTTGGGGGGCCTTTTTGGGACGCCGTCATCGTTGTCACTGTGATCGTAATCGGCTTTGGTGCAGTTATTATCCAGAGGGAGTATGGAGGTCGTTGAACGCGGAACATCAGGTCAATCTTGACCCGAGCAGACGGCCGAATCACCGAGTTGACCTTGGCGGCCCTATGAATCTCCGAGATCACCACGGACCACAGATGCGCCGGGCCTCATCGTCGAGGACCCCGGCGGCGCTGACCGAGAACGACATCGCGCAGGTGTTCCTGATCAGGCAGCGGAACCGGCGGGGCGGACAGGAGCCGGCACTATCTATCGGTGGCTGGCGGAGCGTCGCTTCGGTCCCTGGTGTCGGCGCGCTGGTCGGCGGAAAGGCCCTACCGTGGTCAGTGGATGGGCTGAGGAGGACGGTGAGCAGACCCTCTGCCTTGCGGGCCCGATGGGTGACGATGCTCGGAGCCTGCTTGGACCGACGGCGCGCCTCGTCTGGACAGTCGAAGCGAAGAGTCATTTCCACGTGATGACGCTCTACTACGAGCACATGGGCTGGGGCACCTACACCACGGACTTCCCCGGATGTCGACCGACAGACGTACGCCGAGCTCGGCTGGGAGTAGACCGAGCTGGACGTGCCGGACGATCGCCGACTGGGCGGCGCCGGCCGAGAACGACGCACTCGAGCACTCCTGCCCGGGGTGTCGAACTCTGCGGGCGTCGGGACCCGGCAGGAGGTGTCGGACGCCAAGACACACCGGGCGAGAGCTGCGCTCGGCCGTCAACCGGTCCGGTCGACCACGTATCACCAGGCCCCGTCATGATTCCGGCGCAGCGGTACCGTCGAGGAACCGCTGCACGGCGGGGTTGTCGAACCCGTGCCAGCCGTTGAGCATGGCACCTTCATTGCTGGCCGCACGATCGATCTCACGGAGGGCGGCGGCGAGCTCGCTATCAGGCCGGGGGAACAAGATGGCTCGCATCTCGGAGTCCGTCAGCAGCCGCGTCACCGCCGGCTCGGTACGGGATGAATGGAACCGGGCAAAGTTTGTGTACCAGCCCCGACGGTCGATTGTGCCCGTGGCGGCGATGATGGCGAGGGCGGCGAGGATATCGAACTGGCACATGCTGGTGATCAGTTGATCGTCGCCGACCCCAATATCTGGGCGGAGAGCAGGCATCGACGCCGCCCGTTCGGCGGCCATTGTGATCAAGGATTTCGACCGCTGATCGGGACCTGTGAAGCGGTTAGCCCGGGCGGCCATGGTGAGGCCGTGGCGCAGCCAAGTCGTGTAGTAGTCGTCTGCCCCAGGTGGTTGCACAGTGATGGCTCGTACTGCCTGCCAGTCCTCAACCCGCACCGCGAGCGCCCCCAAGGCGATGATGTGTTCGAGCACGAGGAGCCAGACATCGGTACCAAGGCCCTCCGACCGCGAGTAGCCTTGGTTTGGCGCGAATCCGAGTCTGTAAATGTTGGCCAAGGATTTTAGGGCTCGGTCGAACCACTCCCGCCGGTGATACGTGACCGCCTGTGCCGCCAGCGAGGTGACTCGGCCGACGAGGGTGGCAAGCTCATCCCACTTGCGATTATCGAGCAAGTCCGCCGCGTCGGCAGTGGCTTCGTTGAGAGACCGCTGGAGAGGAATGTCGTCGTTGCGGCGGAAGAGCTCGAGCGCTGCGGCATCGAACGCCGCTGTATCGAGACGCCAGGTGAAGTTGCCAGCAGGCCCTTCGATGAGCCGCTGGGCGCCCCGCGCAATGCCGAGTTCGGCTAAATCATCCCGCAGTTCAGTTCGCCAAGCCTCCTTGCTGGCTGCGGCCATGTTTTGCCATACGCGATTAATATCCGATTGCCGCCACCTTTCACTTGAGGTTCCATGGCGGGCAAAGACATCCCCCCTCCGGAACACAAGGTGGTCTTTGCCGGCTCGACCGTAGGCCCCGTCGATCTTCATGATGCAGAATCCGTCGACGTTGGGAGCTACGAAGACGAGGGCGACGGTGCAGTCTCCGATGGCGTGGACAGCGGTCCGGAGCTCGAAAGGCTCAGGTAGCCACTTTGCGAGGATGGGCCGGAGGGTCGCCTCGTCAAACCACTTCTGGTGTTCTCCCGCGATCCCAGGCGGGAAGGGTCGAGCGTCGTCATCGACACCGACAACGATGTGCCCGCCGAGGATCTGCATCGCGGCAACATCCTTCGCCAGTTCCAACCGCGCAGCGACGTCACCAAGGTCGCACTCGCGCTTGTAGTCAAGTGTCTCGGACTCGTGAGCGAGTTCAAGGAGGTGAATCAACTGTTCCCGGGAGACCGACGGCGGCGGTGACATCATGTTCGTGATAGGACAAGCGTGCCATCGGCCGACGGTGAGCGCGTGCCCATTCGGGAAGTGCCGATCCTCGACACCCTGACCGACCCGCGCGTAAGCGGTAACGACCCTCCGCCGCGGTTACCGACCGCTGCAGCTGAGCTGTGGTTGCACGCCTACCTTGTAGTTGCTGACGGTTCGTCGACGTTTCGTCCGGGTTCAGCCGGTGAACGACCCGATCTGGACCGGGCCCGCCGGCTCGTACGTACCGAGGACGACCCCGCGGTCGGTGGCCTTGATGTCGACCGGCTTCATGTTCGCCGGCATCGTGCCCGCGCCGAACAGGCGCCGACCAGAGCCGAGCATGACGGGGTACGTCATCAGGCGGAAGCGGTCGACGAGCTCGTGGTGCAGCAGCGTCTGCAGAAGGTTGCTGCTGCCCCAGATCTGGAGCTCGTCGCCGGGTTCTTCCTTGAGCGCTCGCACCGCGGCGACCAAGTCGCCGTTTACGAGGCGAGCCGTGTCGGGGTACTCGCCCCGCCACGTGGCATCGGCTTCGCTGAGCGTGCTCGACACGACGTACTTCGGCAGCGAGTTGATCGCGGTGGCGATCGGATTGTCGGGGTCGGTCTGGTCGGGCCAATAGCCGCGGAAGATGTCGAACGTCCTGCGACCGAGCAGGAATGCACTGGCATGGCCGTTCAACTCGTTGACGAAGTCGCCGATGGCGGGATCGTCGAGCGTTCCCCAGCCGCCATGGGCGAACCCATCGCTCGGATCCTCCTCGGGGCCACCCGGTGCCTGCATCACGCCGTCGAGGGTCAGGAAGGTTTGCACGGTGAGCTTCATGTGAGTGCAGACGGTGCGCCCCGCCGGTTCTCATCGCACGTGCGTAGCGAACCCGCGACGACGATCGACGCGATGACGAGCTCGGGTACCTCAGACTGCCGGGCTGGAGGCGTTCGCCATCCTGGATACGACCCGTCGAACCACTCCGCCGACAGCACTCGGATGATCGACGTCGCTTGCGACAGCCTCGAGTAGCTGTCCGACGTGCCGCATGGATGTGGCTTCGCGACGATTCCGAGGCATCCATTCCGGTCGGAACCCTGACGGCACCACGACGCCTCGTCAGCGCCTCTCATGCGATACCTCTCAAGACACACCCACATTCTAGGCCGCATGATCCATCAACGGATCGATTGCCCTAGGCCTCATCCGAGCGATCATCCATCCGAGAAACATCCTTCTACCAGGGGTTACGTATCAGCCACTATGATGCAGTACGAGCCACCACCGACCAATACCAGACGGCACTGGAGCAAGAATATGGAACCGCTGAACCTCACAAGAGTTCAATATACGGACTTTACGACCGCACCAAGTTCCGCTATGACTAGGCCCTGACAACGACGAGGACACGAGTGCAACGTGTCCGTTGCAGGAGGACTTGCCGGCGTGGCATGGATGCGGATGATGGGGATCGACTCGGTCGAATACCACCGCAAGACGGTGCTCGCCCGGGGCGACGACCATCCCGGCCAGGCCCTCGCGTACTACGCGACGCGGGGTGAGACGCCGCTGTTGTGGGGCGGAGCTGGCGCTTGCGCCCTCGGCCTCGAGGGTGCGGTGACCGACGAGCAGTACGAAGCCCTCTACGGGCGGGGCGGCGCCTGCGACCCCACCACGGGCGAGCGCCTCGTGCGCACCACCCGTCCCGGACTGGAGCTGGTCATCTCGGCCCAGAAGTCCGTGGCCGAGCTGGGCGTCATCGGCCGGGCCGAGGACATGCACCAGATCATGGACGCTGAGCGCGACGCCACCCTCGCCTACCTCGACGACCTCACCCAGCGCATCGGCGGCCGCCGGGGAAGGGCCGCCGTCCGTACTCCCACCGAGGGGCTCGTTTATGCCACCACCCGCCACGCGACATCACGAGCGGGCGACCCCGGCCCCCACGACCACGTCCTGATCGCCAACGTCGTCCGCATGGACGACGCCAAGGGCGGCTGGAAGGCGGCCGATACCGCCTTGTGGCGGGAGCACCTGCATGCCGCGACCATGGTCGGTCGCATGGCGTCGGCCCGCCAAGCGGTGGAGCTGGGCTACGCCATCGTCGCCGATCCCGGGCCGTCGGGACGCCTGGGTCACTGGGCCATCGCCGGCGTGCCCGAAGCGGTGATGGAGACCCACTCCAAGCGGGCGGCCGAGATCCAGGCCGAGATCGACGCCACCGGCTACGACTCCTACCAGGCCCGCAACGTGGCGGCCCGGACCACCCGCGATCCCAAGCGCCACACGCCAGTCGGAGAGCTCATGCCTCGCTGGCATGGCGAGATCGAGGCCGCCGGCTGGAGCGTCGAGCGCATCCTCGGGGCCGTCGAGCACGAGGCCGCTAACCGCCGTCTCCCCGGCCCGCATGTTTCCTCATACGAGGCCCGCCACGTGGCGGAGGAGGCGCTTGCCCCCGACGGCCCCCTCGCCGCCCGAAAGGTGTTCTGCCGCCGGGATGTCATCGTGGCGGTTGCGCCCCAGCTCTACGGACACGATCCCTCCGAGCTGTCCCGCGTCGTGGACCGCACCCTGTCCGATCCCGAGGCGATCCCGCTGCTCGGCGTGGCCGGCGCCCATGAGCGGGCCTACGCCACCGCCGTCACCATCGCTCGGGAGGAGGCGATCGCCCGCTCGGTGGCCTCCCAAGCAGACCGCCGGGACGCGCCGGCGGTGTCGGTCGAGGCTGCCGCAGCTGCGGTGAGACGAGCCGAGGTCGGGCTCGGCCGGGAGCTCACCGCCGGCCAGCGGGCGGCGGTGGAGGGCATCCTGACCTCAGGGCGGGGAGTGGAGCTGGTCGTCGGCGTGGCCGGCTCGGGCAAGACCACGGCGCTGGCCGCGGTGCGCGACGCCTACGAGGCCGCCGGCTTCGAGGTGGTGGGCACGTCGACGTCGGGCCAGGCGGCCCGCACCCTGGGCCGGGAGGCCGGTATCGCCGAGAGCCGCACCTTGGCCTCGCTCACCTGGCGCATCCAGCACGACACGCTGCGCCTCACGCCCCGCCATGTGGCCGTCCTCGACGAGGCGGCCATGACCGACGACGCCAACCTGCTCGCCTTCCTGGAGGCGGCCCGACAGGCCAAGGCCAAGGTCGTGGCGGTGGGTGACCCCCGCCAGCTGGGATCGGTAGGGCCGGGCGGAGGCTTCGAGGCGCTCGTGGCCCGCTTCGGAGCGGCGGTGCACCCGCTGCTCGAGAACGTGCGCCAAGTCGACCCCGCCGAGCGGGCGACCCTCAGCCATCTGCGCTCGGGCGACGCGGCCAAGGCAGTGGCCTGGTACGCCGAGAACGGTCGCATCTCTGTCTCCCCCGATCGTCACGAAGCCCTCGAGGCGACGGTGACGGGGTGGGCAGTTGACAGCGCCTCCGGGGCCGACGCCGCCATGTACGCCTGGCGGCGAGACAACGTGGCCGAGCTCAACGCCCGCGGCCGTGACGCCTGGCGGTCACTCGGTCGCCTCTCGGGCCCCGAGCTGGTCGCTCCAGGGGGGACGCCCTACCGGGCCGGCGACCGCATCGTGACGCTGGCACCGGGAGCCGACGGAGCGGTGGTCACCTCGGAGCAGGGCCGCGTCTATGCCGTCGATCCCAGTCGAGCCGAGCTGCTGGCTCGCATGGACGACGGCCGTCTCCAGCACTTCGGGCCCGAGGACATCGGCCCGACCCAGCTGGCCCACGGTTACGCCCTGACCGTGCATCGAGCCCAGGGGGCGACGGTGGCACGGGCCCATGCCTTCGAGGACGGCGGCGGTCGGGAGCTGGCCTATGTGAAGATGAGCCGGGCGCGGGAGCGCTCCACGGTCTACGCCGTGGCCGACTCCGTGGAGCAGGCGGCCGAGGACCTGGGCCGGTCGTGGGCCCAGTCCCGCCGGATCGGCTGGGCCATCGACCGGGGGACGCCGGGCGACGGTCGGCAGGTCGACGCGGCATCGAGATCCGCCGAGGACACGATCGCGGTCAGCCTGCGCCGTGCCCGTCTCTCGGCCGAGCGCGACGCACTGGCCGCTGTGATTCCGCCGGACCCCGGCTACGCGCACCACACGGCCGAGGGACGGGTGCGCCGACTCACGATGCAGCTGGCGGATCTGGACAGGGGCGAGGGGTGGGGCGTCTGGAAGGGCACGCCGGTGGGGGAGGCCGCCATCGCTTGGCGCCGGGCGGAGACCGAGCAACGCGCCTGCCTCGCCCAGGTGCCCCACGTCGGGCTCATGGAGCGCCGACAACTGCGCCAGCGGGCCGAGCGGGCCGCCGAGGAGATGGGACCCCTGCGGGAGGCCTTCCAGCGTCTGGCCGGTCCCGAGCGGGCACGCATCGAGGCCGAGCTACCGGAGGCCAAGAGGCTGTTCGCCGAGCTGGAGGGTCAGTACTACGGGCATCTCCATTTCCAGATCGCCCATCCGGAGGCCCTCCGCCGCCTCGACCGGCTCGAGCACGAGCTGGCTGGAGCGGGCTTCCAGGTGGATGTCGCCCGGCAGGGGATCGACGGCATCCCTGCCCAGCGACCGGAGCAGCTTCGGCCACGACCCGGGATCGAACGGTCGGGCCCGGTGCTGGAGCGAAGCTTCGGCCTCGAACTGTGAGGAAGGCGGGGCAAGCCCAGCGCTTGCGCGCTGGGCCGGGCTCCATTGTCTTGCGGCGACCGCCCGCCGGCCTCAAGGCCAAGCCCTACGGGCGCCGGCTTCGCCGCCGGCCTTGACCCCGGCTCACATATCCGCCGCGATGTCGCTGAAGTCGTGCGGGCGGATCGGCGATCGGTCAAACTGCTCGCGTGTCCACCGACGTCCTTGACCGCGAGATGTTCGCCGAGGCGGAAGCTGCTCGGCTGCTTCAAGTTGCCCAGGGGACATTGCACTACTGGCTTGAGGGCGGCACTCGGGGGAAAAGGGATTACCTGCCGATCCTTCGGCCCAAGGCCACCCACTCGAGGACTGTCACGTGGGGTGAGTTCGTGGAGGCAGGCCTGCTCCGCCAGTACCGACGCAAACATCAGGTCCCGATGGCAGAGTTGCGGGCGGTCATCGAGCAGCTGAGGGACAAGCTGGGCGTTCCCTACCCGCTGGCGCATTTCAAGCCCTTCGTCGGGCCCGGACAGCGGCTGCTCTTGGAGGTTCAGGAAGCGACCGGGTTGCCGGGCGACTTCTGGCTCGTTGCGATCGCGGACGGACAGCCGACATTGACGACTCCGTCGGAGACGTTCGTCGAGCGGGTCGAGTGGGCCGATGACCTGGCGGTCGGCTGGCGGCCGGCGGGCGACCCGAGGTCGCCAGTCCGCATGCGTCCCGACGAGCGGTTCGGGCTACCTGCTATCGGCGGCATCAAGACAGAGATCATCTGGGAGCACTTGGCTGCGGATGAGACGTTCGACGAGGTTGCCGAGCAGTTCGACCTCAAGGTTGACGAGGTGCACTGGGCGCACGCGTTTGAGACGAGTCTGCGGGCTGCGTGAAGCCGGCCGACGTCCGGTTCTACCTGGATGCCGACATTCTCGGGCTTGGCAAGCTCCTTGGCGGGCTTCGCTCCGACATCACGTACCCCGGCGATCCAGGCATCACGATCCACAAGCGAGCAAGACCTGCTTGCGTCATCACCACGCCTCGCACGAAGGACTCCGTCTGGATCCCGCTGGTCAGCGCCCAGAACCTTCTCATCGTCACACGGGATAGCAAGATCCAGCAGCACAGTGCCGAGATCGCAGCGGTGATGGATAACCAGGGCCGGATGGTCGCACTGTCATCCGGCGACGCGTCCACCGTCTGGGGCCAGCTGGAGGTCGTGATGACACAGTGGCGCCGGATCGAGGAGCTGGCCGAGCTCCCCGGCCCATTCATCTACACGGCGACCCGTACCGTCCTCAAGAAGGTCGAGTGATGGGGATGGCTAGGGTCGAGCCGAGACGCTGATTACGTAGCCGCGAACGTAGCCAGTGACTCCAAGGTCAAGCCGGCAGTGTCTGGCGACATCAGGCGGACCAACCGGACATGCCGTGACACCCGGCGGACCGTTGAACCCTTGTTGAGCAGGGCGTACGCGACGGCCAGAACAACACGAGGACACACTCGACGGCCCGGCATGGCACGCCTTGGAATGCCCTTAAACTGCATGGCATGCAAGGGGTCAGGGGTTCGAGTCCCCTCAGCTCCACTTAGCCCGTCGCGAACGAGCGTCGGTCTCAAACGGTTCCCGCGCCACTGCCCCCCTGACCGATACCTCTCGCCTGGGATCCTACGGGCTCGGGCATACCCGGCAGTCCCGCTCGATGGTGGACGGCCGTGGTACGAGCGGAGCCGGAAGAAGCCAAAATAGGACTCGGTGTGAGGATCGGCGTTTGTTCCGATGTGCACGGTCGGCATGACCGGCTCCTGACTGTGCTCGGCGCCATGGCGGCGGCCGGGGTCGACGAGCGCTGGTGCCTCGGTGACCTGGTCGGAAGCGAGCCGGTCACGCCCGAGCTGGTGGGCGCGGCTCGCCAACTCGACCTGCTCATCGCCGGAAACCACGACGCCTGGGCGCTCGGGCCAGACCGGGTCACCGCCCGCGGGCGCGACG
>JAXDMK010000081.1:0-3499 GCA_034666105.1 Actinomycetota bacterium | reverse complement strand
CTGAGCTCGGTGTCCTCGTGGTAGGCGAAGTACTCCTCGGCGAAGCCGCCGACGGCGTCCCAGACGGTGCGACGCATGGCCATGGCCGCGCCCGCGGCGGAAGCCACATCCGCCTCCACCTGGTAGTCCGCCATCGGCTCCCCGTAGGCGCCCGACCAGCAGAAGCCGAGGAAGTGGACCGGGTTGCCGGCCGAGTTGAGCAGGTCGGGATCGTCGGCCAGGCGGACGCTGGCCGAGGCGATGCCGACGTCCGCCCGGGAGGCCACCTCGGCCAGGGCGGCCAGGGCCCCGGATTCGAGGATGGCGTCCTGGTTGAGGAAGGCGACGACGTCGCTGGTGGGGCGGGCCGCGGCCGCGCCCGCGTTGCACCCGCCGGCGAAGCCGAGGTTGGTGCCGGGGCGGACGACGGTGACGCGGGGACGGGCGCCGAGGCGGTCGATGGTGGCGGGGTCGTTGCCGTTGTCGACGATGATGGCGGCCGCGTCCACGCCGGTCGAGGCCAGGACGGAGTCGACCGACCGTTCCAGCCACGGGTCGTCGCCCCAGGCGGGGATGACCACGTCGACCCTGGGGGGCGTCACGGCGTCATGCCCGGCGGCGGCGAGGTGAGGAGCTCGGCGGCGGACGGGACCGGTCCCACCCGGTGGTGGAGGAGGGGGAACAGCAGTCCGCCCATGGTCACCGCCGACACCACCCCGCCGGCGACCATCCCCAGCTCGACCCGGGTGAGGAGGTCGGACCCGAGGGCGGTGACGACCCCGAAGGACACGACGCCCGCCAGCCACGCCATCGCCACCCGCCCGTAGCCGGCGACGGCGATGAGGGCCTGGGCGAGGGTCATGGCGAACAGGTAGGCGGCGCAGGCCAGGGCCAGGGTGGCCAGGTCGTGGGCGGGGAGCTCGAAGTCGGCGCCGAAGAGGGTGCGCACGACGGTGGGCCCGGCCACCAGGGCGCCCAGGGTGCCGGCCGCGCTGAGGGCCGCCACCAGGCCCAGGAGGCGACGGAGGCCGGCGTCGAAGCCCCGCCGGTCGCCGGCGGCCGCCATCCGGGCCAGGCGGGGCAGGGCGGGGGCGAGGACGGCGGTGAAGAGGAACAGGGGCACCCGGGCCACGATGAGGGCGGCGAGGAAGCGGCCCGCGACCGCCCGCTCGCTGTCGTCGGCCAGCAGCTTCACCGCCACCGGGCCGGCGTTGGCCAGGGCCTGGGCCAGCACCGATCCGGCCAGGAGCCAGCCCAGGGCCAGCGTCAGCTCCCGGCGGTCGGCCTCGGGACCGGGGGGAGCGAGGTCGTGCTGGCCCCGGAGGGCGACGGCGGTGGCGATGAGGGGTGCGGCCCCCAGGACGACGCCGTAGGGCCCGGCGGTGGCCACGCCGAGCACCGCCAGCACCGCGCAGCCGACCAGCCGCAGGGTGCCCTCGGTGGCGAGGGCGATGCCGTAGGGGCGGAACCGTCCGTAGCCGGCGAGGACCCCCCGGGCCAGGTGCTCGGCGTAGTAGCCCACGAGAGACAGGAGCAGGCCCACGACGAGCAGGACCTCGCCGTCGAACAGCCGGTCGAGGAGGACGAAGCCGGCGATGGCGCAGGCCACGGTGAGCACGACGACGGCGCCGCCGCCGAGCCTCGCCGCCCGGCGGATGACGGGCCCCCCGCCCAGGCCGGCCGCGTGGCGGGCGGCCAGGCTGCGGGCCAGCTCCTGCTCGATGGGGATGAAGCACCCCGGGCCCACCAGGAAGACGACCGCCCACAGGGCGGAGAGGGGGGCGTAGGCCTCGGGTCCGAGGGCGCGGGCGGCGACCACGAGGAACCCGTAGGCGGTGAGCCCGAGCACGACCAGCCCGGCGGCGATGGCCACCGTGCCCTCCGAGGCCCGGGCCCACTGCCGGAGCCGGCTGGGGGTGTCGGCGCGGTTGGCGGGGGAGGACGCGGGACGGCTCCGGGACGTTCGGGTTGCAGGCGGGGGCGGTGCGGATACTAGGGGCGCCGCACCTGCGAACCGGTGACACTTCGCCCGGTCCAAGGCGGGAGAAGTGTCACCCGTTCGTGCTGGAGTTCAGTCGGAGGTGCGGGCGGGCATGGCCTCGTTGGGGGCGACGAGCTTGAACTGGGCCCCGTTGGGGTCGGCGGCGGTGGCCAGCCGTCCGTAGGGTGTGTCCTCCGCCGGCTGCACGATCGTGCCGCCCAGCTCGACGACCTGGGCCAGGGCGGCATCGGTGTCGTCGACGCCGAAGTAGACCGACCAGTGGGCGGGGACGCCCTCGGGCAGGAAGGCGGAGGCGTCCATGATCCCGGCCAGCCCCGCTTCCCCGTCGACGAGCATCGTGTAGCGGAACCCGGGCTCGTCGCTGGCCACCTGGATCTCGTCCCGGAACACGGTGCGGTAGAACTCGACCGAGGCGTCGTAGTCCCGGGTGTGCAGCTCGAACCAGGCTGGTGTCCCCGACTCGCCGAACACGCCGAACCCCTTGTGTGCGCCCGGCTGCCAGATGCCGATGTTCGCCCCGCCGGGGTCGCCGACGTAGGCCATGGTGCCGAGGTCGGCGACGGCCATGGCGTCGACGTAGACCTGGCCTCCGTTGGCGGTGGCCGTTTCGAGGGTCTTGGCCGCGTCGTCGACGGCCAGGTAGACGGACCACACGTCGGGGCGGCCCGAGTCGGCCTGGCTCGACATGCAGCCGGCGACCAGGACCCCGTCCTTGCTGAAGTTGAAATAGCCGCCGAACTCCTCGGCCGGGTCGCTGGCGGTCCAGCCGAAGAGCGGGCCGTAGAAGTCGCGGCTGGCCTGGGTGTCGGACGTCATCAGGTCGACCCAACAGGGCGCTCCGACGGGTGCGGTGTCACGGTCCGGCATGGTGGCTCCTTTGGGCGGTCTTTGAACGATCTCACCGATTCCGACTTCTCCGCGGTCGCGAACTCATCGGTGGCGCGGCCGAAACCGCGGAACGGGAGGTCGGTCAGGCCTTGACGACGAGGATGGCCATGTCGTCGCGGTGGTCGCCCTCGAGCTCGACGGCGGTGGTCTCCACCGCCTCCGCCATCGCCGCCGCCGACTGGCCCGCGGTCGCGGCCAGGCAGGCGCCCAGCACCTGGAGCGAGTCGGCGCCCTCGCCCACGCACCCGTCGGTGAAGAGCACGAGGGCGTCGCCCGCGGCCAGGACCACGTCCTGCTCGACCACCCCGAGCTCGTCGAAGACGCCCAGCAGCATGCCCGCCCGGCCCAGGAGGGCGACTTCGCCCGTCCCCCGGACGACGATCGGGACGGGGTGACCGGCGATGGCGACGGTGACCCGCAACCCGTCGGCCCCGGGCTCCAGGGCGGCCGCCGCCACCGTGCAGAACCGGCCCTCGGGGAGCTGGCCCGCGATCGCCTCGTTGGCCGCCTCCAGGACGGGCCCGGGCCGGTCGTGGTGACGGGCCAGGGTGCGCAGCGTGTGGCGGGCCATGGCGGTGAGGGAGGCCGCTTCCGCGCCCTTGCCGCAGACGTCGCCGATCACCGCCAGCC
>JAXDMK010000080.1:0-23836 GCA_034666105.1 Actinomycetota bacterium | reverse complement strand
GCACCTTGGTCTCCTCGATCAGGCCCCGCTCCATGCGGCCCGCGGTCACCGCCGCCACCACCAGGTCGCCCCGGAACTTGGGGAAGATCTTGCCCGCCGACGGCTGGCCCACCTGGTGCCCGGCCCGGCCGATGCGCTGCAGGCCGCTGGCCACCGACGGCGGGGCCTCCACCTGCACCACCAGGTCGATGGCACCCATGTCGATGCCCAGCTCCAGGCTGGACGTGGCCACCAGCGCCGGCAGCTTGCCCGCCTTCAGCTGGTCCTCGATGTCGAGCCGCTGCTCGCGGGCGATCGACCCGTGGTGGGCCCGCACCAGCTCCTCGCCGGCCAGGTCGTTGAGCCGGGCCGCCAGCCGCTCGGCCAGCCGGCGGGAGTTCACGAAGATCAGGGTGGACGTGTGCGACCGGATGAGGTCGAGGAGGACGGGGTGGATGGCGGGCCAGATCGAGTGGCGCACCTCGGGATCGCCCGCGGCCGGGCCGGCCAGCACGTCGGGGATGACCTTGCCCAGCTCGCCCATGTCGTCGACGGGGACGATCACCTCCAACTGCAGCTGCTTGCGCACGCCGGCGTCGACCACGCTCACCGGCCGGGCGGCCCACTCGCCCGTCGCCGGATCCCGGTGGCGGCCGCCGAGGAACCGGGCCACCTCGTCGAGGGGGCGTTGGGTGGCCGACAGCCCGATCCGTTGCGCCGGCGTCCCGGTGAGCCGCTCCAGCCGTTCCAGCGACAGGGCCAGGTGGGCGCCCCGCTTGGTGGCCGCCACCGAGTGGATCTCGTCGACGATCACGTACTCCACCGACTTCAGGACCTCGCGGGCCCCCGACGTGAGCATCAGGTAGAGCGACTCCGGCGTCGTCACCAGCACGTCGGGGGGGTGGCGGACGATGTCGCGCCGGTCGGACTGCGACGTGTCGCCGGTGCGGATACCCACCCGCACGTCGGGCACCGGCAGCCCCCGCCGGGACGCCTCCATGGCCATCCCCGCCAGGGGAGCCCGCAGGTTGCGCTCGACGTCGTAGGTGAGGGCCTTGAGGGGCGAGACGTAGAGCACCCGCAGCCGGCGCTTCTCCTCGGCCGGCGCACCCTCACCCACCAGCCGGTCGAGCGCCCACAGGAAGGCGGCCAGGGTCTTGCCCGACCCGGTGGGGGCCAGGATGAGGGTGTGGTCGCCCCGGCTGATGGCGTCCCAGCCCTGCTCCTGGGCGTCGGTGGGCGTCTCGAAGGCGGACTCGAACCACGCCCGGGCCACCGCCGAGAACCGATCGAGCGCAGCCATGGCACCAGGGTAGAGAGTGCGTACGACAAATCTGGTCGGAAGTCCCTAGGCAAGAGAGTCGGATGTCCCATCCAGTGCGAGGTCGCTCCTGCCGACAACGGGGGAAACGTTCCCGAGGAGTCCCCAGCATGAAGATCGTCCTCGTCGTCGACGACGACACCGACATCCGAGAGCTGATCGTCTGGAAGCTGACCCAGGCCGGCTACGGAACCCTGTCCGAGCCCGACGGCGCCGCCGGCCTGGCCGCGGCCGCCGGCGCATCATCGACCGCCTTCGGGGTGCGCCCCGACCTGGTCATTCTGGACTGGGCCATGCCCGAGATGAGCGGCCTCGACGTCTGCCTCGCCCTTCGCGCCGACCCGGCCACCGCCGGCATCCCCGTCATCATGCTCACGGCCAAGGCCCAGGAGGCCCAGGTCGAGCAGGGTTTCGCGGCCGGCGCCGACGACTACATCGTCAAGCCCTTCAGCCCGCGCGAGCTGGTCCGTCGAGTGGAGGCCCTCCTGGGCCGGGTGGAGGCCCGGAGGTGACACCTTTCGGCGGGGGCGCGGCGGTCGCCTGCGGGTTGTTCTGCGCCCTGGCGGTATGGGCCGTCGCCGGCCGCGGCGGGCGCCACCGGCGGCGCCTCGAGCGGGACGACACCATCCGGTCCGTCCTGTTCCGCACGCTCGAGGGGCCCAACCCGTCCCCCGACATCCTGGGTGAGCTCCGCCGATCCGACGCCAGGCTGCTCGAGGCCAAGGCCCGCGCCCTCCTGCCCGCCCTGCGGGGTACCGACCGGGAGACCCTGGCCCGGTTGCTCGAGGAGCGGGGTGCCACCCGCACCGCCCGCCAGCGCTGCCACAGCCGGCGGACCAACGTGCGCGTCACCGCCTGCCAGCTGCTGGGCGACATCGGATCGTCCTTCGCGGTGCTCGATCTGGTCCCCCTTCTCGACGACCACCGGCCCGCGGTGCGGGTGGCGGCCGCCCGGGCCCTGGGCCGCCTCGGCCAGCCCGCGGGCGCGACCGCGCTCCTGGGCGCGGTGGAGGGCCGGCATCCCATCCCGGTCGACGTCGCGGCCGACGCCATCCAGCAGATCCGCGACTGGCCGCTGTCGGTCCTGCACCCGTGCCTGACCCATCCGTCCGAGTCCACCCGGGCCCTGGCGGTGGAGATGCTGGGCCGGACCCAGGCCCTGGAAAACCTCACCGAGCTCCTCGACATCCTCCAGAACGATCCCTCCACCGACGTCCGGGTGCGTGCCATCCGGGCGCTGGGCCGCACCGGTTCCCCCCGGGCGGTCGAGCCGCTCATGGAGTGCGTGCCGTCGGGACCGCCGGCGATGGTGGCGGAAGCCGTCTCCGCCCTGGGACGGCTGGGCGCGACGGCCGCCGTCCCCACCCTCCGGGTCACCCTCCTCGGTCCCTCGCCGGCGCTGATGCAGACCGCCGTGGCCGCCCTGGCCGCCATCGAGCCCCTGGGCGTCGAGCTCCTCCACGAGATCGCGGCCGACCAGTACCACCCCGCATGCACCGCGGCCCGGGCCGAGCTGGTCCGGAACCAGGCCCGGGCCCGGGCGACCACTCCCCGGGCGACGACCAGCCGGTAAGCGGGGCGGGGCCCTCACCGGGTACCGTCCCGGACGCGCCATGGCCCCCGACTACCACTTCGTGACCGTCTGGCGGGTGCCAGGCACCATCGCCGAGGTGAAGGACGTCCTCGGCAACGCCGACACCCTGCCCGAGTGGTGGCCGTCGGTGTACCTCCGGGTGCGCCGGGTGGAGGACGGTGGCGCCGACTGGGTGGGGAGCGTGAACGAGCTCCACACCAAGGGCTGGCTGCCGTACACCCTGAAGTGGAACCTCAAGCTCACCGAGCCGGTCACCGACGCCGGCTTCGCCCTGGAGGCCATCGGCGATCTGAGCGGCACCGGCCGGTGGACGTTCGAGCAGGACGGCCCCGAGGTGGTCATCACCTACGAGTGGCAGGTGGGGGCGAGCAAGCCCCTCCTGCGGCGGATGGCCTGGCTCCTCAAACCCGCCTACGCCGCCAACCACCGCTGGGCCATGGCCAAGGGCGAGGAGAGCCTTCGCCTGGAGCTGCGCCGGCGCCGGGCGACGTCGGACGAGGAGCGGCGCCTGATCCCGCCGCCACCGCCGGCCACCTTCGGCCGCCTCCGACGGGGGTAGACGGGCCGCGCCGGCGGCCCGCATCGTCGGCGGGCGGGTCGGCGGGTTTGCGCTGCTGCCTGTCGATCCGGCCGGATCCCGTTCGTCGTAAGGCAGAGAACCCCACGAGGAGGAGATCCGGATGCGCTACCTGCTGCTGATTGCCAACGACGAGTCCGTCCTGGCCGCCATGGGCCCCGAGGAGGGGCAGGAGATGATGGCCGGCTACGCCGAGTTCGGCGAGGAGATGACGAGCCGGGGCGTGCTCCAGGGCGGCGAGCGACTGCGGCCGACCACCGACGCCACCACCGTCCAGGTCCGCAACGGGGAGGTCCTCAGCGCCGACGGCCCCTTCGCCGAGACCAAGGAGCAGATCGGCGGCTACTACGTCGTCGAGTGCCAGGATCTCGACGAGGCCATCGAGGTGGCGTCGAAGATTCCCGCCGCCGGCAACGGCACCATCGAGGTCCGGCCGATCTGGGAGATGTAGTTGGACGAGGTCGAGGCCGCGGTCGCCCGGGCGTTCCGTGAGGAGTGGGGTCGTGTCGTGGCCACGCTCATCCGGACGACGGGCGACTGGGACCTGGCCGAGGAGTGCACCCAGGACGCCTTCGCCCGGGCCCTGGAGCGTTGGCCGGCCGACGGTATCCCCCGCCACCCCGGCGCATGGCTCACCACCACCGCTCGGAACCGGGCCTTCGACCGCCGGCGGCGGGACGCGGTGGGGGCGGTCAAGGCCCAGGAGGCAGCCGTGAACGCATCGGTGGACGGAGCCGACGGTCCCGACGACGGGCCCGGGGCCGGGGTCGGGGACAGCGGCATCGGGGACGATCGGCTGCGGCTGATCTTCACCTGCTGCCACCCCGCCCTCGCCCTCGACGCCCGCGTCGCCCTCACCCTGCGCACCCTGGGCGGGCTGACCACGGCCGAGATCGCCCGGGCCTTTCTCGTCCCCGAGGCGACCATGGCCCAACGCCTGGTGCGGGCCAAGCGCAAGATCCGCCACGCCGCCATCCCCTACCGGGTGCCGCCCGCCCACCTTCTCCCGGAGCGGACGGCGTCGGTGCTGGCCGTCATCTACCTGCTGTTCAACGAGGGCTACGCCGCCACCGCCGGCAGCGACCTGGTGCGCCGCGGGCTGTGCGCGGAGGCCATCCGCCTCGGCCGGACCCTGGCCCGGCTCATGCCCGACGAGCCCGAGGCCCTCGGCCTGCTCGCCCTCATGCTCCTGCACGACGCCCGCCGCGGCACCCGGGTCGACGCCGCCGGCGACCTCGTGCCCCTGGAGGACCAGGACCGCTCGGGCTGGGACGGGGCCGCCATCGAGGAAGGCGTGGCCACGCTCGACGCCGCCCTGCGCCGGGGTGAGCCGGGGCCGTACCAGGTGCAAGCCGCCATCGCCGCCGGCCACGCCACCGCGTCCCGGGCCGCCGACACCGACTGGGCCGAGATCGCCGGCCTCTACCGCCAGCTGGCCCGCTTCCTCCCGTCGGCGGTGGTCGAGCTCAACCGGGCGGTGGCGGTGGCCATGGCCGACGGTCCCGCGGCCGGGCTGGCCCTCGTCGAACGGCTGGAGGGGTCGGGGGCGCTGCCCGGCTACCACCTGCTGCCCGCCACCCGGGCCGACCTCCTGCGCCGCCTCGACCGCCGGCCGGAGGCGGCCGCCGCCTACCGGGAGGCGCTTGCGCTGGCCGCCAACGACGCCGACCGCCGCTACCTCACCCGCCGGCTGGACGAGGTGAGTCCCGAAAGTTCCGCACCGTCTCCATCTCCAGTTCACAATCGAGGCCGATCCTGAGGTCACGAAGCGCGACCAAAGGAGCGAGACATGAACAACCGCAAGGTGTGGACCGGGGTCCTGGCCGGGGTGCTGGCCGCCGGCCTGCTCGTCAGCGTGGCCTTCGGGGCCTTCCGCGCCGGGCAGCGTCACGACGTGGTGACGCGAGTCGCCGGTGACGGCCAGATCGTCCGGGTCATCGACAACGACGCCCATTGGGGCGGCCACTGGGGCTATGGCCCGGGGCCGGGCTTCTTCCTCTTCCCCCTCCTCGGCATCGGCCTGGTGGTGCTGCTCGTTGGCCGCGGCCGGCGGGGTCACTACGGCTTCGGCGGCCCCGGCTACGGCCCCGGCGGCGGCTGCGGTCCCCGGCCGAGCATCGACGACTGGCACCGGCGGGCCCACGAGGAGTCGTCAGCAGGTGAGTCCGCCGCACCGGCCCCGCCGACCAGCTGAGATGGTGCCGTGACCAGGACCGTGCTCGTGGTCGACGACGAGCCCAAGATCCTCCAGGTGGTCCGGGACTACCTGGTCGACGCCGGGTTCACCGTGACCACCGCCGGCGACGGGACGACGGCCCTGGCCCAGGCCCGGGCCGTCCCCCCCGACCTGGTCGTGCTCGACCTCGGCCTGCCCGGCATCGACGGCCTCGACGTGGCCCGCGAGCTGCAGCGGCGGGGGCCCGTCCCGATCATCATGCTCACCGCCCGCAGCGACGAGGTCGACCGGGTCCTCGGCCTCGAACTGGGGGCCGACGACTACCTGGTCAAGCCCTTCAGCCCCCGGGAGCTGGTGGCCCGGGTACGGGCGGTGCTCCGCCGCACCGAGCGGGCGGCGGCGGGGCTGGCCGACGGGAGTGGCCAGGGGCCGGTCACGGTGGGCGACGTGGCCATCGACCCCGAGCGCCGGCGGGTCACGGTGGGGGGACGGGTGGTCGAGCTCACCGCCACCGAGTTCGAGCTGGTCGAGCACCTGGCCCGCCAGCCGGGACGGGTCTTCACCCGGTCCCAGCTCCTCGACGTGATCCACGGGCTGGCGGTGGAGTCCTACGAGCGGGCCATCGACGCCCACGTCAAGAACATCCGCCGCAAGCTCGAGCCCGACCCCCACCGACCCCGGTACCTCCTCACCGTCCACGGCGTCGGCTACCGCTTCGCCGAGGCCGAGTGAGAGGCCGGGGCCGGGGACGCCCGCCTTGGTGGCCCGAGGGGGAGGGGTGGCCGCCGCCGGGAGCGGGGGGGCCGCCGTGGCACACGGCTCCGCCCCACTTCCGCCGCCGCTTCCTGGTCGGAGCCCTCGCCGTGGTCGCCCTGCTGGTGGGGCTGGGCATCGCCGTCGGCGCCGCCGTCCACGGCTGGCACTGGACTGGCCGCCATCCCCAGCCCGGGCCGGGGCCGGGACCGGGGCCGGCCGCCGGCGCCCGGCGGGGCCCGTGGTGGCCGTTGGCGATGGTCGCCCTCGTCCTGGTGATCGGGGGGGTGGCGACGAGACGGGCCTACCACCGCTTGGGCGGCCCCGTCGGTGACCTGCTGGGTGCGGCCGAGCGCCTCGGGCAGGGCGACTACGCGGTGCGGGTGACCCCGGCCGGGCCCCGTGAGCTGCAGTCCCTGGCCACGACCATCAACCAGGTGGCCGTCCGCCTGGCCGCCACCGAGGAGCAACGGCGCCGGTTCCTGGCCGACGTCACCCACGAGCTGCGCACACCCCTGGCCGTCCTCCAGAGCGGGATCGAGGCCCAGATCGACGGCATCCACCCCCCCGACGAGCGCCACCTGGCCTCGCTCCTGGAGGAGACCCAGGTCCTGGGCCGGTTGGTCGACGACCTCCACACCCTGGCCCTGGCCGACGCCGGCCGCCTGACCCTCCACCCCGAGCCGACCCACCCGTCGGCCCTGGTGGCGGACGCGGTGGAGGGCCACGCCGCCCTCGCCGCCCGCAAGGGGGTGCGGCTGGAGGCGACGGTGGCCGAGGGGCTGCCCGAGCTCGACGTCGACCCCACCCGCATCGGCCAGGTGCTGGCCAACCTCTTGTCGAACGCGCTGCGCCACACCCCGCAAGGGGGCGTGGTGACGGTGGCCGCCGCCCCCGCACCCGACGGCCGGGTGCGCTTCACCGTGGTCGATTCCGGCCCCGGCTTCACCGCCGACCAGCTCACCACCGTCTTCGAGCGCTTCACCCGGTCGGCCGACTCCCAGGGGAGCGGCCTGGGCCTGTCCATCGCCCGCGACCTCGTCGTGGCCCACGGCGGCTCCATCTCGGCCGCCACCGGTGCCGAGGGTGGGGCGACGATCGGCTTCACTGTTCCGGTGGAGAAGGGGACGGGGTGAGCACGGGGGCGCACGACTCTTTCGACGCCGGCGAGGTCGCCGCCCTCTTCGGACGGACCGCCCTCGGCTACGACCGCGTCATCCCCTTCTTCACCACCTTCGGCGCCCAGCTGGTGGAGGCGGCGGCCCTGGCCCTCGGGGAGCGGGTCCTCGACGCCGGCTGCGGGCGGGGGGCCACCTTGCTCCCGGCGTCGGTAGCCGTCGGACCCATGGGCCGGGTGGTGGGCATCGACCTGGCCGAGGAGATGGTGGCCCTGCTGGGCGCCGACCTGGAGGCGGCGGGCGTGGAGAACTCCACCGTCCGCCTCGGCGACGCCCAGGCCCTCGACATGGAGGACGCCACGTTCGATGTCGTCCTGTCGCAGATGGTGCTCCACCTGCTCCCCGACCCGCCCGCGGCCGCATCGGAGGCCTTCCGGGTGCTGGTCCCCGGCGGCCGGTGTGTGATGAACGCCCCGTCGGCCGGCCCCGACTGGGAGTTCCTCCACCGGGTCTACGCCAAGTACCTCCCCCGGGCGGGACGGCCGATGGCGGTGCCGTTCCGGGAGGACTTCGACCTGCCCGCCACCCTGGCCGGCGCCGGCTTCGAGATCACCCACGACACCCAGGTGGAGGTCGAGTTCCTCTTCCCCGACGAGGAAGCGTGGTGGGAGTGGGGCTGGTCGCACGGGGTCCGGGCCCTCTACGAGATCCTCCCGCCCGCCGACCTGGAGGCCCTCAGGCAGGAGGCGTTCGCCGAGCTCGCCGCCGTCCGCCGCACCCCGGCCGGCATCCCACTCGTCCAGCGGGTCCAGGTGGTCGTGGCCACCAAGCCGTCGGCGTAGCGGCCCCGACGACCGCCCTCCGACCCGGGGGCCGGCGGTCCGGCTTCGCCGACCAGTCGCACGAAACCCCAAATACGACTTGTTTGATCGGCTTTGACGACTTAGGCTGTCGACATGCGGATGCACGCCATGGCCAACGGCACCGGGGGCGGAGAGTCCCGGCTGTCGTCCGACGGGCGTTGTCGCTGACCGGACCCTCCCACCGTCCCGTCCGCCGCCCGCTTCCCGGAGGTCGTCCGTTGTCCGTCATCGCCCCGCCGGTTCCCGCCCTCTCGCACACCATGCTCACCGCGATCGCGACCGGCCTGGCCGCGTCCGTCGGATCCCTCGACCTCCTCCCCGACCCCGACGACGACCGCCGCTACACCCGGCTTCTGCACACCGACACCTACGAGGCCTGGCTCATCGCCTGGGCCCCCGGCGGATCGCTCGACCTCCACGACCATGGAGGCTCGGCCGGGGCGGTGGTCGTGGTGGAGGGCGAGCTGCTCGAGCGCTACACCGACCGCCGGCGCCCGCACCACCTCCGAACCCACCACCTCCGGCCCCACCGGCCCCTCGCCATCGAGCCGACCCGGGTGCACGGGGTGTGGAACCCTGGTCCGACGAACGCTCTTTCCGTCCACGTGTACTCGCCGCCCTTGTCGACCATGACCTTCTACGACCCCCGCCGGCTCACGCCCCTCCGCACCGAACCGGCCGACATCACCGCGTGACCGGCTCCCGCATCGACGAGGTGCTGGCCGACGTCCGCCGCCGGCTCCCCCACCGGCCGACCGCGGCCGAGGTGCCCGCCCTCCGGGCCCGGGGCGCCCTTCTCGTCGACATCCGTCCGAGCGAGCAGCGCTCCCGCGACGGCGAGTTGGAGGGCGCGGTGGTCGTCGACCGCAACGTCCTCGAATGGCGCCTCGACCCGACCTCGCCATATCGCATCCCCGAGGTCACCGGCACCGACCAGGAGGTCGTGGTCGTCTGCAACGAGGGCTACGCGTCCAGCCTGGCCGCCCTCAGCCTCCAGCAACTCGGCTTCCACCGGGCCACCGACCTCGACGGCGGCATCCAGGCCCTGCTCGGGGGCTGACGGGAGGGGCGCGGGGGAGCGTACGACCCCCACCCTTGTACCCTCGTCGTGATGGACCACGTGCTGTGGGAGTCCCGTCCGACGCTGCGGCGTCCGGTGCTGCTGGCCGCCTTCGAGGGATGGAATGACGCCGGCGACGCGGCCTCGTCCGCCGTCCGCTATCTGCGCGACCGGTGGCAGGCC
Organism: Actinomycetota bacterium; assembly: GCA_034666105.1. GTDB lineage: Bacteria > Actinomycetota > Acidimicrobiia > Acidimicrobiales > AC-14 > JAXDMK01. The sequence goes on along the minus strand of JAXDMK010000080.1, from coordinate 14,212 downwards.
AAGCAGTTCGCCACCATCGACCCGGAGGACTTCTTCGACTTCTCCTCCACCCGGCCCCAGGTCCAGCTCAACGACGACCTGGGCCGGGAGATCGCATGGCCGTCGAACGAGCTGTCGGCGGCGTCGCTCCCGGGCACCTCTCGTGACGTGATCGTGCTCCTCGGCACCGAGCCCCAGCTCAAGTGGCGGACGTTCACCGAGGAGCTGGTGGCGGTGGCCACCTCCCTCGGCGTGGAGCTGGTCGTCACCCTGGGCGCGCTGCTGGCCGACGTGGCCCACACCCGTCCCGTCCGGGTCACCGGCACCGCCGCCGACAGCGAACTGGTGCAGCGGCTGGGCCTCACCCGGTCCACCTACGAGGGCCCCACCGGCATCGTGGGCGTCCTCCACGAGGCCTTCAGCCGGGCCGAGGTCCCCTCCGCCTCGCTGTGGGCGGCCGTCCCCCACTACGTGGCCGCCACTCCGTCGCCCAAGGCGTCGCTGGCGCTGGTGGAGCGGGCCGCCCGCCTGCTGTCGACATCGCTGTTCACCGCCGACCTGCAGGTGATGGCGGCCGACTACGAGCGCCAGGTGAGCGAGGTGGTCGACAGCGACGACGACGTGGCCGCCTACGTCCGCCGGCTGGAGGACCACGCCGACGACCCCGAGGAGAGCGGCAGCCTGGAGCTGATGTCGGGCGACGCCCTGGCCGACGAGCTCGAGCGCTTCCTGCGGGAGCAGACGGAGGACTGAGCCCGCCCGGCTAAGGCTCGATCCCGAAGATGGCCAGCTTCTTGGCCGCGTCGGGGAAGACGGCCGAGGCGGCGGCGACGAAGTCGGCGGGCGTGGCGATGCGGTAGGCGTTCTGGGCCACGTAGACCCGCAGGGCGCAGTCGACCAGGTCGGGCGGCCCCAGGGCAATGAGGGCCTGGACCCCCTGGGAGTAGACCCCGTCCTGGTAGTCGTCGGGCCGCAGGGTCCAGTACGACATCGGCTCGCCCAGCCGGCCGGTGGCCGACCGGGGGACCGGCACCGTCTCGTAGAAGTCGAGCAGGAGATCCTGGCGGGCCTCGGCGAAGCTGGTCAGGCCCTCGTCGAGCCATGGGTCGCGCCCCTGGTCGTTGCCCACCAGGGCGTAGAACCACATGTGCCCGACCTCGTGGGTGGCGATCTCGCCCTCGGTGAACGGTCCCAACATGATGTGGGACGGGTACTCGATACCCCCGCCCAGGCCGGGGGTGAGGGCCAGGGTGAGCGTCGTCCACGGGTAGGGGCCGTAGCGGGTGCCGAACGTCTGCAAAACCTGCACCACCTGGGCCAGGAGGGCGTGGGCGTCGCCGGGCATGCCGTCGTGGCGGCCGACGGTGACCGTGACCGCGCTGGGGGCGTGGGCGACGGTGGTGGCCACGTCGGTGAAGTGCCCGACCGACAGGGCCACGTCCCGCATGGCGGTGGCGACGAAGTGGCTCGGCCGACTGGGATCGGCGTTGTCGGCCGCGGGCTCGCCGCTGGCCAGGACGGTGTAGCCGGGGGGGACGGTGACGGTGAGGTCGAAGTCGGCGGTGGGTGCGGTGGACGCCTCGGCGAAGTCACCGACCGCCGCCTCCCGGGCCCAACCCACGCCCGGCTCCCAGGGCAGGATCGGGAAGAACGATCCCAGGCGCATGGAGTCGGACTCGAGCGCCAGGCGGTCGTTGGCCGGACCGGGGATGACGAGCTTCCACGGGAGGGCGATGTCGACGGTGGTGCCGGCGGCGATGGTGCGGCCGGGATCGACGACCAGGGTGGTGTCGTCGGGCTTGGTGGCGGGGGCGGAGGCGCCGTCGACGGTGACGGGGCCGGCGTCGAGATGGGCGCCGGTGACGGCGGGGCGGGGGCCGTTGGGCCACAGCCGGAACACGATCTCCCCGGTGGGGAGGTCGGGGGTGAAAGCGACCCGCAGGTCGCCGTCGACGGTGCCCTGTCCCGGCCGCACGTCGGCGTGGAGGACGTAGCGGGGCCGGTCGGCCCGGGGCTCGGCCCGGGCGGGGATCGTCGGGCACGACGGCGAGGTGGCCGCGGGCAGGGACGTCGTCGGGCCGGAGGCGGTGGTCGGGCCGGCCGCCGGCGCGGTGGTGGAGGTGGCCCGGTCGGCGACGCCCTTGCCGCCGGAGCAGGCGACCAGCACCATGAGGACGCCCACCACCAGGCGGGAGGGGCGCCGGCTCACCGTCCCATAGTGGCAGGGTCGGGCGGCCACACTGGGACCATGCCCTCCCCGACGCCGACATGTGTGTGGAAGCTGGCGGACGAGCTGCTGGTGGCGCTCGACGAGCGCTTCGGACCCCCGGTCGACGCCTACGTCAACGGATCACAGGTGTGGCTGCGCGACGACGGGCCGGGCGGGATCACCGTCGAGTGGAGGCTGCACCCGGTGGCCGGGTACCGCCGGCCGGCGGGCATGGGCACCTACGAGGTCTTCGACGAGATCTCGGCCGCCCTCGGTGCGGGATCGACGCCGGCCGCCGCCCCGTCCACCCTCTGGGAGGGGCTGGAGGCGTTCCCCGCCTACGGGGACGAGGTGGAGCCGGCCACCCTCGCCGCCGCCTGCACCGAGGCCCTGGGCCGGTCGCCGGACGCCGCCGGCCTGGCCGACCACCAGGGGATCGGCGACGCCTGGGAGCACTCGGGCGGGCAGGTGTCGATCGTGGCCGCCCTGCTGAAGCAGCTCTCGCCGCCCGGCTGACCCGTTTTCTGGTGGATTTTGTACCTGGGAGGTAGGAAATCCACCAAAAAACGCCGCGTCAGCGGCGGCGGCGACCGCCCCGGCGGCGGCCGGACCGGTGGGACTGGTCGTCACCCTCGGGGTCGTCACCGGCCTCCGAGCGTCGCCCGTTGAGGTCGACGACCAGGGCGTCCTCGTCGTTGCCGGCGGTGGCGGTGGCGGTGGCCTCCCGGCCTGACCGCCGCCGGCGCTTGGAGCGGCCGACGAGGTCGTGCACCTCCCCCTCCTGCCAGAACGAGTCGGGGTCGGCGTAGGGTTTGGGCAGGTCGGCCTCGGCCACGACCGCCTCTACCGGGGGCGCCTCGGCCACGTCGTCATCGGCCTGCTCGTCGTCGGCCTCCGGATCGTCGTCGCCCGAGCCGTCGTCGGACTGATCGAGCTCGTCGGCCGCAGCGTCAGCGTCGTCGTCGTCCTCGTCCTCGTCGTCGTCGTCGTACTCGTCTTCGTCGTCGTACTCGGAGTCGTCGTCGTCGTCCTCGTCGTCGTCCTCGTCCTCGTCGTCGTCGTCGGCCGCGACCACGGCGGGGGACCCGTCGCCGGCGGCGGGAGCGTCGTCGAGAACGGCGGCGAAGGCGGCGTCGTCGGCGGGCGGGGCGAAGGCCTCGTCCTCGGTCGTGACGGCATCCTCGGCGGACGCTACGGCGGCACCCTCGGCCGGGCGCCCGGCATGGATGAGGCGACGGATGGCCTCCGCCTCCTCGTGGATGGTCGCCGCTTCGTCGGCGGCCACCGCCGGCTCCGGTTCGTGGGTCGCCATCTTGGGCGGCGGCTGCTCGACGACGGCGCTGTACACCCGGGCCCAGCGGACCAGCTCGTCCTCCACCCCCATGATGAAGACGCCCGCCACCTCGACATCGCGCCCGGCCCCGTGGAGCTCCACCCACACCGTGTTCTCGTGCGACGCCGAGCGCACCAGGCTCAACCGGAAGCCGGGCTCGCTCTCGAAGATGGCCTGCCAGTTGCGCTTGACCTGCATCGATCCCCGGAAGTTGCGGCTCGGGTAGATCGGCTGGATGCTCTCGAAGTCGGGGTGGAGGCACTTGGCGATGGCGTCGGCGTCGTGGCGATTGGCCGCGTCGACGAAACGGCTGACCACGGTGACCGGGTCGGACACGGCCTTTCGACGACGGAAACGGCGCAGCAGCAAGAACACGACCTCCTGAGGACCGGGGTTACGGTAGTTCGTCGTTCCCGGCGCCGCCGGTAGCGCCGGTGCGCCAGAGGGGTTGGCGGGGCTGGTCGAAGAGCACTTCCACCGGCTCGCCCCGTATGGCCTCGAAGGCCGGCACCCGCCACCGACCGGCGCCGGCGAGGGGCGACGGCAGGTCGTCCTCCGCGAACCAGCCTACGTCGCGGCACTCGAGAGGGTGGGCCCGGAGCTCGCCGCCGACCAGCCGGCAGTGAAACACGAGGGAGTACAGGGGGATGCTGGTGAACCCCAGCCGCATCCCGTCGAGCACCGCGATCAGACGGACCGGCTCGACCAGCATGCCCGTCTCCTCCAGCACCTCCTTCACCGCCACCTCGGCCGGCGAGTAGCCCACGTCGGCCCAGCCGGTGGGGTACAGCCACATCCCGGAGTCGCCCCGCTGGACCAGCAGGATCTCGCCCGCGTCGTTGCCGACGACGGCTCCGATGGCCACCTTGGGCGTCACGTACCCGGCCACCCCCTGGCCGACGTGGGCCAGCCACTCCTCCACCAGCGCCTCCGGGCCGGTAAGACCCGGGGCCGGCCGATAGCCGGCGGCCACCCCGATGTCGGCCGCCACCCGCAGCACCTCCTCGAACCGCTCCCGCTCGTAGAGGCTGTCGGTGAAGCCCAGGCCGGTGCGGGCGATGGCGGCCAGGGCCTCGCTCCATCGCAGCAGGTCGTGGCTCGAAACCACGGGGCCGGCGTCCAGATCGCTCACCGGCTCCGACCCTACCGTGCTCCCGATCTGCGAAGATGGCCGGCCGTGAGCGTCAAGGCGGACTGCCGCCACTACTCCCACCGGTCGTTGCCCACCGGCGACGTGGTCGAGCGCTGCCGGCTCGACATGGCCGAGGAGGCCCCCTTCGCCTGCCCCGACGACTGCCTGTTCTTCGAGCCCCGCCCCATCAGCGACACCGGCTGGCAGCGCCCGAGCGACCGCCGCTGACCTTGCGCCGCCTCAGCCGGCGAGCAGCTGGTCGAGCTGGGCGAAGAACGACGAGCGGGGCAGGACGACGTCGCACCCGGCGGCCTGGGCCGCGGCCATGAGGGCGGGTTCGGTGTGGCGGGCGAAGCCGATGACCCGCCCCGACACCCCGGCCAGCGCCTCGAGCACGCCCGGCCGCATGAGGTCGACGACCACCAGGTCGGCCTCCACCCCGGCCAACCCGTCCGGTCGGCTCACGAACGTGATGTCGCCCGCGGCCGCCACCTTGGAGCGGTCCATCAGGTCGGGCACGTAGGCGACGATGCGCATTCAGACGTCCTTCTGGGGCTCGGGTCGGTGGCGACGGAGGTGCTCGTAGGCCTTCGAGGCGCCCCACGCCAGGCCGGGCTCGGTGAGGCGCGGGTCGACGTCGGCGAAGGCGGCCGGGGACAGGTCGTAGACGTCGTCGGGAAACAGCCGCACCCGCACATCGTCGCGCCTCACCGGCGGCACGCCCGCGTTGCGGAGCACGGCGGTCGGGTAGAGCACCGCCCCCCGCAAGAGGGTGAGAGGCGTGCTTCGCTGGTCGTCGATATCGAGGGACAAGAGCTGCCGAACGGCCGCGCCGACGTCCTCGGCGGCGCGGGTGCCCAGCAGCTCGGCCTGCGCCTGGGCCCGGTCGTCCTCCATGCCCGCGGCAGCCAGCACCTTGGCGACCGACCGCTCGACCCACCCGGGCAGGACTGCCTCGATCGCATCGGCCAGCGCGGCCCCGTGTTCGTCCACCCCGCCACTGTGCCGGATACTGGTGGCCCATGAAACCGAACCCCGTCCCCCCCGGTCCCGGCCAGGAATCCGTCTGGGACTACCCCCGCCCGCCCCGCCTGGAGGCGGTGGACGAGGACGTGGAGGTCTATTTCGCGGGGCGCTCCATCGCCTACACCGACGCCCCCCTGCGGGTGCTCGAGACCAGCCACCCGCCCGTCTACTACGTGCCCCCCGACAGCGTGGAGGAGGGTGTCCTCGAGCCCAACGGCAACACGTCGTTCTGCGAGTACAAGGGCGAGGCCCGCTACTTCGACCTGGTCGCGGGCACCCAGCGGTCGCGGGATGCGGCCTGGACCTACGACGCACCCTCCCCCGGCTACGAGGCCATGGCCGGCTACATCGCCTTCTACCCGGGACGGGTGGAGTCGGCCCTCCTCGACGGCGAAGCGGTGCAGGCCCAGCCCGGCAACTTCTACGGCGGATGGATCACCACCGGCGTCGTCGGGCCCTTCAAAGGACTCACCGGCACCGCCGACTGGTAGCCGCTAGAGCTGCACCCGCAGCGAGCGGCCGGCCAGCTCCACCGGCACCCGGTCGACGTCGCACGTGAGGCGCACCCGGCCGGCGAGGATCTCCGTCCCGGTCAGGCAGGACACCAGGGGCAGCTTGGGGATGTCGATGGCGGGCAGGGTGATGCCGGCCGCGTTCACCACCAGCGTGTTCCCGTCCACCCGGGCCGACACCGGCACGAGCGTCCCGGCCACCAGCACCCGGGCGTTGCCTTCCTCCAGCACCACGGTGACGCCGAGCAGCCGGGAGATCTCGGCGCCCGAGATCTCGACCACGGCCGTCCCCCGCCCGATGCTCGTCAGCACCACCCGCCGGTCCTGCACCAGCGGGTCCCGGTCGATCTTCACCGACCGCAGCCGGACCCCGACCGAGGCGAAGGTGACGCCCCGCACGGTGATGTCACGGACGGCGACGTCGACCTGGGAGATTTCCCCCGACACCAGCAGCCGGCCGACGAAGGGGAACGACGAGATCTTGGCCGACACCGGCCCGTCAAAATCCTGGTCGGCGGCGTGGACCCGGGCCGCCACCCGCTGCCGCAGCTGGTCCTCGGCCAGCCCGCGCCCGGCCAGGTCGGCGACGACCAGGATGCCGGCGACGACGACGACGAAGGCGAGGAAGAGCTTGCGGAGGACGGCTGAGGTCTAGCTCAGATCAGGACGGGCCGAACGTGAGGATTCGGCCCGGTCAGGATTCGGCCCGGTCAGGATTCGACGACGTCGCCCAGGTGGCTGACCTCGACGCCTTCGTCCTGCAACCAGGCCAGGGCCTTGTCGACGGCGTCGGGCGTGCCCGTGAGCTCGCAGACGATCCAGCCGAAATCGTCCTCGATGTTGGCCCGACGGATGTTGGGCAGCACCTCGAACATCCGCTCCAGCCGGCCCAGAAGGGGCTGCTTGATCAGCTGCTCGGGGAAGGTGAGCTTGACCCGGACGTTCGCCATAGGGCGCGAAGCATGACATTCCCAGCACGAGCGTGCCGCGCCCAGTAGGCGCGCCCCCGGGAATACGGTGCAGGTGGCGATCCTTGATAAGAGTCGACTCAAGATTGCTATCGTTGCCCAACACATCTCCGTACGTTCCGGGAGGAAATTCTCATGCCCAAGGCCGTCGGTATCGACCTCGGTACCACCAACTCGGTCGTCTCCGTCCTGGAGGCGGGCGAGCCCACCGTCATCGCCAACGCCGAGGGCGGCCGTACCACCCCGTCCGTCGTCGGCTTCTCCAAGACCGGCGAGGTGCTCGTCGGCGAGGTGGCCAAGCGCCAGGCCATCACCAACCCCGACCGCACCATCCGGTCGGTGAAGCGCCACATGGGCACCAACTGGACCGTCAACATCGACGGCAAGAAGTACAACCCCCAGGAGATCAGCGCCCGGATCCTGCAGAAGCTGAAGCGCGACGCCGAGTCCTACCTGGGCGAGGCCGTCACCCAGGCCGTCATCACCGTCCCCGCCTACTTCGACGACGCCCAGCGCCAGGCCACCAAGGAGGCGGGCGCCATCGCCGGCCTCGAGGTCCTGCGGATCATCAACGAGCCCACCGCCGCCGCCCTCGCCTACGGCCTCGACAAGGAGGGCGCGGAGCAGACCATCGTCGTGTTCGACCTCGGCGGCGGCACGTTCGACGTGTCGATCCTCGAGATCGGCGACGGCGTGTTCGAGGTGAAGTCCACCAGCGGCAACACCCAGCTCGGTGGCGACGACTGGGACGACCGGGTCATGAACTGGCTGGTCGACACGTTCAAGAACGAGCACGGCGTCGACCTGTCGAAGGACAAGATGGCCGTGCAGCGGCTCAAGGAGGCCTCGGAGAAGGCCAAGATCGAGCTGTCGACGGTGCAGGAGACCACCATCAACCTGCCCTTCATCACCGCTACCGACGCCGGCCCCCTCCACCTCGACACCAAGCTCACCCGGGCCAAGTTCCAGGAGATGACCAAGGACCTCCTCGACCAGTGCCGGGGACCGTTCGAGCAGGCCATCAAGGACGCCGGCCTCACCGCCGCCGATCTCGAGCACGTGATCCTCGTGGGCGGCTCCACCCGCATGCCGGCGGTGCAGGAGCTGGTCTTCAAGATCACCAACAAGGACGCCCACAAGGGCGTCAACCCCGACGAGGTCGTGGCCGTCGGCGCCGCTATCCAGGCCGGCGTGCTCAAGGGCGACGTCAAGGACGTCCTGCTCCTCGACGTCACCCCGCTGTCGCTGGGCATCGAGACCCGGGGCAGCATCATGACCAAGCTCATCGAGCGCAACACCACCATCCCCACCCGCCGCACCGAGGTGTTCACCACGGCCGAGGACATGCAGCCGTCGGTCGAGATCCACGTGCTCCAGGGCGAGCGGGAGATGGCCAGCTACAACAAGACGCTGGGCAAGTTCCAGCTCGTCGGCCTGCCCCCCGCCCTCCGGGGCATCCCCCAGATCGAGGTCACCTTCGACATCGACGCCAACGGGATCGTCCACGTGTCGGCCAAGGACCGGGCCACCGAGAAGGAGCAGTCGATGACCATCACCGGTCAGTCGGCCCTCAGCCGGGACGACATCGAGCGGATGGTCCGCGACGCCGAGGCCCACGCCGAGGAGGACCGCACCCGCAAGGAAGAGGCCGAGGCCCGCAACCAGGCCGACACGATGGTGTACCAGACCGAGCGCATGATCCGGGAGGACGAGTCCGAGGCCAAGCGCCTCACGTCCGACGAGAAGGAGCGCCTGGAGGAGGCCATCAAGCACCTCAAGGACTCCCTCAAGGGCTTCGACCTGGCCAAGGTCAGGGCCGACACCGAGGCCCTCGCCCTCGTCACCCAGACGGTCTCGGCCCGGCTCTACTCGGAGGCCACCGCCTCCTCCACCGACGGCGCCGGTTCGCCCGGCGGCGGGTCCGGGTCCGGTGCCGGTGCGTCCAACGACGACGAGGTTGTGGACGCGGAGATCGTCGACGAAGCCCGGTGAGCGACGTGCGCACCGAATCGGGTGACGGCTCGCCGGTCGACCAGAACGCGCCCGTGACGGCGCCCCCCACCACCGAGGGGGGCGCCATCGCGCCCGACGCGGTGGGCGACGAGCTGGCCGAGGCGGTGATGAGCGACCTCGACGTCCTCGCCGCCGAGCGCGACGACTACTACGACCAGCTCCTCCGTACCCGGGCCGACTTCGACAACTTCCGCAAGCGGATGATCAAGCAGCAGACCGAGCACCTGGAGCGGGCCAACGAGGGTCTGATCGTCAAGCTGCTGGAGGTGCTCGACGTGCTCGACGGGGCCCAGGCCCACGGCGAGGGCTTCGACCAGGTGGGCGCCCGGCTGGTCGGCGTCCTGGCCAAGGAGGGGCTCGAGCGCATCGACCCCGTGGGCCGCGAGTTCGACCCCAACGAGGCCGACGCCGTCGCCCACGAGCCCGCCGCCCAGGGGCATCCCGAGGGCGCCCAGGTGGTGGCCGCGGTCCTGCGGCCCGGCTACCGCTGGAAGGGACGCGTCGTCCGTCCCGCCATGGTGAAGGTCAAGGGCTAGGGCCGAGGTCCTCCGTGGCTGCCGCCGCGCCGCAGCGCGAATGGTTCGAGAAGGACTACTACAAGGCCCTGGGTGTGCCGAAGACGGCCACCGAGGCCGAGATCCGGCGCGCCTACCGCAAGCTGGCCAAGCAGTTCCACCCCGACGCCAACCCCGGCGGCCCCAACGCGGGCAAGGACGACCGGTTCAAGGAGGTCTCCGCCGCCTACGACGTGCTGTCCGACCCCGAGAAGCGCAAGGCCTACGACGAGGTCCGCCGGCTCGGACCGGCCGGCGCCGGTTTCGGGGGCAACGGTCCCGCCGGACGACCGGGGGCCGGGGGCGCGGCCGGCGCGCCCGGGGGTTTCAGCTTCACCACCGACAACCTGGGCGACCTGGGCGACATGCTGGGCGGCCTGTTCGGACGGGGCCGGGCCGGCGGCAGCCCCTTCGGTGCCGGCGGAGCCGGCGGGGCCGGCCGCGCCGCCTCGTCCAACGCCCGCCGGGGCGACGACTACGAGACCGAGCTGCACCTGTCCTTCCTCGACGCGGTCAACGGGGCCACCACCACCGTCAACCTCACGTCGGAGGCGACGTGCTCCACGTGCCACGGCACCGGCGCCGCCCCCGGCACCAGCCCGGTGGTGTGCCCCCGGTGCTCGGGGCGGGGCGTGCTCGACGACAACCAGGGCCTGTTCTCCTTCAGCCGGGCCTGCCCCGAGTGCGGGGGCCGGGGCATGAAGGTGGAGACGCCGTGCCCCACGTGCCACGGCACCGGGTCGGAGGTGCGTCCCCGGCAGGTCAAGGTCCGCATCCCGGCCGGGGTCGACGAGGGCCAGCGCATCCGGCTCAAGGGCAAGGGCGGTTCGGGCGGCATCAACGGCACGCCCGGCGACCTGTTCGTCACCGTCCACGTCTCGCCCCACACCCTGTTCGGACGGCGGGGCCGCGACCTCACGCTCACCGTGCCCATCGCCTTCACCGAGGCCGTCCTGGGAGCCGACATCACCGTTCCCACCCTCGAGGGGCCGGTGGTTCTGCGGGTTCCGGCCGGCACCAAGTCGGGTCGCACGTTCCGGGTCAAGGGCAAGGGCGTGGTGGGGGCCAAGAGCGTCGGCGACCTGCTGGTGACGGTGGAGGTGGCCGTCCCCACCAAACTGTCGGCGGCCGAGCGCGACGCGGTGGAGGCCCTGGCCGAGGCGTCGAAAGAATCCCCCCGCTCGCACCTCGGGGTATGACAATGTCATCTGACGGGAGGATGACCCATGGCTGACCCGATCTCGGCACGAGGAGTGTACGTCATCTCGGTGGCGGCCGAGCTGGCCGGGATGCACCCCCAGACGCTGCGCATCTACGAGCGCCGCGGTCTCCTCGACCCGGCCCGCACCGGGGGCGGTAGCCGCCGCTACTCCGAGCGCGACATCGCCCGTCTCCGGCGCATCCACGAGCTCACCGCGGCGGGGCTGAACCTGGCCGGGGTGAAGGCGGTCATGGAGCTGGAGGAGGAGGTCGTCCGCCTGCGGCGGGAGCTGGCCAAGGCGGTCCAGGAGTCCCGGGAGACGGCCGAGCGCGTCCACCGCCAGTACCGGCGCGACCTGGTGCCGGTGCGGCAGGTGCCGGCGCCGTTTCGCGGTCCTCACTGACCGGGGACACTTCGGGCATGGACGAAATCGAGTTGCTGCGCGGCATCCTGACCGGGACGGGCGACGTCATCGAGGGCGTCGGCGACGACCAGTGGAGCTTGCCCACTCCCTGTCCCGACTACGACGTGAGCACGCTCGTCGACCACATCCTCGGGTGGGCCCCGGCTTTCGCGGCCGGCGCCAACGGGGAGAAGTTCGAGGGCGACCCGTCCGACCACCACCGGGGCGACGACCCGGCCCGCGAGTTCCGGGCCGCCGCCGACCGCATCGTGGCCGGGTGGGAGGAGCACGGCTTCGACCGTGAGGTGAGTTTCGGGGGCGGCGGCGGCGACTCGCCCGGGCCGGTGGCGTTCAACATGACGGTGATGGAGACCCTCACCCACGGCTGGGACCTGGCCACCGCCACCGGCCAGCCCATGCCCTGGTCCGACGAGCAGGCGGCCGAGGTCCTGGCCCGGGCCGAGAAGACCCTGCCCGCCCAGTACCGGGGCGACGGCATGCCCTTCGGCGACATCGTGGAGGTCCCCGACACCGCCCCCCCCACCGACCGCGTCGCCGCCTTCATGGGCCGCACCCCCTGAGCCACCTGCGAACTGGTGACGGTTAGGGACCGTAGAGGGCGTTAGGCGTCACCAGTTCGCAGGGCCACTCGAACTGGTGACGGTTAGGGACCGTGGAGGGCGTTAGGCGTCACCGGTTCGCAGGGCGAGGCGTTCGACCTCGGCCTGGAAGCGGGCCGAGCGATTCGACCAGTTGCCCTCGGCGGGAGGCGTGGGCATGCCCGGCGAGAACAGGACGAGGCCGCCGGCCGTGGTGATCTCGGCCGCCCGGCGGACGGCGGCCTCCAGGTCGGGCGACCGGCGGGTGGTGGCTCCGGCTCCGGCGTACTGAGCCTCGTGGGCGACGGCGTCGTCGATGCAGATCACCTTCGTCGGACCTGATCGCCGGGCGAGGGCGGCCAGGGCCGGCTCGAGGCCGGCGCCGCGGTCGGCTCCGCCGACGATCACGGTGAGCGGCTCCGACCCCACCTCGCCGATGCTGGCGGCCAGACCGAGCGGATTGGTGGCCAGGGCGTCGTCGACGTAGCGGACGGCGTCGACGGTCGCCACCAGGCGGAAGCGCCCGGGTAGCTCGGGATAGGCCTCCAGGAGGGCGGCGGCCAGGTCCTCCACCCGGGCCGGATCGACCTCCTCGTTCGCCACTGCCAGGGCGGTGGCCGCGGCCAGGTGGGCGTTCCGGGCCCGGATGCCGCCGGCGGGGGCGGGCACCCGGCAGAACCCGATGCCGGCGAAGGCGGGGGGAAGGACCACGTCGCTGAGGACGCCCGCCCACCGGCGACCGGCGATGGCGGGGGCGGTGAAGACCCGGGCCTTGTCGCGGTGGTACCGGTCGACGGAGCCGTGCCAGTCGGTGTGGTCCTCGCCGATCGAGGTGAGGGCGGCGATCGACGGCGTGCACCCGAGATCGGCCGCCTGGTAGCTCGAGACCTCGATGACGACCGTCTCCGCGGCCGACGGGGCCAGCGTCCACGGGCCGATGCCGATGTTGCCGACCGTCACCGCCGGCCGGCCGAGGTGCTCCAGGGCGATGGCGGTCAGGACCGACACCGTGCTCTTGCCCTTGGTGCCGGTCAGGGCCACCGTGGGCCGGTTCCCCCGCTCCGCCAGCCACAGGCCGAGGGGGGTGACCGTCTCCATCCCGTCGCGCACCCGGTCCTGGAGGTCGGCCGAGTAGAGGGGGAACCCGGGGCTGCGGACGGCCACGTCGGCCGGCGGCATCCCGCCGACGCTCTCGAACACCGCCACGCCGCCCAGTCCCGCGTCGGCCAGCACCCGGAGGGCCCGCTCCCGGTCCACGTCCACCGCGAACATCTCGCCCGCCCGAGCGTCGGCGATGGCACCCAGGGTGGCGGCCATGTCGATCCCCAGGCCGAGGAGGGCGACCTTCCGGCCTCCGAAATCGGCCCGTCTCACCGGCGGGCGGCGGTGGCGATCAGGGAGAGGAGGGCGTCGGGGATGAGGTGGGGCCCGGTGACGGCCAGGACCCCCGTCTCGTCGGCCCCCAGGGCGGCGGCCTCGGCCCCGGCCTCCGCGGCCAGGGCCCGTACCACCGCCGTCTCCCTCCAACCGGGCCGGCGGGCGAGCAGGCTCATGGCCACGGCCGACTCCATCCGCTCGCCGACGCAGTCGAACGGCTTGGACTCGGGCCGCCACAGGTCGCGGAAGGGCTCGGTCCGCCCGGGATTGTCGAGCGGGTTGCCCCCGAAGATGTCCTCCGCCTCGGCCATCGTCAGCCAGGGGGCGAAGCAGAGGAAGGTGAAGAGGCACTTCGGGCATTCGAGACACCAGACCTGGGCCGCGTCGGGGTCGCGGGAGCGGACGAAGGCCCGGTTGCACGACAGGAAGCTCCCCCGCAGGCGGAGGTCACGGGCCACGATGCCGGCGATGGAGAGCTCCGACAGCTGCCGCAGGACGGAGAAGTAGTCGACCCCGCTGAGGGCGATGGCGTCGTGCAGGACGGCCTCGAACTCGAACGACTTGGAGTACTGGTGGTTCACGGGCACGCCGCCGACGGTGCGGGTCGGCTCGCTCGCCGACCGCTCGTTTCCCATGACCACGCAGTCGAAGCCGAACAGGTACGCCACCAGGCTGCTGAGGGCGGAGTTGATGGCCGTGATGGGGATGTGGCCGTTGTAGCCGGAGGGCGTCAGCCGGAACAGGTTCCGGTCGATGACCCGGTCGACCTCGAGCAGCTCGACGCCGGCCGCCGCCGCCAGCCGGCGCTGGATGGCGGTGGCGGAGATCGAGATCCCGGTGGCGCCGGGGAGCAGGCCGAGCACGGCCGCCGAGTCCTTGCCCCCGCCGATGGGGACGAGTGGCCGG
>JAXDMK010000079.1:0-19308 GCA_034666105.1 Actinomycetota bacterium | reverse complement strand
CCGAGGCCCGCATCGACGGCCGCCTCATGGCCCTGGCCTTCCCCCAGACCTACGTCAACCTGTCGGGGGAGTCGGTCAACCGCCTGGTCCGCCGCTACGGCGTGGAGGGCGACCTCGGACGGCTGGTCGTCGTCCACGACGAGCTTGATTTGCCCGCAGGACGGGTGAAGGTGAAGGAGGGCGGGGGCACCGCCGGCCACAACGGGCTGGAATCCATCCGCGACCACCTCCACTCGGGCGCTTTCGTCCGGGTCCGCATCGGGATAGGCAAGCCCCCGGGTCGTCAGGAGGGGGCCGACTACGTCCTGCGCAAGCTGGGCAAGGCCCAACGGGTGGAGATGGACGTGGCGGTGGAGGAAGCGGTCGACGCGGTCGAGGTGCTGTTCCAGGAGGGTGCGGCCGCGGCCATGCTCCGGTTCAACTCCCCCCGTCCCGCCTGACACGCATCTGACCGCCGGCGGTTCCCCCGTCCGCCGCCGGGGAACATCGCCGGGGATGCCGGACGACTTCACCATCGGAGTGGAGGAGGAGTTCTTCCTCGTCGACGTGGAGTCCCGTCGCCTGCGGCCGGTGGCGGGCGACGTGTTGCCGGGGACGGGCCCGGTCGCCGACGGCGAGGTCGGCCCCGAGCTGCAGCAGTGCCAGATCGAGACCGGCACCGGGATCTGCCACACGCTGGACGAGGTGGCGGAGGAGATCGGGTGTCTCCGGCGGACGGCGGGGGCCGCGGCCCGGGAGGTGGGGTGCGGGCTGGCGTCGAGCGGCACCCACGCCCCCGGTTTCGACGACGAGTCGAGCCGGGTGACACCGAAGCCCGCCTACCTCCGGCTGGAGCGCGACTACCGGCTGGTCACCCACGAGCAGCTGGTGTGCGGGTGCCACGTCCACGTGGGCGTGGCCGACCCCGAAGCGGCCATCCAGGTCGTGAACCGGGCTCGAACGTGGCTGCCGACGCTGCTCGCCCTCACCGGCAACTCGCCGTTCTGGCAGGGGGCCGACAGCGGCTATGCCAGCTTCCGGAC
Organism: Actinomycetota bacterium; assembly: GCA_034666105.1. Taxonomy (GTDB): domain Bacteria; phylum Actinomycetota; class Acidimicrobiia; order Acidimicrobiales; family AC-14; genus JAXDMK01. The sequence continues at coordinate 18,286 of JAXDMK010000079.1, read as the reverse complement.
CGTGGTCTGGCAGCGGTGGCCGACGGCCGGCACCCCGGGGACGTTCGGCTCGCGCGCCGATTACGACGAGCTGGTGCAGACGTTGCTGTCGACCGGTGCCATCGACGACCCGGCCCGCATCTACTGGGACATCCGGCCGTCGGCCAAGTTCGACACCGTCGAGTTCCGGGTCGCCGACGCCAACCTCACCGTCGACGAGTCGGTGATGACCGCGGGCCTGGTGCGGGCGCTCGTCGTCGCCTGCCACCGGCAGGTCGTCGACGACGAGGCGTGGGCCGATCCTCGGATGGAGCTGCGCCGGGCCGCGGCCTGGAGGGCGGCCCGCTTCGGCCTCGACGGTTCCCTGGTGGACCTCGACGGCTGTCGCCCGCGCCCGGCGCCGGAGATGGTCGACCGGCTGCTCGACTTCCTCCGTCCCGCGCTCGTCGACATGGGGGACTGGGAGACGGTGCGACGGCTGGTGGAGCGGGTGCGCTCGGGCGGGACGGGCGCCGTCCGCCAACGCCGGGCCTTCGATCGACGGCACTGCCTGGAGGACGTCGTCGACCTCGTGCTGGCGGAGACGGCCCTCAGAGCGTCACCAGCACCGGGCCGGTGAGGGCCGACGCCAACCCGTCGTAGGCGAGGGCGTAGACGGTGTGCACGCCCGGGCCGAGAGCCGGCACCGCCAACGTGGCCGTGCAGCCGTTGCACGTGGCGCCGCTCCACCCCTCCTTGACCACGGCCCCGCCCGGCGCCACGACCCAGAAGTACACGTAGCCGGCGGCGCCGTCGGGGTCGGCGTAGCGGGCCGACGCCTGGGTACGGGTGGTGGTCACCGCTGCCGGTGCCGAGGGCGCGGTGTGGTCGACCCAGAACACCTGCGGGCCCGACCACCCCGACGCCAGCCCGCCGTCGTTGGCCGCCGCGTAGAGGGCGTAGATCCCGTCCGGGACAGGGGCGATGGCGAGGGTGGCGACGCATCCCGAGCAGGCCGGGGTGCTCCAGCCCTGACGGACGGCGGCACCGGTGGCGTCGGCCAACACGAAGTACACGTAGCCGGGGGTGCCGTCGGGATCGGTGTAGCGGGCCGACACCTGGGTCGGCGCGGTTCGCAGGGTCCCGCCGGCGGGCGTGACCTCGATCGGAAGGGTGGGGGCCCGGGGTGCGGGCACGGCGAGCTTGGCGAAGTCCTGGACGACGTAGACGTAGCCGCCGGCGGAGGCGACGCCGATACCGACCGCGTTGAAGGCGCCGTCGATCATGTTGGCGTAGTGGCCGGGGCTGTTGAGCAGGGCCTGGTGGACGGCGTCGACCGAAGACGCCTTGCCGACGTTCTCGCCCAGGCGGCTCCAGCCCACGATCTGGGTGGACAGTGACGGGTTGTGGGAGATGGTGCCGGCGGTGGCCATGGTCGTGGCCCAGACCCGGGCGACGCTCGCCAGGGTGGAGTCGATGCCCAGGGCGGGAACGCCGGCCGTCGCCCGGGTCTGGTTCAGGAGCGTGAGGACTCGGGCCTCGTCGGAGGCGGTGTCGGCCCTCGCCGCGGGGGTGACGACGAGCAGCGCGACCGCCAACAGGGCGCCGAACGCTACGACCCGCGAGCGGGTATTCGACATGGGTGTTCCTTCCGGGCGCGGCACCGGGACGCCCGGGGTGGGCCCGGGGAGGCGGCTTCCGTCCTTGTGTATGACTGAGGTGGGGCGAGTGGTGAGCGTGGTCGTCGGCAGGCCCGTCGATTTACTTGAGTCGTTGGTGAGGAAGGCCCGCCGACGCCCTCCTCCCCGGCGCCGGGACCCCGCCCGATAGGGCGGAGGGCGCCGGTACCCTCGTCGGGTGACCCTCAGCGACCTCCCGCCGCTCCTGCGCCGGCATCCCGGCCTGGCCGGGCTGGCGGGGGTGTCGTCGGCGGTGCTGGCGGTGGCCGAGCCGGCCCGGGCCTTCGCCATCGCCGGCCTGGCCGGGCTCACCGGCCGTCACCCCCTGGTCGTGGCCGTCCCCACCAGCCCCGACGCCGAGCGCCTGGCCCACGACCTACGGGCGTTCCTGGGCGCCGACGAGGTCGATCTCGTCCCCGCGTGGGAGACGCTCCCCTTCGAGCGGGTCAGCCCCAGCACCGAGACCATGGGCCGCCGGCTGCGGGCCATGTGGCGGCTACGCAACCCCGATCGCATGCCCCGCGTGCTCGTAGCGCCGGTGCGCTCGCTCGTCCAGCGCCTGGGTCCCCACGTGGAGGACGTCGAACCGATCACCATCAAGCCCGGCGACCGCCTCGACCCCATCGACCTGGTCAAGCGCCTGGTCGACGTGGGCTACCGGCGGGAGGCGCAGGTCGAGCACCGGGGCCAGGTCGCCCGCCGGGGTTCGATCGTCGACGTGTTCCCGTCCACCGCTGACCACCCGGTGCGCATCGACCTGTGGGGCGACGAGGTCGACCGCCTCACCCGCTTCTCGGTCACCGACCAGCGCTCCACCGACGACGTCGACTGCGTGGAGCTCTTCCCCAGCCGGGAGCTGCTGCCCACCGACGAGGTCAGGGCCCGGGCGGCGGAGTTGGTCGCCGCCGAGCCGTGGGGACGGGAGCAGTGGGAGCGGCTGGCCGAGGGGGCCGTGTTCGAGGGCATGGAGTCGTGGCTGCCCTGGCTCACCGCCGGCGAGCACACCCTCTTCGACCTGCTCGGACCCGACGCCCTCGTCCTCCTGGTCGAGCCCCGCCGCATGCGCGACCGGGCCGCCGACCTCCTCGCCGAAGAGGCGTCGCTGGCCGCCAGCCTGGCCACCACCTGGGGCGCGGCCAAGGACCGGGAGTGGCCCCGCCTCCACCTCCCCTTCGACCGGCTCCTGGCCCACACCCCGGCCCCGGCGTGGACCGTCACCGGCGCGGCCGAGGGACCCGACGTGACCACCATCGAGTCCCGGGGCTGGGACCCGGTGATGGGCGACTCCGACCGCCTCACCCGCCAGGTGGCCGACCTGGTGGGCAAGGGCTACCAGTTGGTGGTGGCGGCCGAGGGCAAGGGCAGCGCGGCCCGGATGGCCGGCCTGCTGCGGGAAGGGGGCGTGGCCCTCACCGTGGTCGACGACGGCGCGCCCGTCCGGGCCGGCTCCAGCCGGGTCGTGGTCGAGCCGCTCGAGCGGGGGTTCGTCCTCCCCGAGGTGAAGCTGGCCGTCCTCGTCGAGAGCGACGTCACCGGCCGGCGGCGGGCCCACCGGGCGCCGAGGCCCCGGCGCACCGACGCCCAGGGCTTCTTCGACGACCTCAGCCCGGGCGACTACGTCGTCCACCACCAGCACGGCGTCGGCAAGTACGGGGGCATGGTCAAGCAGGCCCTGGGCGGGGCCGAGCGCGACTACCTCCTGCTCGAATACCGGGGGGGCGACAAGCTCTACGTCCCGTCCGACCAGATCGACGCCGTCCGCCACTACACCGGCGGCGACACGCCCACCCTCAACCGCCTGGGCGGATCCGAGTGGGGACGCACCAAGTCCAAGGTCCGGTCCGCGGTGCGCGACATCGCCGAGGAGCTGGTCGCCCTCTACCGCCAGCGGGTCAGCGCGCCGGGCCATGCCTTCCCCTCCGACACCCCCTGGCAGAGGGAGCTGGAGGACGCCTTCCCCTACCAGGAGACGCCCGACCAGCTCAAGGCCATCCAGGACGTGAAGGACGACATGGAGGCCGACCGTCCCATGGACCGCCTGGTCTGCGGCGACGTCGGCTTCGGCAAGACCGAGGTGGCCATCCGGGCCGCCTTCAAGGCTGTCCAGGAGGGGATGCAGGCCGCCGTCCTGGTCCCGACCACCCTCCTCGCCCAGCAGCACTTCGGCACCTTCTCCGAGCGCTACGCCGGCTACCCGGTGCGGGTGGAGGTCCTCTCCCGCTTCCTCACCCCGGGCCAGGCCAAGAAGGTGGTCGACGGTCTGGCCGACGGCAGCGTCGACGTGGTCATCGGCACCCACCGCCTGCTGTCGAACGACATCAAGTTCAAGAACCTGGGCCTGCTGGTGGTCGACGAGGAGCAGCGCTTCGGTGTCACCCACAAGGAGGCCATCAAGCGCTTCCGGGCCAACGTCGACGTGCTCACCCTGACGGCCACGCCCATCCCCCGCACCCTGGAGATGAGCCTCACCGGCATCCGCGACCTCACGATCCTCAACACCGCCCCGGCCGAGCGCCAGCCCATCCTCACCTACGTCGGGCCCTACGACGAGCGGGCGGTGGGCGAGTCGATCCGCCGGGAGCTGCTGCGGGAGGGCCAGGTCTTCTTCGTCCACAACCGGGTGCAGGACATCGACCGGGTGGCCCAGCGGCTGCGGGAGATGGTGCCCGAGGCCCGGGTGGCGGTGGCCCACGGGCAGATGGACGAGGGCCGGCTGGAGCAGATCATCATCGACTTCTGGGAGGGCGCCTACGACGTTCTCGTCTGTACGACGATCATCGAGTCGGGCATCGACATGCCCACCGTGAACACGCTGGTCGTCGACCGGGCCGACATGATGGGCCTGGGCCAGCTCCACCAGCTCCGGGGCCGGGTGGGACGGGCTGGCCAGCGGGCCTACGCCTACCTCTTCTTCCCCCCCGAGCGGCAGCTGTCGGAGACGGCCTACGAGCGGCTCAAGACCATCGGCGAGCACACCGAGCTGGGGTCGGGCTTCAAGATCGCCATGCGCGACCTGGAGATCCGGGGGGCGGGCAACCTGCTGGGCGCCGACCAGTCGGGGCACATCGCGGCCGTCGGCTACGACCTCTACGTCCAGATGGTGAGCGAGGCGGTGGCCGAGCTCAAAGGCGAGGAGGTGCGGCCGCCGGCCGAGGTCAAGCTCGACGTCCCCGTCGTGGCCAACCTCCCGCCCGAGTACGTGGCCGGCGGTGAGCAGCGGCTGGAGGCCTACCGGCGGCTGGCGGCGGTCACCACCCAGGCCGAGGTCGACGACATCCGGGCCGAGTGGCTCGACCGCTACGGGCCCATGCCCCCGCCGGCGGAGGCCCTGCTGGCGGTGGCCGGCCTGCGGGCGGAATGCGTGCGCACCGGCGTGCGGGAGGTCACCGTGGCCCGGGGGACGGCCCGCATCACGCCCCTCGAGCTGCGCATGAGCCAGCAGATCCGCCTGCAGCGGGTGGCCCGGGACGCGGTCTACAAGGAGGACATCCAGCAGCTGGTGGCGCCCTTGGCCCGGGGCGTCGACCCGGTGTGGGCGGTGGTGCAGCTGCTGCGGCTGTTGGTCCCCGAGGAGCAGGCGACGGTAGTGTCGGTGGCACCGTGAAAACGAAGAGAACTGCCTTTGTCGCGTCCGCCCTCGGGGTCGTCCTGCTCGCCTCCGCCGCCTGCGGCTCGGTGTCGCCCTACGCGGCCAAGGTCGACGGGAAACGCATCAGCGAGGACACCCTGGTCGGCGAGCTGCGCTCCATCGCCGCCAACGAGGACTACCTGAAGCTGGTCGAGGAGCGCCAGCCGGTGCGGGGTTCCGGGCAGGGGACGTTCGACTCCGCCTTCACCGCCCTCGCCCTCACCCGTCAGATCTATTACACGCTCATCACCGCGGAGCTGTCCCGGCGCAAGCTGACGGTGTCGGCGGCCGACCTGGCCTCGGCCCGCACGGTGGTCGTCCAGCAGCTCAGCGGCGAGGACGTGTTCAACAAGTTCTCCAAGAGCTACCAGGACGACCTCGTCCGCCGGCAGGCGCAGCTCGACGTGCTCACCTTCTCGGTGAACGAGCTCGGCACCGCCGACCAGGCGGCCCGGAAGTACTACGACAACAACCCGACCGAGTTCGCCACCGCGTGCGTCAGCCACATCCTGGTGGCCGACGAGGCCAAGGCCAACGAGCTGCGGGGTCGGCTGGCGGCGGGCGAGGACTTCGCCACCCTGGCCCGGGCGGAGTCGATCGACGACGGCACCAAGGCCGCCGGTGGCGACCTCGGCTGCGACATCACGCCCGAGACCAACTTCGTCGACGAGTTCAAGCTGGCCGTGTTCACCCAGCCGGTGGGCGAGGTGGGGGCGCCGGTGAAGACCCAGTTCGGGTTCCACCTGGTCAAGGTCACCAAGCGCGACATCGTCCCCTACGACCAGGTGGCGGCCCTGGCCCGCCAGAAGGTCACCGACGCCGGCCAGGAGAAGGTGCTCACCCTCCTCCAGGACACGGTGCAGAAGGCCCGGATCGAGATCAACCCCAAGTACGGGTCGTTCCGCAAGACGGGCGGATCGCCGGGCGTCGTCCCGCCCGAGAGCGGTGCCACGCCGGTCGCCGGCGCGGGCCTGGAGCCGGCGCCCGAGTCCGCACCCTCGGAACCGACCCCATCGAACCCGTAGATCCCGGCCCCAGCCCCGTCGCACCCGGCGGGCGGGTCCTGGTGGTGGGCCTCGGTCCCGCCGGGCCCGACCAGCTCACGGTGGCGGCGGTGGCCGCCATCGAGCGGGTACCGCCCGGGCGGCGGTTCCTCCGGACGGTCCGCCACCCGGCCGCGGTCGCGCTCGGCGAGGGCACGGCCTCGTTCGACGGCGTGTACGAGGGGGCGGACACCCTGGCCGAGGTCTACCCGGCCATCGTGGAGGCGTTGGTGGCTGCGGCCGGCGACAGCTCGGAGGTGCTGTACGCGGTGCCCGGCTCGCCGTTGGTGGCGGAGCGGACGGTCGAGCTGCTCCTGGCCGACCCCCGGGTGAGGGTGGACGTGGTGCCGGGGATGTCGTTCGCCGACCTGGCCTGGGCCCGCCTCGGGATCGACCCGGTGGCGGCGGGGGCCCGCCTGGTCGACGGGCACCGGTTCGCGGTGGAGGCGGCCGGCGAGCGGGGGCCGATGCTGGTGGCCCAGTGCGACTCCAAGGCGGTGTTGTCCGACATCAAGCTGGCGGTCGAGTCCCCGGCGGCCGGGGCGGCGGGCGGGCTGACGGCCGTCGTCCTGTCCCGCATGGGCCTGCCCGACGAGTCGGTGCGCACCGTGGCGTGGGACGACCTCGACCGCGACGCCGAGCCCGACCACCTCACGTCGGTGTTCATCCCGGTCCTGGCCGCCCCGGTGGCAGGGGAGGTGGCCCGGTTCGCGGAGCTGGTGCGCACGCTCCGGGAACGGTGCCCGTGGGATCAGGAGCAGACCCACGCCACCCTCACCCGTCACCTGCTGGAGGAGACGTACGAGGTGCTGGAGGCGATCGGGGCGCTCGACGTCGAGGCCGGCGTCGGGTTCGAGCACCTGGAGGAGGAGTTGGGCGACCTCCTCTTCCAGGTCGTCTTCCACGCCACCCTGGCCGCCGAGGAGGGGCACTTCACCCTGGCCGACGTGGCCCGGGGCATCCACGACAAGCTCGTCCACCGCCACCCGCACGTGTTCGGTGACGTGGCCGCCGCCACCACCGGCGAGGTGATCCGGAACTGGGAGCGGATCAAGCAGGCGGAGAAGGGCCGGGCCTCGCTCATGGACGGGATCGCGGCCGACCTGCCGTCGCTCCTCTACGCCCACAAGGTGCAGCGCAAGGCCCAGTCGGTGGGGTTGAACCCGGTGGAGGAGGCGGCGGCCGGGCCGCAGCCGGCGGTCACCGACATGGACGCGGCCGGGGAGCTGCTGTTCGAGGCCGTCGACCGGATCCGCCGGGGCGGGGTCGACCCCGAGGCCGCCCTGCGGTCGGTCACGGCCCGCTTCCGCGACCGTTTCATGGCCGCCGAACGGGCCGCGGTCGAGGGCGGGTCCGACCTGGGTCGCCTCGACCCGGCTACGGTCACCGGGCTGTGGCAATTCGCGAAACCGAGTGGGGGAGAATGACGGAGATGAGCCCGTCGCCCATCCCCAGCCGGCCCCACATCCCCGACTACGGGGTTCCGCAGAGCCCCGAGGGCATGCTGACCTGGGATTACGTCACCGACCGCCTGGCCCGGGCCCTCATGTACTGGGTGGCGACCACCGGTCCCAAGGGCGAGCCCCATGCGGTGCCGTACTGGGGGGCGTTCGTCGACGACATCCTCTACTTCGAGACCGCCCCCACCACCCGGGGCGGACGCAACCTGAGCCAGAACCCGGCCGTCGTCATCCACCTGATCAGCGGCGAGCAGGTCGTGATCATCGAGGGCCTGGCCCGCACCGCGGTCCCCGGCGCGACCTTGTTCGCCAAGCTGCAGGAGGCGTACAAGCCCAAGTACGACGGCTACTTCCCCCCGTCGGCCGACAACCTCTACGCGGTCGAGCCGATCAAGGTCTTCGCCTGGGACCTGGCCGATTTCCCCGGGAGCATGACCCGCTGGCGCTTCCGCGAAGCGTCCGAGATCATCTCGTCCCTCGGCGACGACTAGCCGGCCGCCCCTCGCCGGCCGCCGCGACGCCGGTCGGCCCCGTCCGCACCGGCATTCGCTCGGGTCAGAGGGGCAGGTCGTCGTCGGGGTCGGCCCGGCTGGCCTGGTAGCGCGCCGGGCCTTCGCACCGGTCGCGCAGGGTGCACCAGGTGCAGGTGGGGCCGGGGGAGATGGCGGCGGGCGCGTCCCGCGCCAGGAGGCGGGCCATCTTCACCGCCCCGTCGACGGTGCGGCGGACGGCGACGGCCAGCATCTCGGAGGTGACGTCCTCGTAATGGAAGGTGGCCGTGTCGAGGTAGTAGCTGGCCACCCGGAACGGGGGGACGCCGATGCGTAGGGTCTGGACGAGGGCGTAGAAGCGCAGGTCGTCGAGGTGTCCGGGGTAGCTGCGGCCCGTCTTCAGGTCGACGATGAGGGAGCGGGCCTCGTCGCCCCGGGCCACGCCGAGGACGAGGTCGACCCGTCCCCACAGGACGATGCGGTTGCCGCACAGCTCGGCCCCGATGCCGGTTTCGGTGCGTGGCGCCCACGCCGCCTGGAGTCGGGGCCAGCACTCCTGGAACTTCACGACCGTGTCGTGGGCCCGGCCCCGGAGATCGGCCAGTTCGAGAGGGGTGGCCGTCAGCAGCCACGGCCGGGGACTGGCCCGGCGGGTGTCCTCCGCCAGCGACGCCATGGCGTGGTCGACCAGGTCGAGGGCCACCGCCTCGGTGCGGGACGAGATCGACAGCTCGATGGCCTTGTGCACCACCGAACCGGCCGCGGTGCGGGCCGTCCAGTCGAATCCGATCTCCTCCCGTCCCGCCCGCCAGTGGGCCTCGCAGGCGTGGATCTGGCCCAGCTGACGCTTGTCGACCCACAGCTCCTCCACCGGCAGGGCGTCGGCCAGCGGGCCCAGCGCCGTCTCCAGCTGGCGCCGGAGCTGGTGGCCGAGGTCGGGATCGAATCGGGGCCGGGGCCGGCCCAGGGCGAGGAGGTCGGCCAGAACCCGGTGCTGGGCCGGCGTCGGCGGGAAGCTGGCCGCCGTCGCTTCGGTCACCGGCGGACGGTCAGCCCTCGTCGCGCAGGCGGAGGGTGGCGATGGCGCCGTAGACGGTGACCGCGGCCGCCGCCAGCGTGGCCAATAGGAAGTTGGTGAACTGCACCTTGACGTACAAAGGCACGGTCACGTTCTTGGCCGAGTACTCGTGCAGGCTGCCCCGGACGGCCAGCAGGCTCCCCAGGCCGATGAGGATCCCGAGGACGAGGGCGGTGCGGAGGGCGGCGCCGGCTATCGCGTACTGGCCGTCGGTGACCTCCTCGCCGAGGATCGTCGGCAGGGCGAGGAGCAGCACGCCGAGGAGGACGAAGAAGATGGCCGTGGAGCCGAGACTGCCGAAGGGGTAACCGATGCGGTGGATGAGGTCGTCGGGGATGGAGAAGCGCTCCCCGCGCTTGATGCTGAGTCCCTCGAGGAGGGTCAACAGCACCTGGAGGGCGACCACGCCGATGAGCCCGACCCCGACGGTGGTGGCCAGGGCCACCCAACGGGGGGCGAGGTAGTCGTCGAGGTCGTCGAGGTCGTCGGCGGGGGTGGTCGCGACGGCGGTGGCGGCGGGGGCCGGCGTCTGGTCGGCGTAGGGCGACGTCGCCGTCGACGGGGCTGGGACGGGTAGAGGCGGAGGCGTCGGCGCGGGTGCCGGCGCCGGCGTGGGAGTCGGTGCGGGAGGCGGGGCGGCGGCGGCCGGGGGTGGCACCGGCGGGGTGGGGGCGGCCGGCGGGGGCGTGGCTGTCGGATCGGCGGACGAGGACGAGGGGACGACCGTGTCGTCGCCCTTCGCCTCCGGCCCGGGGCTGGTGGCCGGCGGAGCCGGAGTGGCTGAAGGCGGCGTGTCCGGGCCGCCGGGGCGGCCCTCCTCGGGCTCGGTCATGTCCCTAGCCTGACCTGTTTGGAGGCCGCTGTCACACCCTGATGCCATCCTGGACGTCGATGGTGCCTGCCGACCCCGTTCGCTTCGCCGCCGCCGCCCGTCGCCTGGGCGTCGAGGCTCGCCGGAGGGGGCTGGCGGTGCCCGGCTTTCGTAGCCCTCCCCGCCTCCCCGGGGGCCAGCGCAGCATCCGTCGCCGGCCCGACGGGGCCATGGTCGTGGCCGTCCGGGTGCACGGTCGGACGCTGGAGGCGGTGGTCACCGACATGGTCGAGGGGGTCCTCGCCGCCAACCGGTCGGCGCCGGGCGATGTGGCCGAGCTCCGGGCTGCGCTGCTGGAGGCCGTGCTCGGGGAGGAGGAGGCATCGGCGGCGTGACCATCCGCCCGATCGGCGACGACGAGGCCGACACCCTGGGCCGGATCACGGTCGACCTCTACACCGCCGAGTTCGGCGTCCTCCCCGACGACTACGTCGCCGAGCTGTCCGACGTTCGGGGCCGGGCCCAGGAGGCGCTCGTCCTGGTCGCCGTCGACGAGCTCGCCGCCGTCGTCGGCGGTATCACCTATGTCGACCGCCCGGGCCCGCTGGCCAGCATCGACCGTCCCGACCAGGCCGAGCTGCGCATGCTGGCGGTGGCGCCCGAGGTCCACGGGCAGGGCATCGGCACCCGTCTGGTGCAGGCGTGCATCGAGCAGGCCCGCGCCGACGGCAAGGGCGAGGTCACCCTCCACACCGCCTCCTCGATGCTCGCCGCCCAACGGCTCTACCAGCGAGCCGGCTTCCGCCGCCGCCCCGACCGCGATCTCGTCGTCGACGGCGGGGAGGATGGCGGGGGCATCCAACTCCTGGCCTATGCCCTGGAGCTGTAGGCCTCGACGTCGCCGGATAGCCTGAACCCCGCCCGCCCGGGTGGCGGAACTGGTCAGACGCGAAGGGCTTAAACCCCTTTGGCTCGCAAGGGCCGTGTGGGTTCGAATCCCACCCCGGGCACCCCCTTTTGGCAACGGACTCGGGTGCAGCGACTCGCCATCCGGCCCGCAGAACATGAGATCCCGATCCGTCCATCCAGCCCCGACGAGGAGCCGACGCTCGTGATCGCTCGGTGCCGACGGAGGACCGTGACCGTCTCCGAATCGAGTTCGACTCGCCCCCGGCTCGGCTGTCCAAACAGCTCGAGGCCCATCCCGCCATCACGACCGCGCACCGCGTCGACCAGCGCCTGCTGCTGAAGGTGATGGGCGCCGGAGCGATCTCACAGACGGCGTGGTTGGGGGGCGACGCGCATCGGCTTTCTGGCACCACGAGCAGGTAAGGCTGGTTCCTGCCACGGCCAAACGGGACATCCACGGCATCTACCTCGATCCCACGAGCGAGTACGGGGCCATGTACGCCGGGTAAAGCCGACGCAGCGCCAGACAGATTCGAGATCGCCCGAGTCTTACGAGAAGTGGTCGCAAGGCTTGCGTGAGGACGCCCTGAGAAGCATCGTCCATCTCCTCCCCGTCCGGCGCTCAGGTGTGCGCTGACAGATGCGCTAGGCCTTCGCCGTCGCGATGGTCGGCGATCGGGGCGGCCGTCGAAGCTGCTCCAGCAGGGACAGCGAAACGGGAGTGCCTCCCGCTCGTCGTCAGGCGATGACGAGAGTGACGAGGGCGGTGCGGCTGGTGAGGCCGCTCGGCCGGACGCAGTCGAGGAGGTTGAGCGCGGGGCTGACCGAGGTGAGCGACACCGACCGGCCGAGGAACTCGCCGGCGATGACGGGGCCCGATGCGGTGGTGATCAACTGCCCCAACAAAGTCTGCGAGCTCCTGTTGAACGAGTACCGGGTGGTGGTGCCGTTGTTCCAGTGGATGACGGCTTGGCCCGAGGCCGTCCCGAGGAGGCTGTTGCAGGCCAGCGTGGCCGGGACTCCGCCAGGCGGTGTGCCCGCCGTCCCCGAGCTGATCGCCGGGTTGGTCGAGATGCACGGACCGAAGGCGGCGTTGACATTGAGCGTCACCGTCTGGGGCGTGAGCCGTAGTCCGGGGTTGTAGGTCGCCGTCTCGGAGCCGGAACAGGTCACAGGCGGAATGACAGCCTGCGCACCCGGGACGCCGACGGCCAATGAAGCGAGTATCGCGGCAACAAGGGTGGCTGCTCGAAGGCGGCGTCCGGGCATCGTGACCTCCAATGATTGATCCTGCGTGAGCCTCGTGCGGATGGGAGAACGGTCCCTGGCCGAGGGGAACCGGCACTGCCCGAGCTGCGACGGGAACGGAGGATCACAGAGACGCCTACGGCTGTCAAGGGCTCGCCGAGCCCGTCGATCGATGATTTGTTGACCGCTTTGAGGCCAGTTGTCGTGAGGCCTTCGAATTGTCAGCAGCATCACGGGCCGGCACGGCCGAGCCTCGGTAAACGCGAAAGTGCTGGTCAGAGTTACGACGCGGACTCCGCAACACTACGAATTTCGGTCCCGGTGAGAGTTCGCATCGCCAGCCCGGGCACTCGTTGCGGCGCGAACATGCTGGTCAGGGCGTTCCGGGCCCGCGTGGGTCACGAAGCCCGACCTGACACCGCTGAGCGTCGACGAGACCAAACCGCGCTCGGCCGCGCGTTCCTGATAGGTCGCCGCGCGGGCCGGGTGAGCACACCCGGCGGCAAGCGTCGCCCGGATTGCGACCGGGTGTTCGCGGCGCGAATCGAGCGCGTGCCGCTCAGATCGCGCCGCGGACCCGTGACCACCGGGTGTTCGCGGCGCGAATCGAGCGCGTGCCGCTCAGATCGCCGCGTTACATCAGACGCGGTCCCGTCCAACGTGCATCGATGCTCGTACGTTCGGGGCGCCGCCGCGGGGGCGGACAACGAACCGGTACGGATCCTGCCGGTGTCCGGGCAGCCGGGGGGGGTCTCGACGAACACCCGGCGGCGCCGCCGGGCGCCGGTCGGTGTCATCGTCCGCCGTAGTCGTCCTCCGGCGCGCCGGTCGTGGGCGGGCGCCACTCGAGATCGGACTTCTGCAGCCGCACCATTTCCTCCATCTGCTGGAGGGCGGGTGACGGATCGATACCGAGCGCCCCGGCCAGATTGCCCCGCAGCCGGTCGAAGGCATGCAGCGCCTCGGCCTGGCGGTCGGAACGGTAGAGCGCCAGCATCAGTTGGGCCCAGAGCGGCTCCCGGAGCGGGTAGGCGTCAGCCAGCCGCCGGAGCTCACCCACCACCGTGGCGTGATGGCCCAGGACCAGCTCGGCCTCGATCCAGTCCTCGACCACCGCCAGCCGTAGTTCCCGCAGCCGGGTCGCCTCGTCATGAACGAACGCCTGCCCCGCGAAATCGGCCAGCGCGTCGCCCCGCCACAGGCCGAGGGCACTTCCCAGATGGACCGCCGCCTCCCCCATCCACCCCACGGCCAGTGCGATCCGGCCCGCCTCGACCAACTGCTCGAACCGGGCCGCGTCCAGCTCGTCGTCACCGACGTGGAGGACGTAGCCCGCCTCACGTTCCTCGAGCACCGCCTGGGCGTTGCGTCCGCCGCGGGCCAGCACCTGGCGGAGGAGGGAGACCTGGCCCTGCACCGCCGCCGACGGGTCGGCCGGGAGGTCGCCGGGCCACAGGACCGCGACGATCCGGTCGGTCGCGACAACCCGGTTGGCGTGCACCAGGAGCAGCGCCAGGAGCGCCCGCGGCTGCGCCCGTCCGAGGTCGAGGACGCAGTCGTCGTGAACAACCTCGAGGGTGCCGAGGACCAGGAACTGCACCGCGGAAGTCTAGGCGGGCGTCTCCGCTCTGACCGCGTTACACCATCTTTCGATGGCTCTCGCGCGCCGCCTGGGGAGCACCTCTCAGCCCCCGACGACGGCCGCGCCCGTCTGCGGCCCAGGACGGGCCACCAGGCGGCGACGCGGCCTGTCGCTTGACCGGATGGTGGAGGCGTGGAACGATCGCCTTGATGCGTTCTGACCTGGGACTCCCTCTTCTCTGCTAGCGGGCACCTTTTCGGGTGTTCGCCACGACCTCCTGCGCCTTCGGGCCGGGAGGTTTTTTGTTCCCCTCTTTCGACTCGACCGAGGACAACGTCAATGCCCCAGCCCGTGCAACCGAAGAAGATGCCGTTCGAGCGGTACCGCCCATATGAGCCCGTTGCGCTGTCCGACCGTCGTCCGCCACCATCACCCGGGCCCCGCGGTGGTGCGCGGTCGATCTCCGGGACGCAACCAGGCCCTGATCGATCCGATGGACATCGAACGGAAGCGGCGCATGTTCGCCACGCTGGTGGGGATGGGGTTCAAGGAGATCGAAGTTGGCTTCCCGTCGGCATCCTGCCCGACTTCGACTTCGTGCGGGTCCTGGTCGAGGAGGACCTGGTGCCCGACGACGTCACCATCCAGGTCCTTCGTGCAGTGCCGGCCGGAGCTGATCGAGCGGACCTATGAGTCGGTCGACGGCGCCCGCCGGGCCATCGTGCATTTCTACAACTCGACGTCGGTCCTGCAACGCCGGGTGGTGTTCGGCCTCGACAAGGACGGGATCACCGATATGGCGGTCAACGCGGCCAGGTTGTGCCGCAAGCTGGAGGACACCCTGCCCGCGACCGAGATCCGCTACGAGTACAGCCCGGAATCCTTCACCGGCACCGAGATCGACTACTCACTGGAGATCTGCTCGGCGGTCATGGACGTGATCGAGCCCCGACCGGAGCGGCCCATCATCTTGAACATGCCGGCCACGGTCGAAATGTCCACGCCCAACGTGTACGCCGATCTCATCGAGTACTTCCACCGTCACATCCCGAATCGTGACTCCGTGGGTGCTCAGCCTGCATCCCCACAACGACCGCGGTTGCGCGGTCGCCGCCGCCGAGCTCGGCGTCATGGCCGGCGCCG
Source organism: Actinomycetota bacterium (assembly GCA_034666105.1). Classification (GTDB taxonomy): domain Bacteria; phylum Actinomycetota; class Acidimicrobiia; order Acidimicrobiales; family AC-14; genus JAXDMK01. The sequence continues at coordinate 3,256 of JAXDMK010000079.1, read as the reverse complement.
ACCGGGTTGAAGGCTGCCTGTTCGGCAATGGCGAGCGGACGGGAAACGTCGACATCGTCACTCTCGCCATGAACCTGTTCTCCCAAGGCGTTGACCCGGAGCTCGACATCAGCGACATCGACGCCCTCCGGCAGGTCGCCGAATGCTGCAACCGGCTTCCTGTGCATCCGCGGCACCCGTATGTCGGGGACCTCGTGTACACCGCCTTCTCCGGATCGCACCAGGACGCCATCAAGAAGGGCATTGCCGCGCTGGCCGACGACCACGAGCAATGGGAGGTGCCCTACCTGCCCGTCGACCCCCACCACGTCGGGCGCAGCTACGAGGCCGTCATCCGAGTCAACTCGCATCTCGTATTGGCCCCCGCCGTCCGGGCAGTTGTCGTTGTCCTGGTTCCAGAATACGAACGAGGTTTCCGCCCCTTGGTCACTGATATCCGGCTGGGCGGGATCGGACATATCGATCTTGACCTCGCCTTCGATGATGTCCCCATGGTTGGCGACCATGGGCTGTGGGTCCTGCCGATCCAGCCTCGTTAAAAAGGCGGCCGGGCGACAATCGTGGGCAGGTGTCTGGCAGGGAATTCAGAGGTCGAAGAAGATGGTGTCCGGCGTGTAGGTGACCGTGCCCAGCCACACCAGGGCCACGACGGTGACGATCACGAAACCGACGGCCCAGGCGAGGACGAATTTCCGGCCCGTCACAGGCCGCCGCCGTTGCACAACGGCGGGGACGATCGCCACCACGACCAGCACCGCCCCTGCCATGAGCGCGGCCCGCAGCTGGCGGGCTCTCGCCGGTCCGCAGGCGGACGAGATCTCGTGGGCGCGATCCGGATTAACGACCGTGCCACAGCGGATCGACGCGCCGCCGAGGTCGACGTGCCCCCCCATGACCGCCGTCCCGAGCACCACGACAACGACCGCCGCCAGCAACCCGAAGGAGGTGAGTCGAGACCCGGGCGACACCCGACCACACTGCCCCGAACGGGGGAGCGCGTCGAGCCCCTTGACACTGATGGCTGGGTAGGTATATACGGCCCGTCGTCGCTATGGTCGGACCAGGGCTCGATTCTTGAATTTGAGTGAGGAGCAGTCACCCAGGCGGGAACCGCGGGTCGGTACCGGGTGTACCGTGAGGGTCGACACGACGACGAAACCCTGACGTGTCGGGCCAGCTTTCAGCTGGCTCGGGAGCGATGCTCCGGACCCCGGTACCGCGCCGTGTGCAGCCTTGGTGACCGGAGGATCGGATGTCGAAGACGCTCATCCGAGCACGTTCGACGAACCTCATCCCGGCCCGACCCGGGACGGCCTGACGATGTCGGGCGAACGGCGCCTTCGCATCCTGGGCCGGCTGGTAGCCGATGTCGCCCCCGAGACCGAGACCAAGCGGCTGTGCCAGGTGTGCGCCGAGGTGACGGGGGTCAGCGGGGCCGGGCTCATGCTCTCGTCCCCCGCCGGCCCTCGGGGCTCGGTGTGCACGACGGACAGGGTCAGCGCCCTCGTCGAGGAGCTCCAGTTCGAGCTCGGAGAAGGGCCCTGCGTCGACGCCTGTGACCAGGACCGGCCGGTGCTGGAACCCGACCTGGCCGCCCCGGCCACGCCCCGCTGGCTCGCCTTCACCGCCCCCGCGGTCGAGGCCGGCGTCGGCGCCATCTTCGGCTTCCCCCTCCACATCGGAGGGGTGCGACTCGGTGCCATGAACCTGTACTGCCGCCAGCCCGGGCCGCTCACCGACGAGCAGCACCTCGACGCCCTGGTGATGGCCGACGTGGCGGCCCACGCGGTGCTGATGCTGCAGGCCCACGCCCCCCCCGGGCAACTGGCTGCGGAACTCGAGGCGGGTGCCGACTTCCAGAACGTCGTCCACCAGGCATCGGGCATGGTCGCGGCGCAACTCGACGTGAGTGTCGGGCAGGCGCTCGTCCGGCTGCGGGCCTATGCCTTCGGCAACGAACGGTCGCTGGCGACGGTGGCGGCGGACGTGGTCGGGCGGACGATCCGCTTCGACGACCGCAGCGGCGAGAGGGATCCCCACCCGTGAGACCAATTGGAGCCTCGTTGTCCCGGGAGTCCCTGCTCGCCCGCACGCTCGTGGAGCTGGCCGACACGCTGGTCGACGACTACGACGTCGTCGAGCTGCTGACCCTCCTCACCGACCGGTGCGTCGACGTGCTCGACGTGGCCGCGGCCGGGCTCATGCTGGTGGCTCCCGACGGGGACCTGCGGGTGATGGCCTCCTCCAGCGAGACGATGCGTCTGCTCGAGCTGTTTGAGCTGCAGGCCCAGGAAGGCCCCTGTCTCGACTGCTACCGGACGGGCGCGCCGGTGGTGAACCAGGACCTCACCGGTGCCGGCGGGCGGTGGCCGCATTTCGCGGCCCAGGCCCACGCCGAAGGGTTCCTCTCGGTCCACGCCCTCCCCATGCGGCTCCGGGGCACGATCATCGGCGCCCTCAACCTCTTCCGCACCGACCGGGGCCAGATGGGCGAGGCCGACGTCGCCGCCGCCCAATCGCTGGCCGACGTGGCCACCATCGCCCTGCTCCAGCACCGCTCCGTAGGCGATACCCAGGCGCTGAACGAACAGCTCCACTACGCCCTCAACGGCCGCGTCGTCATCGAGCAGGCCAAGGGGATCGTCGCCGAGCGGGCCGGGATCGACGTCGACCTGGCGTTCACGACGGTTCGCGGCCACGCCCGGCGCCACCAGCTTCGCCTCGTCGACCTCGCCCTGGCGATCGTCGTCGGGGACCAGTCGGTGGAAGGGCTCGATCAGGCGCCAGCGCGGGTACCACCCCCGACGAACGAACGGCCGGCGGCGGCGCCCTTGGCGAGGGCGGTCGTGGCCCTGACCGAGATCGAGCCGGTGCTGGCTCTGGTGGAGGCCGCCGCCCCCGTCGACGGGGTCGAGGTGGTGGTGAGCGAGCTGGCGGCGATGGTCGGCGCCGAGCAGGCCAGCTTCCTGATCGCCGACTTCGGCGGCGACGCGCTCCTGCGCTTCGGACGAGCGCACCGGGATGGAGCGCGGCCGCAGGGTGCGCCGGAGATCCTGGAGAAGGTGCACCTGGCGGGGACGCCGTACCAACGGGCTCTCGTCACGCAACGGGTCCAGGTCGTCCCCGATCACGGCCGATACCGGCTGTTGGCGCCGGTCAGCGACCGGGGCGACGCCCTGGGCGTGCTCGAGGTGGTGCTGCCGTCGCACCCCGACGACGCCCTGGTCGCCAAGGTGGCGTCGAGCGCCCACGCCCT
>JAXDMK010000078.1:0-8802 GCA_034666105.1 Actinomycetota bacterium | reverse complement strand
CCGGTGATGCTCATGGACGAGCCCTTCGGCGCCATCGACCCCATCACCCGGGACCGGCTGCAGAACGAGTTCCTCCGCCTCCAGGCCGAGATCCGCAAGACGATCGTCTTCGTCACCCACGACATCGACGAGGCCATCAAGATGGGCGACCGCATCGCCATCCTGCGGGAGGGCGCCAAGATCGCCCAGTACGACACGCCCAAGCACATCCTCTCGGCTCCGGCCGACGCCTTCGTGGCCGACTTCGTGGGCGCCGGTGCCTCCCTCAAGCGGCTCAACCTCACCCGGGTGAGCGAGCTCGAGCTGAGCCACTGGCCGACCGTCTCCCTCGGGACCGAGCCGGGCGAGGTGCTCTCCGTCCTGCGGAAGTCGGACAAGGGCTCCCTCCTCATCCTCGACGCCCAGAATCGGCCCTTCCGCTGGGTCACCGCCCGCGACATCGAACGGGAGGACGTCCCGCTGGCGGGAGAGGGCCTGGGACCGGGGGCCGTCGTCGGGCCCGAGGCCACCCTCCAGGGCGTCCTCAACCTGATGCTCGACTCGAGCCACGGGGCGGTCGTGGTGATCGACGGCCAGGGCGCCTACCAGGGGGCGATCGATTTCGCCACCGTGGCCCTGGCCATCCAGGGCATGCGCCGGGAGGCGCGAGACCAGCTCCGGGCGGAGGCCGTCGAGCTCAGCGACACCGGCGGGATCGCGGTGTCGTGAGCGCCTCGTGAGTGTCGCCACCCCCGGGCGCACGCTGGGCCAGGAACCCGAGACCGACGCCCGAGGTCCGGTCTCGGCGGCTGAGGAGTCGCCGCCCGCCCACCGCCGTCGCCGGTGGCTCGGCTACGCGGTCATGCCGGTGCTGCTCGGCCTGGTCTGCCTCGCCCTCTACGCCTGGCTGCAGAGCAAGGACCTCGACTCCATCGAGCGGCGCCTGGTCAACGCCGACGACATCCGGCAGGGCGTCGTCGAGCACATCAAGCTCACCGTGGTCTCCACCTTCTTCGTGATCCTCATCGCGGTGCCGCTCGGAATCCTGCTGACCCGCAGCTTCGCCAAGTGGGTCACTCCGGGGGTCATCGGCCTGGCCAACATCGGCCAGATGGTGCCGTCCATCGGGGTGCTCGTCATCCTGGCTCTGATCTGGACGATCGGGTTCCGCCCCGCGGTCGTGGCGCTGGTGGCCTACGCCGTGCTACCGGTCCTGCGGAACACCATGGTGGGGCTGCAACAGGTCGATCGCAACGTGATCGAGGCCGGCCGGGGCATGGGCATGACCAAACGGCGGGTCCTCGCCCGCATCGAGCTGCCCCTCGCCGTGCCCGTCATCCTGGCCGGGGTCCGCACCGCCCTCGTGATCAACGTGGGTGCGGCCACCCTGGCGACCTTCGTGAACGCCGGCGGCCTCGGCGACATCATCAGCGGCGGGCTGTCGACCAGCCGCAACACGGTGATCGTCACCGGTGCCATCCTCACCGCCGTCCTCGCCCTGTTCGTCGACTGGGTGGGCGGGATCGTCGAAGACCTGCTCCGGCCCAAGGGCCTTTGATAACAACCCTCAACAGAGAGAAGGACCAAATGAGACTGGGATACGGGAAATCACGCCATGCGACCCGGCTCCTCGGCGTCGTCGCGGTACTCGCCATGTTCGCCGCCGCCTGCGGGAGCGACTCCAAAGACACGACGTCCTCCGGCGGGACGGCGACGACCGAGGCCGGCGTCCTGTCCGGCTCCAGCTTCAAGGTCGGCTCGAAGGAGTTCACCGAGCAGCTCATCCTGGGCCAGATCACGATCCTGGTGCTGAAGGACGCGGGCGCCAGCGTCAGCGACGAGACCGGACTGGTCGGGTCCAACACCGTCCGCCAGGCCCTGATCTCGGGTGACATCGACATGTACTGGGAGTACACCGGCACCGGCTGGATCAACCACCTCGGCAACACCGCCCCGGTGAAGGGCGAGCGGGAGCAGTTCGACGCGGTGGCCAAGGCCGACCTGGACAAGAACGGCGTGACCTGGCTCGAGCCGGCGCCGTTCAACAACACCTACTCGTTGGCCACGTCGTCCGAGAACGCCACCGCCCTGGCGGTTTCCAAGCTGTCCGACCTCGCCCCCTTGCAGCAGAAGAACCCCAACGACTTCACCCTGTGCGCGGCGGCCGAGTTCCTGGCGCGCGACGACGGCCTGCCCGGCCTGGAGAAGGCCTACGGCTTCAGCTTTGGCAACAAGGTGTCGGAGCTCGAGCTGGGCCTCGTCTATGCGTCGGTCGACAAGGGTGACCCGTGCAAGTTCGGCGAGGTCTTCGCCACCGACGGCCGGATCGCGGCACTCGGCCTCAAGGTGCTCGACGACGACAAGCAGTTCTTCGCCAGCTACCTGCCGTCGCTCAACGTGCGCAAGGGCGTGGACAAGATCCCCCAGCTCAAGGAGTTGTTCGCCCCGGTGGCGGCGGCCCTCGACACCGCCACCATGCAGGAACTGAACTCCAAGGTCGACGTCGACGGCCAGCAACCGGACCAGGTGGCCCGCGCCTTCCTGACGGAGAAGAAGCTCATCGGCTCCTGACGTCGCTCCTGATCGTCGGCCGGAGCAGGGTGCGGGCTATCCCACCGGATGGTTGTAGGCCGCACTGATCCGGTCGAGGTCGGGCAGGGTGAGGCCGTTGAAGGTGCAGCGCCCGACCGGGAAAGCCGGGGAGAGGGCGGAGGCCGGATTGGTGAGGTTGTCGTCGACCCCGAGGGCGCCGGCGAAGCCATGGATCACGAGCGTGAACTTGTCGCCGGTGCACAGCGGGTCGACGACGCTCGGCCGGAACATCGTCACCGCGGTGGTGATGTGCTCGTTGACGTCGACGTTGATCCCGGTGAACCCGGGGTCACCCGGGGTCGAAACGGGATCGAGCGCCTCGCTCTTGCAGAGCACGACGAACTGGGACGGTCCCGGGGAGCAGGTGTCGCCCGGCGCGAACAGGATGTTCTGGTAGTAGAGCATCACCGGGTAGTTGCCGTTGTAGCCGTTGTGCAAGTCGTTCATCACCCGCGAGAACACCTGGATCCACTGGCTCAGGCTGGGATCGTTGGTGTTGTCGATCACCGCCACCGACCGGTAGTAGGGGTTGGCGGGCGCGACCGACAGGTACGGGTTGGGCCCGAAATGGGACGGGAAGAAGGTCGAGTCGAACACATCGGCCCGGGCCGGCGAGGGAACCACCGCCACCATGGCCACCGCCACCGCCATCAAAACACCGCCGAAAACACGCTTCCGTCGCCGTTCCACGCTCGCCGTCCTCTCGTGGTTGTCTGAGCACCCAGGGTAGGCGCGGCCGCACCGATCATCCATTGAGATCAACCAAGAACCGCCGATCCGTCGCCTACCGAGCTTGAGGCTGGTCCGTCTGAGGCCGGAGGTCGGCGGCCACCTTTCCCGCCACGAGAACCGTCGCCAACCACAGGATCCCCAGGGTCCAGCCGCCCAGCACGTCGGTCATCCAGTGCACGCCCAGCGTGAGGCGCGAGAGCCCGACGGCGAGGGTGAGGCCTATGGCGGCAGCCACCATCGCGACCCTCCCCCGCCACGAGGCCACGAACACGAAGGCGGTCACGGCCAGGGCGAGGTAGCAGGCGGCACTGCTGGCGGAGTGGCCGGAGGGAAAGGAAGACCCCTGGCCCGAGCCGAGCATCTGGGCCAGCGGCGGGCGGGGACGGTGGATCGCCAGCCTGATAGCGGCGTTCAGGACCGCGGCGCCGGCGAGGGCGAGGGGCGCGAGGCTGAGGTCGCGGAGCCGGGCCGTCCGTCGCCAGGCCAGGACGCCGGCGACGATCGCCAGGGGTGTCAGCACGGCCCCGCTGCCGAGCACGGTGACCAGCCGGGAGGCGGTGGCCAGGGCGGGGGTGCGGTGGTCGAGGAAGAAGCGGTAGACGCTCCCGTCCACGCTGGCCAGCTCGTCGCGGGCGACGACGTCCTGCAGGACCGCTCCGAACACCCACCCGACTACCGCCAGCGCCGCCAGTCCCAGGGTCAGGGACAGCCCGAAGGCCCCGCCCGGTCGGAGCCGGCGACCGGCGAAGGCCAGCTGGCGCTCGAACCGGGTCCGGAACCGCACGACCAAGGGCCGGTCGGCCTGACGGCGGACCCATCCCCGCAACGGTCCTTCGTGGCGGGCGGCGGCACGGGCGGCGGCGATCAGCGCCCAGGCCACGATCACGACGCCGAGAAGTACGGCGCTGGCGCGCCCGGCCCACCCCGCCACCTGGTGGTACGAACCTCCGGCCAGGTAGCCGAGGAGCACGAAACCGGGCGCCCAGATCACCCCGCCGGCCGCGTTCCACGGCAGGAACGTGCGGTAGGGCATCCGCGACAGCCCGGCGATGGTCGGCACCATTGCCCGGAGGACCCCCACGAAGCGCCCGAAGAACACCGCCCGCCCGCCTCGCTGGCGAAGGTAGGACTCGGCCCGTTCCCAGCGCTTCTCCCCGACCCGCCGTCCCAGCCAGCTGCGGCGAAGGGAGGGGCCGAGGTGGCGCCCAATCTCGTAGCCGACGGAGTCGCCGACCACGGCCCCCACCGCCCCCACGGTCATCATCAGGACCAGGCTGGCCCGGCCCTGATAGGCCAGGAACCCGCCGACCAGGAGCGCCGTCTCCCCCGGGATCACCAGCCCGACGAAGGCGGAGGCCTCGAGCAGCGTGAGCAGCCCCACCACCACGTAACCCCAGGGCTGGGCCAGGCGGGTGAGCGTGTCGAGCACACCCGAGATCATCGGGGCTTCCTCACCGGCTCGGGTCGGCGGCGGGGCCCGCAGGCCGGGGCGCCAGCCGGCGGATGGTGGAGCGGGCGCCGCCGGCGTCCGATGCCGGCCTCCAGCCCCGCGTCACCGTCGGGCGCCCGCCGCTCGTCGTCCTCCACCACCAGCAAGCGCATGACGAACCCTCCGAGCCAGACGGTACCGACCGGTTCTTGAGGGGGCGCCGACGCTCCCGAATCCGACCCCGAGTCGCCCGCCGGCACCGGGAACGAGAGACCCTGGCCGCGGGACCCGTAGAGAATGACCCGCTCGGGGGCCGCCGAGAAGCGGGCCCCGAAGCGTCATCTCACGGGGACCAGGCGCTCACCGTGAACGGGCCGGCCACGATGTCGGTCGTGGTGAAGTAGGCGACGCCGACGCCGTTACCGGCGACGACGGAGTAGGAGAACGAGGTGGTGCCGGCGGGCGGCCGGCCGCGCACGGTCCCCTCCGTCGGAGAGATCACCAGCCAGGAGGGGGCGCCGACGAGGCGGTAGGTCGGCCGCGGTTCACCGGTCGCGGCGAACCGGTAGAGGTACTCCGCCCGGGTCATGGTCAGAGGCGGGCTCGCCTGGGTCCAGGCCGGATCGACACCCGGGGTGATCGGGGGGGATTCCTCAATACCGCTCGCCCCGCAGTTGTTGAAGGTGACGGCGCGGAAGGTGTAGGCCCGACCGTTGGTCAGCCCGGTGAAGTTGGCGAGCACCTCGTCGGCCGATCCCACGGGGATGTCGACGGTGGCTCCACCCGGCGACGCGGTGACCCGGACGGTGTCGTCGATGACGCCGCCGGAGGTGAACCAGGTCACGGGCCCAGGCCACCTGAACGCCACCGCCGCCTTCTTGGGGCCGACCGTCGTGTTGGAGGGGTCCCATACCATGTCCTGGGGCGAGATGTTGCCGAAGACCACGTCGTTGACGAAGGGGTTCGGCGCCATGCCGTTCACATCGTCGACCGCGTAAACGTCGAAGATGTTCAGGCCGAATTCCAGCGCGTAGGGCAAGCTCGTCTGCTGCGGTCCGACGTCGACGGCGTCGAAATGCGGTGTCGACGGTGTAAAGAGCTGGTGGTTGATGTGGTAGCCGGTCAGGTTGCCGGCGACGGCGGGTGGTGACCAGGTGAGCGTGCGGGCGTCGCCGGCACACCCCGTCGCCCCTGACGAGGCTGCCGAGGCGACAACCGGAACCGCGAACAGACCGGCGGACACTGCCGCGAGCGACAGCAGGGCGCGTTTCGAGAGAGACCTCATTGGTACATTTCCTCCTCGACAATCGTGAGAGCTGGTACGAGTCGGGTGCTGTTCTTTGGCTTGACGAGAGCCTGGAGGGAGACGGGCACTACCGGTTCGGGCCGACGGCATTGAGACGTGCGACGTACGCCCGACGCCTGCGAAAGCACGCGACGCATTTCTGCGCCTCCCGATCGGGGACGCGTACGCCTTTCCCGCCCTTGCCATCCCGCCATGAGCCGCCGGCCCCTTCCGCCCTAGGATTCCGATTGTGGCGGCCGGGGTGCCCTGAGTCAAGGGTGCCGGTATCGCTCCGCTTCCCTCGGCGGAGACGACAGACGGGGCGGACGCCCAGCGCCGTCAGCCGTTCGGCGTTCGCCTCCGCCACCGCACCAGCGCGGTGGCCGCGATCACGACGCCGAGCCCGGCGGCGGCGATGAGCCAGGTCCTCGTCCCGCTCCCGTTACCCGAGGTTGCCGGCGAAGTCCGGCTGCCGACCCGACGGCCCGGGGCCGCGGCGAGCGCAGTGGTGTCGGGTGACCCGGCACTCTGGCCGTCGGCTGGGGGGGCAACGGTGCTGGTCGTGGTGGCCTCGGCATCGCTCTCCACCTGTCCGCCGTCTCCGCCACCCGCCGCCGCGACCCCGCCCCCGGTCGTGGCTCCCCCGTCGCCTCCTGTCCCCGTGCCTCCGGGACCGGTGCCGCCGCCGCCCGACCCGGGTGGTGTCACGACCGGCGGCGGGAGCACCACCGGCGCCGATCCGTTACGGAACTGGCTGATGAAGGCCCAGAAGGCATCGGGCGTGTTGAAGCGGGCCGGAGTCGAAGTGTGCCCCGCCCCGGCGACTCCGATGAGGCGTACCCCTGTACCGGCCGGACATCCGCCGGCGTCGAACTGGACGTTGCTCGTGGTCGCGGTGGCGATGGTCAGCGGAATGGTGGCCGGCAGTCCGGTGCATCCATTCACCCTGCTCCAGTGGACGAAGTACTCGGTCTGCGACATCACGCAGGCGGGCTGCGGGTTCTCGGCCGACGAGCCGCACGACCGCGCATTGAAGCCCGCGTCGGCGAGACCCGTGACGGATATCATCGGCACCGGCGGTCGAGCAGAACAGTCGGCCGCGCCATTGACGGTCGTTGTGTCGCCCAACGGTTGGCCGGCCGCATCCTGGCCGACCTGCCGTAGATAGGGCATGGCGTCGACGGTGCGAAGGCTGCTGCCGACGGTGCCGAAGCCGGCAATGCGGCTCCGGATCGACTGGGCCAGCTGGGCGTCGCCCGCGGCGCACACCGTCTTGCCGATGAACGCGCCGCCTGTAGAGAATCCGAACAGATAGACCCGCGACCGGTCGATGTTGAGGCCGCTCTCCGGGCTGAGCACGTACGTCATCAACTCATTGACGAACAACTGATTGGCGGTGAACCTGCTCACCACGCCCTCGGCCGCGGTTTGCAGCAACACGAAGCCATTGGCGTCGGACAGGGCGGCGAAGGTCGGCGTCAGCGAACCCTCGAAATCAAAGACGATCGGGGCGTTCGCGCTCGAAGGATCAGGCCGAGGGTCGTGCATCGTGTACGGCCGTTTCGCGCCGTCGGAAACGACAAACGTCTTGGTGGTGTCGGCGGCAGCGGCGTCCACCGGCGCCTCCCAGAGAGGAAGCCCGGTTGCGAAGACGGCGGCGGCGATCGCGGCGAACGCCCTGGTCGCCCTGCCCGACGGCATGTACCTGGCGCCACGGAGGTTCATCGACACCCTCGGAGCCACAGTTGGAGAGTCACGCGCCCCACGCCTTCGCTGACGTTCCCGGACGACTCAGCCTACTGGCTCCGCCCCGCTCATGACCGGCGTCGCCGAGGGTCGGCCGGCGAGCCGCGCCGGGGTGGTAGGGGTGGGATGACGCCCGGCGGGCCCCAACCGCCCGTTCCCCGCCAATGTCGTTTAGATTCAACCCTCGCGACTGCCGTGTTGTTTTGAGCCTGCTTTTCCCGACTCAGACGCTTAGGAGCCGACCCCAGTGGATTCAAGTCGTACCCCGCGCCCGGCGCGTCCTGACCGCTGTCCCCGATCCGCCGTGAGATTCGTTGTCGCTCTCCCCGCCTTCACCCTCTGGCTTCCGCTACTGATGGCCTCCTCCGCCGCTCCCGCCGGAGCGGTGGCCGGCAGCTTCCCGGCCACCCCGCCGGCCCAGATCTGCGGCAACGCCTCGATATTGAACGGCCCCGCCGCCCAGCCCGCGGGCTCGGTGCGGGTCGATCCGGGCCAGAACCTGAACACCGTCACCCAGGCCCAGCCCGCCGGCACCACCTTCTGGCTGTCGCCCGGCACCCACACCCTGGGCTCGGGCCAGTACAACCAGGTCATCCCCAAGGACAACGACTCCTACGTGGGCGCCCCCGGGGGGATCCTCGACGGGGGCGGGGTGAACACCTACGCCTTCACCCAGCAGGCGGTCAACGTCAGCATCCAGCACCTCACGATCCAGAACTTCGGCCCCGCGGGGGCGAACAAGAACCAGGGTGTGGTCAACCACGACGGCGGCAGCGGCTGGACCATGACCTACAACACCATCCAGGGAAACGCCGGGGCGGGCGTCTTCCTCGGGTCGAACAACCTCCTCGCCTACAACTGCATCCTGAACAACGGCCAGTACGGGTTCTCCATGTTCAAGGCCACCCACGCCTCGCTGGGCAACATCGTGATCGACCACAACGAGATCGCGGGCAACAACACCTACGACTGGGAGGCCCACGTCGCCGGCTGCGGCTGCTCGGGCGGGGGCAAGTTCTGGGACGCCCACAACGTGACC
>JAXDMK010000077.1:0-22291 GCA_034666105.1 Actinomycetota bacterium | reverse complement strand
GGGCGAACTCGACCGGCGGCCTGTCCCCCCTCGACGTGGCCCTGGGGGTGGCCATCCCCGAGTTCGACGGCCGCATCATCGGTCCCCCGCTCTCGTTCAAGGAGGTCGTCGACGACGGCGACCAGCTCGGAGTGGCCCTGGCCGCCCACCGGGCCGTGCCCGACCGGGTCGAGCGCATCGCCGGCATCGCCACCCGCCTGGCCCGCCTCCGCCACCTCGACAACGCCGACAAGCGGGTGGGCATCGTCCTCACCGCCTACCCCACCCAGCGCAGCCGCATCGGCAACGCCGTCGCCCTCGACACGCCGGCCAGCCTGCTCCGGGTGCTCGAAGCCATGGCCACCGCCGGCTACAAGGTCCACGAGGTGCCGGACGACTCCGACGCCTTCATGGCCCGCCTGGCCGACGGTCTTACCTACGACCGCCCTTCTCTCTCGCCCGCGCAACTGGCCCTCGCCGCCGGGCGCCTACCGGTCGACGAGTACGTCGAGTGGTTCGCCACCCTGCCCGCGGCCCTCCGGACGCAGATCGAGACGGCGTGGGGACCGGCGCCGGGCACGGTGTGTGTCCACGATGGTGATCTCGTCTTCGCCGGCGTCGACCTGGGTCACGTGGTGGTGGCCGTCCAGCCGCCCCGGGGCTTCGGCGCGGACCCCATCGGCACCTACCACGCCCCCGACCTCCCCCCGCCCCACCACTATCTCGCCTTCTACCGGTGGCTCGATGTGGCCTTCGGCGCCGACGCCCTCGTCCACATGGGCAAGCACGGCACCCTCGAGTGGCTGCCGGGCAAGGGGGTGGGGCCCTCGTCGGCCTGCATCCCCGACACCGCCCTCGGCGACCTGCCCCTCCTCTACCCGTTCGTGGTCAACGACCCGGGCGAGGGCACCCAGGCCAAGCGCCGCACCCACGCGGTGATCGTCGACCACCTCCCGCCGCCCATGACCAGGGCCGAGACCTACGACGAGCTGTCGCGGGTGGAGCGGCTGCTCGACGAGCACGCCAAGATCGAGTCGCTCGACCCGTCCAAGCTGCCCGCCATCCGGGGCCAGCTGTGGGACCTCCTCGTCACCTCCGAGCTGGCCCGCGACCTGGGCGTGCAGACGATGCCCGACCCCGACGACTTCGCCGGGATGATCAACCACGTCGACGGCTACCTGTGCTCGCTCAAGGACGCCCAGATCCGGGGCGGCCTGCACGTTCTGGGCGCGGCGCCGGCGGGCGAGGCCCTGGTCGACACCATCCTGGCCATCACCCGCCAGCCCCAGGGGACGGTGCCGTCGCTGCGGGCCACGGTGGCGGCCGGGTTGCAGCTCGACCTCGACCGCGACCGCGACGCCGACCGGATCGAGGCCGAATGCCGCCGGCGGGTTGAGTCGGGCGCGGGCGCGGCTGAGACCGCCGGCGACCCGACCCTCGACTGGGTGTGGTCGACCCTGGTCCCCGCCCTGGTCCGGACGCCCGATGAGCTCGGCAACCTTCTGGCCGGCCTCGACGGCCGCCATGTGCCGGCCGGGCCCAGTGGCGCCCCGACCAGGGGGGGCGCGCACGTCCTTCCCACCGGACGCAACTTCTACTCCGTCGACCCCAAGGCCATCCCGTCGGCGTTGGCGTGGGACGTGGGCCGGGCCCTCGCCGACCGCCTGGTCGAGCGCCACGTGGCCGAGACGGGGGCGTGTCCCCGGGTGGTGGGCCTGGTCGTGTGGGGGACGGCCAACATGCGCACCCAGGGCGACGACGTGGCCGAGGCCCTGGCCCTGTTGGGCGTGCGCCCCGTCTGGCATCCCCACTCGGGACGGGTCGAGGGCCTGGAGGTGGTGTCGCTGGCCGAGCTGGGCCGTCCCCGGGTCGACGTCACCATCCGCATCTCGGGCTTCTTCCGGGACGCCTTCCCGGGGGTCGTGGCGTTGCTCGACGACGCCGTCCGCTTGGTGGCGGCGTTGGTGGGGGAGTCGGAGGACGACAACCCCATCGCCGCCGCCGGCGTGGACGACGCCCGGGTGTTCGGCCCGGGGCCCGGTTCCTATGGATCGGGCATCTGGCAGGCCATCGAGACCCGCTCGTGGCGCACCCGGTCCGACCTGGCCGACGTCTACCTGGCGTGGAGCGGCTTCGCCTACCGGCGGGCCGAGTTCGGGGTGGCCGCCCCCGAGCAGGTCCGCCGGCGGTTCGCGGCCATCGACGTCGCCGTCAAGAACCAGGACAACCGGGAGCACGACATCTTCGACGGCGACGACTACTTCCAGGACCACGGCGGGATGGTGGCGGCGGTGGAGGAGCTGTCGGGACGGGCGCCCCGGGCCTGGTTCGGCGACTCGGCCGACCCCTCCCGGCCGGTGATGCGGTCGCTGGCGGAGGAGGCGGCCCGGGTGGTCCGCACCCGGGTGCTCAACCCCAAGTGGCTGGCCGCCATGCGTCGCCACGGGTACAAGGGCGCCTTCGAGGTGGCGGCCACGGTCGACTACCTGTTCGGCTACGACGCCACCGCCGGCGTGGTCGAGGACTGGATGTACGAGCGGGTGACCCAGGCCTACGTGGCCGACCCGGTGATGCGGGCGTTCTACGAGAAGTCGAACCCGTGGGCCCTGCGCAGCATCTGCGAACGCCTCCTGGAAGCCGACGAGCGCGACCTGTGGGCCGCGTCGGACGAGTCCCGGGCCACGTTGCGGGCGGGCCTGCTGGCCGCCGAAGGCCTCGAAGAGCGCCGGACGTGAGCACCCACGACGACCGAACCCGAACTGGTGACACTTTTCCCGGCCCTGGGGCGGAAAACCGTCACCGGTTCCCGCAGCGTGGCGCCCGCCCCGCAACTGGTGACACTTCACCCGGCCCTGGGCGGGAAAAGTGTCACCAGTTCCCGCTGTCGGCGGTGGTGGGGGCGGAGGAGGCCAAGCTGGCGCTGATCCTGGCCGCGGCCGACCGGAACATCGGGGGGGTCCTCCTGCGGGGGCACAAGGGGTCGGCGAAGTCGACCCTCGCCCGGGGGCTGGCCGCCCTCCTCGCCGGGGGGCCGTTCGTGGAGCTCCCCTTGGGCGCCACCGAGGAGCGGGTGGTGGGTTCGCTCGACCTGGCCGCCGCCCTCACCGGCGGCGAGGTCCGCTTCCGGCCCGGGCTGCTGGCCGCGGCCGACGGCGGCGTCCTCTACGTCGACGAGGTCAACCTGCTGGCCGACCACCTGGTCGACGCCCTCCTCGACGCGGCCGCGTCGGGCGTGAACCGGGTGGAGCGCGACGGCGTGTCCCACAGCCACCCGGCCCGGTTCCTGCTCGTCGGCTCCATGAACCCGGAGGAGGGCGACCTGCGTCCTCAGCTCCTCGACCGCTTCGGGCTGGCCGTCGACGTGCGCAACCCGTCCGACCCCGCCATCCGGGCCGAGGTGGTGCGCCGGCGGCAGGCGTTCGACGCCGACCCGTCTGGGTTCATGGCGTCGTGGGCGGAGGCGGAGGACGAGCTCGTCCGGCGCCTGGCCGCCACCCGCCCGGCGTCGGTCGACGACGACCTGTTGGAGGGCGCGTGCGCCACCTGCGTGGCCGCGGGGGCGGAGAGCATGCGGGCCGACATCGTCATGGTCCGGGCCGCCGCCACCCACGCCGGCTGGCAGGGCCGGGCGGCCACCACCGCCGCCGACGTAAGGGCCGTCGCCCACCTCGTCCTCGCCCACCGTCAACGGCGGCAGCCCTTGGACGACCCGGGCCAGGCGTCGTCCGCCGTCGACGACGCCCTCGACCATGCCCTCGGAGACAGGGCCTTCGGCCCCGAACCGCCCGACGAGCAGGTGGCCACCCCCGATGCCCCCGCTCCCGTCATCGCCATCGTCGCCCCCGAGACGGAGGAGACGGGCCGCATGGGCCGCCGCTCCCCCGTCGGCGGCACCGACCGGGGCCGCACCGTCGGCAGCCGGGCCCCCGCCGGCGCCATCGGCTCGGTCGCGGTCGTGCCGACGATCCAGGCCGCGGCCGTCCGCCGCACGGAGGGCGCGGGCGCCGGCCCCACACCGACCATCACCGCCGCCGACCTGCGGGAGCCGGTGAAGGACGCCCTCACCGGCAACCTCCTCGTCCTGGCCGTCGACGCCTCCGGCTCCATGGGCACCGACGACCGCATGGCGGCGGTGAAGGGCGCCCTGCTCGGCCTCCTCGTCGACGCCTACCAGCGCCGTGACCGGGTCGCCCTCGTCACTTTCGGCGGCAAGGGGGCGGAGGTCGTCCTTCGCCCCACCGGCAGCGTCGAGGTGGCCCGGGCCCGTCTCGAAGCACTCGCCACCGGCGGCGAGACCCCCCTGGCCGAGGGCATCAAGGCCGCCACCGTCCTCGCCCACCGCTCGGCCACGCCCAACCTCCGCCCCCTGCTGGTGGTCGTGACCGACGGGCGGGCCACAAGCGGGGCCGGCGCCCACGCCGACCCGGTGACCGCGGCCCTGGCCGAAGCCGCCATCGTCGCCCGCCACCGGCTGCCCGCGGTCGTGATCGACGTCGAGCCCACCACCGGCCCCCGCCTGGGCCTGGCCGCCGACCTGGCCACCGCCATGGGCGCCCGCCACATCGCCCTCCCCGACCTCACCGCCGGCCGCCTGGAGTCCGCCCTCCGCCGCCTGTAGACGGCGGTGCCAGACAGCCGGCGGGGGTGGGCGATGAGTTTGGTGGTGTGCTGGAGTCTTGTGAGGACGGCAGGTTCCGACCCAGGAGGATCACGTGAGCTCTCGACTCAACCCGTACATCAGCTTCGACGGCAACGCTCGGGAGGCCCTGGAGTTCTACGAGAGCGTCCTCGGTGGCACGCTGCGGGTGAACACCTTCGGTGAATACGGCGACCAGGACGCCCCCGGCGCGGACAAGATCATGCACGGCATGCTGGAGTCCGCCAGCGGCTTCACGATCATGGGCTCCGACACGCCCCCCGGGATGGAGTACTCGCCCGGCACCAACATCTCGGTGAGCCTGAGCGGCGACGACGCCGACGAGCTGCGCCGCTACTGGGAGAAGCTGTCCGCCGACGGCACCGTCTCGGTCCCCCTGGAGAAGCAGATGTGGGGCGACGAGTTCGGCATGTGCACCGATCAGTTCGGCATCACGTGGATGGTCAACATCGTCCAGCCCCAGGCCTGAAGGCATACCGCGAACGATCACGACCGCAGCAGGTAGTACACCTCCGTCTCGAGCTGGGCGGGGTCCTCGTGCCAGTCGCCGTAAATCTCCCAGCGGGGACCCGCCAGGTTCCGGCCGTTGGCCGCGCACCAGTCGCGAATCGCCAGGTGGGCGGCCCCGAGACCGTCGTAGGACCCGCGGTGGACGGCCATCGCCGTCTCGCCCGCAGGCAGGGCCGACGACACGACGGGGCCGTCGGAGGCGAAGGGGCCCTCGACTTCGACCCCAACCTCGACGTTGGGGACGTCGTCCTGGTAGAGCATGACGTTGTGTCCGGTCTGACTGACTTCGTGGGTACCGAGGAAGGCGTACACCTGATCGAGCAGAACCCTCCAGACAGTCGGGAACTCGGCCCAGGTCGTCGATCGCCTGGCGACCGCCGTGGACCGGGCCGCGACCGTCACGATGTGCACGTCGGGACCCACGTCACCCCCCGGTTGATCTCGAAGTCCGAGTTTCGCGCCCGCGCCGTGGCTCCTGGAGCCCATAACCTCTGCGCCGGTGCCCTACGACAGGAAGCTCGCGGATCGGATACGAGCGCTGTTGCCGGATGGCGCGATGTCTCGGAGCAGGCCATGTTCGGCGGGCTCGCCATCCTCGTCGGCGGGTACGCCGGCTCCCAGCCGAGCAAGGGGTAGGTCGCGGCCTAGGCCCGGAACGTGCGCCGGTAGGCCTGGGGCGACGCCGAGACGGTCCGGGTGAAGTGTTGGCGCAGGCCGGCGGCGGAGCCGAAGCCGCTGCGTTGGGCGACCAGTTCGACGGCGTCGTCGGTGGTCTCCAGCAGGCGCTGGGCGAGCAGGATGCGCTGGCTCAGGATCCACTGGTGGGGCGTGGTGCCCGTCTCCGCCCGGAACCGGCGGGCGAAGGTGCGGGGGCTGGTGCCGGCCCGCCGGGCGAGGTGCTCCACGCTGAGGTCGTCGCCGACGTGCTCGAGCATCCACCCCAGAACCCCGGCCAGGGGCTCGTGCCCGTTGCTTGGGGCGATTGGGAGGTCGACGAACTGGGCCTGGCCCCCATCCCGGTGCGGCGGCACGACCATGCGCCGGGCGACGGCGTTGGCCACCTCGGCCCCGTGGTCGAGGCGGACGACGTAGAGCATGAGGTCGATGCCGGCGGCGGTGCCGGCGGAGGTCATGATCCCGCCGGCGTCGACGTAGAGCACCTTGGGGTCGACCAGGACCTTGGGGTACTCCCTAGCCAGCGCCTCGGAGTGCATCCAGTGGGTCGTGGCCCGCTGGCCGTCGAGGAGGCCGGTGGCGGCCAGGACGAAGGCTCCGGTGCACACCGACAGCAGGCGGGCCCCGCGCTCGCGGGCGGCGCGGAGGGCGTCGAGCAGCTCTTCGGGCGGCGGGCCGTAGAACGGGTTGGCCGGGATGATCACGGTATCGGCGTCGGCCACCTCGTCGAGGCCGTACGGCGTGTCGACCGACACCCCCTCGGGGCTGAAGTGCGGACCGGGTATCGCCGCCGCCACCCGGTGGCGGTACCACGGGTCGACCAGCTCCGACCGGTCGAGCCCGAACACCTCGCAGGCCACCGACAGCTCGAACATGGCCACCTTGGGCCCGATCACGGTCACCACCCGATGCATTGGCACGATTCTAGCGCAAGATGTCTTTCCTGCCACTTGTCCGTCCCGCGCAGTCGGCGGAGGATGACTGCATGCACCCCTACGTGATCGAGCAGATGGTCGAGGAACGGCAGCGCGAACTGCGGTTGTTGGCTCACGCCGACGCCGGCGCCCGCACCCTTCGCCGCCAGCGCGCCGACTCGGCCTGGCGCCGGGCCGTGGGCCGCGCCCTCGTCGCCGGAGCCGTTGCGGTCAAGGTGCCCCGGTCCCAGCGGCGGGCCGCCCACGGCCAGGTCACCGCCACCCTCGGCCTCGAATCCCGCTGCTGACGGGTAGACGCCTGCCCCCCGGGGGGCAGCGCGCCCCGCCGGCCGGGGGGCCTTTCGGGGCCCCCCGGTCGCGTCGACGACTTAGTCGAGGCCCTTCTTCTTGAGCCACTCGGTGGCGACGGCGTCGGACTCGCGGAACTTGACGTCGGTCTCCACGTTCCAGGCCACCAGGTCGTCGGTGGTGATGGCGTTGCTGAGGGCGTCGAGGTCGGCGGCCAGCTTGCTGCCGTAGGCCGTGTTCACCGACGTCGAGACGATGGGGGCGACGTTCTGGGCCGGGAACAGGCGCTTGTCGTCCTCCAGGACCTTGAAGCCCTTCTCCTTGATCTGGGGGGCCGTGGTGTTCCAGACGACGGCGTCGACCTCCTTGGCCGACAGGGCCTCGCCCAGCTGCGGACCGAAGTCGATCTTCTTGTACTCCTTGAACGTGATCCCGTAGACGGCGGGGTCGGTGAAGCCGATGTAGCACTGGGGCCGGGTCTCGCACTGGGGCGAGGCGCCGAGGACGGTGTCGAGGTTCTTGACGTCGGAGATCTTCGCCGCCGGGGAGTCGCCCCGGACCACGAAGGCGTCGCCGTCGGTGGCCTCGGAGTACTCGAGGACGGTGGCCCCGATGGCGGCGAAGGCGGGCTTGATCACACCGAGGACCTGGTCGGGCTCGGCCGTGACCTTGGTGTCGGGGGCGAGGGCGGTGGCGTCGCCGCCGATGTAGTCGACGATGAGGTTGACGGCGCCGCTCTTGAGGGCGGCGATCGCCTCGTCGCGGAAGCCGGCGGGGGTGAGGATGTCGACGGTGTAGCCCTTGGCCTTCAGATACTGGCCGTAGACCTGGGCGATGGTGGCCGACTCGCTGAAGTCCTGACCCCGGATCTTGATGCCGGGACCGGCGACGGTGGTGGCGGTGGTCGATCCGCCGGTGTCGGCCTTCTTGTCGCTGCTACCGCAGGCCGCCGTCAGCAAGCTGCAGGCTGCCAACAGGATCAGCAGCCTCGCTGACCTGGACACTCGCTCGTTCATGGTCCTCCCCATTGTGAGATGAGCCTCGATCTCCCGCTCGACGCAACCGCCTGACACCCTTCGGCACGATGACCCGCTCGAACACCCCGAAGGCGGCACCGGTGAGCGCGGCCAGGGCCGCCACCAGGATCGCACCGCCGAGGACGAGCGTGTCGTTGTTCTGCCCCAGGCCGTCCCGAAGGTACCCCCCGAGGCCGCCGCCGCCGAGAAAGGCCCGGATGGGCTCGGTGGCCACCGCCTGCACCGCCGCCACCCGCACCCCGGTCAGGATCACGCTCAGGGCGAGGGCCAGCTCCACCCGGAGCAGCACCCGCCGGTCTTCGAGGCCCATCCCCCGGGCCGCGTCGACCACCACCGGGTCGACCTGGGACACGGCGGTGAACGTGGTGAGGAAGATCGGGGGCACCGAAAGCAGGGTGAGGGCGACGAAGACGGGCCACGGCTCGAACCCGTAGCCCCACCGCAGGGAGATTGGGACGAGGAGGCCGGCCAGGGCGAAGGTGGGGATGGCCCGGCCCACGTTGACCACCCACGTGGCCGCCAGCTCCCCCCGGCGGATGTGAGCCAGGAAGGCGCCCAGGGGCACCGCGATCAGGGCCGACGTGGCGATCACGGCCGCGCACAGGCGCACGGTGTCGCCCGCGGTGGCGAGGATGCCGTTGCGGCCGGTCCACGTGCCGGCGTCGAAGAGCCACTCCCACAGCCCGATGTCGCGGCGCACGGCCTGGGCCGCGGCCACCAGGATCACCGGGTCGCCGCCCGCTGCGGACCGCCTCGGCGGGTCCACGGGGTGAGGGCCCGGCCCAGGCCCCACAGGGACAGGTCGAGGACCAGGGCGAGGATGATCGACAGGGAGGCGCCGACGGTCATCGGCGTCCAGAAGGTGCGGCGCAGGCCGTCGAGGATGAGCCGGCCCAGGCCGCCCTCGCCGACGATGGCGGCCACCGTCACCAGGCCCACGGTGGTCACCGTCGCCACCCGGATGCCGGTGATGATGTAGGGCACGGCCAGGGGCAGTTCCACCGTGAACACCCGGCGGGCGGGCGAGAGTCCCATCCCCTCGGCCGCGTCCCGCACCGCCGGCGGCACCGACCGGAAGCCGGTGAGGATGCTCGTGACCAGGATCAACAGGGTGTAGCCGACGAGGGGGATGACGGCCGTCGTCCGGCTGACCCCCGTGTAGGGGACGAGGAGGCCGAAGAGGGCGACGGACGGGATCGTGTAGACGAAGGCGGTGAAGGTGGTGATGGGGTTGGCCGTCCACCGGTAGCGGAGCGCGATCGCGGCCAGGACCGAGGCCACCACCAGGCCGAGGGCGACGGCCAGCAGGGTGAGCTCGATGTGCTGGATGAGGGCGGTGCGGACCTTGTCCCACTCGTCGCGGAGGTACTCCCACCGGATGATGGGGTTGGTGGCCTGGGCGAGGATCATGCGCCGGCCAGGGCGGCGCGGATCCGCTCGAGGGTGACCACGCCGCCGAACCTGCCCCCGTCGTCGACCACGGCCACCGACGTGTCCGACGTCATGATGATCTCCATCGCCGCCCGCAGGGTGCTGGTGGCCGCCACCTGGGCCGCGGGCACGGTCCGGGGCAGGTCGGCCAACGAGCCGGCGCCGTCGAGGGCCGCACCCGGCACCCAGCCGAGGAAGACACCGTCGGCGGTGAGGCCGAACCAGTCCGAGCGGTGGGCGGCCATGGCCGACCGGGCGTCGTCGGCCGTGGCCGTCTCCACCGCGACCACCGGACCCTGCGCGAAGGGGAGGTCGGCCACCGTGGCCAGGGTGAGGCGGCGGATGCTGCGGTCGCCGCCGACGAAGCGTTCGACGAACTCGTTGGCCGGGGCCCGCAGCAGGTCGTCGGGCGAGGCGTACTGCTCGAGGACGCCGCCCACGTTGAGCAGGGCGATGCGGTCGGCCAGCTTGATGGCCTCGTCGAGGTCGTGGGTGACGAGCACGATCGTCTTCTGGACGCGGGACTGGAGCCCGAGCAGCTCGTCCTGCAGGCGGCCCCGGACGACGGGGTCGACCGCGCCGAAGGGCTCGTCCATGAGGAGCACGGGCGGGTCGGCGGCGAGGGCCCGGGCCACGCCCACCCGCTGCTGCTGGCCGCCGGAAAGCTCGTCCGGGTAGCGGTCGAGCAGCGATGGCTCCAGGCCCACCAGGTCGGCCAGCTCCCGGACCCGGGTGGCGATGCGGTCCTTGTCCCACCCGAGGGCGCTGGGGACGGCGGCGATGTTGCGGGCCACCGTGTGGTGGGGAAAGAGGCCCACCTGCTGGATCACGTAGCCGATGCCCCGGCGCAGCTCGGCCACCGGCGACCGGGTGACGTCGCGGCCCTCGATCTCGATGCGTCCGGAGGTGGGCTCGATCATGCGGTTGATCATCCGCAGGGTCGTGGTCTTGCCGCAGCCGGACGGGCCCAGGAGGGCCACGATCGACCCCTTGGCCACGTCGAGGCGGAGGCCGCCGCCCCGACCGACCGCGTCGGCGCCGGTGCCCGGGAAGCGCTTGGTGACCTCGATCAACCTGATCGCCGCGGTGCCGGCGGGGGTGCCGGCGGGGGGGCCGGTGAGGGTCCCGGTCGGAGTCCCAGTCGGAGTAGTGGACAAGCGGGTCATCTTCTCACGGCGCCCTACTCTCGGGCCGGTGATCCAGCTGCTCGTCGTGTCGGGGGAGCCGCTGGCGGCGGGCGGCGGATGCCGCACCCTGGGGCTGGTGGAGGCCCTGTCGGCCCGCTTCTCGGTGCGGGTGCTGGCGCCGGGCGAGGGCCTGCCCGACGAGGAGCCGGTTCCTCGGCTGGTTGCGCTCCTCAGCCCGCAGCCCCGGTTGGGACGGGCCCTCCTCGGTCCGGCGCGGAGCCGGGCCCTGCTCCAGGCGCTGGCGGACCACCGGCCGCAGGCCGTGCTCTTCGCCGGCAGCCACCTGGCCGCGGCCTCGCCCACCATCGACCTGCCGATCTTCGTCGACATGCCGACGCTGGCGGTCCGGGGGAAGGGTTTGGAGGCGCTCAAGGCCCGCTGGTGGGAAGGGGTGGAGGCCCGCCGGGCGGCGGCCGTGTCGGCCTCGTCGGCGGCCGACGTCGACCTCCTCGTCTCGTGGGGCGGACGGGCGGTTCTGGTGCCGGATGGATCGTCCCCGGCGGGATGGGCGCCCCTGGTCGAAGCGGTGGACCAGGTGGTGGAGGCATCCTCCGGGTCGTGAGGCGGCTGACGGAGTCGGGCGTTCGGCGGGCGCGGGTTCGGGGTCAGTTGCTGTCGGGGACGCGGCCTCGCACAGTGGACGATGTGGTCGGCCGGCTGGTGGCGGTGCAGGCGCAGGACGTCACCGCCGCCGCCCTCGCCATCCGGGCCCGAAGCCGGGGGCTGGTGGAGGGCGACGTCGACCGGGCCCGGGAGGAGCGGCGGGTCGTGCTCACGTGGAGCCTGCGGGGCACCCGCCACCTCCACCGGGCGGAGGACGTGCGCTGGCTGGTGGCGCTCGTCGGTCCGACCTTCCTCCGTCCGTCGAAGCGGGCCGAGCAGTTGGGAATCGCGGGCGCGGCCGGGGACCGGGCGGTGGAGGCGCTCGTCGACGCCTTGGCCGCCGAGGGCCCGCTCACCCGAGCCCAGGTGAAGGACCGTCTCGCGCCCCACGGCGTCGACCCGTCGGGGCAGGCCGCCATCCACGTCATCGCCCGGGCCGGGCTCGAGGGCCGGCTGTGCGTGCTTCCCGGGGAGCGCTATGTCCTCCTCGACGACTGGATCGGCGAGTCGGCGGCGGGGACGACCGGCGGCGGTCCCGGCGAGCTGGCCCGCCGCTACCTGGCCGCCTTCGGCCCCGCGTCGCCGGCCGACTTCGCCGCTTGGTCGGGACTCGGGCCGCCCGCCGCCCGTCGGGAATGGGCCGCCATCGACGCCGACGTGGTGGAGGTGGCGCCTTCGATGTGGCTGCTGGCGGCCGACGTCGACCGGGCCGTGGCCGCCGCCCGCCGCCGCCCGCCCACCCGTCTCCTGGGCGCCTTCGACTCCCTCCTGCTCGCCTACGCCGACCGCCGCCTCCACCTGTCCCCCGACCACGCCCGCCTCGTCAACCCCGGCGGCGGGATGGTGAAGCCGGTGGTGGTGGTCGACGGCGAGGTGGTCGGGACCTGGTCCCGTCCGGGCGGCGGCGTGGACGTGCGACCATTTCCCACGTCGTCGGCGCCGGATGTCGGCCGCGAGGCGGACGACGTCCGCCGGTTCCTCGACGTGGGAGGCGGACGATGAGTTGGGGACGCAGGGGGGCGGTGTCGGCGCTGGTGGCCCTTTCCGCGCTCTCCGGGTGCAGCAGTGACCGTGCGGGCCCGGCGACGCCGACGACGGCCGTCCCCGATCGGCCCTTCGACACCGCCAGCACCTGTGCCGACGAGGGGGTGAGCAGCGGAGCCGGCTTCGACTCCCAGTCCGGCCACTACCCGGTGTACCTCTACTCGGTGAACACCACCCGCCAGACGGTGGCGTTCGACGTCGTCCAGATCGTCGTCGGAGACGAAGCGGTGGCGGCCTACCACCGGGACGACCCGACCGAGCCGGGCCCGCCGCCGAACGGGTCGTGGCTGGTCAACGCCCTTGAGCACACCGATGAGGCCCCCGTGGCCAGTGACGTACGGGTTCGGCTGGTCCACTACAGCGACTCGGCCGGCGTGGCGCCCACGATCATCCCGGGAACGCTCGACGACATCCTGACGAACACGATCGTCGGCGGCGATCGGGTGTTCTGGCTCGCCCTGCGGGACGGCGTGGTGACCCAGGTGTGCCGCGACCCGAGGAGCTGGGACACCACTCCGACCGACGCCAACTCCGACCAGTTCGACCCGCCGCCCGGCAGCGAGGTGACCACCTGCGCCGGTGCGGGGACGACCAGTCGGACCGACTTCGACCCCGCCGGCGGTCTGTACGCGGTGTACCTGTACGGGGTGGACACCACCAACGAGACCGTCGCGTTCGATGTTGTCCAGAACCTCGTCGGCGACGACGCCGCCCGGGCCTACCACGAGCAGCATCCGGAGGACCCGTCCGGCCCGCCGAACGACTACCTGATCGTCAACGCGTTGGTGCGCACCGACGAGGCGGTCGTCGCCCCCGGCGCCCGAGTCCGGCTGCTGCACCTCTCGGGGGCGCTGGTGGGGTCCGAGCTGGGCGACATACGCACCCATCCGCCGGGCGGGCGCCATCCCGGCTATGGCCTCTACTGGCTCACCTTCGACCGCTACCAGGTCACCGACATCTGCCAGCGGTACACGCCCTAGCCGGTCCCACCAGTGCTAGGCGGGGCCCTTCTCGCCGCACGTCACGGCGGCATTAAGGCACTGGGTCACCAGCCGGGCCTGGGCCGCGGGGTCCCAGGCGTTGAAGAAGTCGGCGTGGGCGGTCTCCGGTCCGCCGGAGCTCAGGGTGACGTCGGCCCCTCCGACGCCGGCCGGGTAGTGGACGCCCAGGCGCAGGTGGGGCACCGCCACCGGGTGCGACGCCGGGCACACGCCCTTGACTGCGTAGGCCATGTGGCTGCGGTGGTCGGAGCTGTCGAGGTGCTGGCCGTCCCAACAGTCGGGGAAGTGGACCCGCATCACCAGGTGGAGGCCGGCGGGGCAGTCGGGCGGGGTCATCTGCTCGGGCGTGTCCTGCCCGCCGCCGATGCAGGCGAAGCGGACGACGTGGGCGGCGGCGTCGGTGACCACCCGCAGGCCGAGGGGGAAGGGCTGGATGGAGGCGGGATCGCGTCCGGCCACCAGGTAGTAGGCGAGGACGTTGGTCGGCTTCACCACCTTGCCTGCGTCGGACAGGGTGGGCACCCAGTAAGCGGCCTGGTCGCCGTCGCGCCGGCACAGGTCGGGGGACGCCTGGAGCGATTCGGTGGTGGAGAAGGCGTCGGTCGACGTGTTACCGAAGAAGTCGTGGCTGTGGGACGCGCCGGGGACGGCCGGATGGACGATGGGGTCGTCGGGAGCGAGTGGCTGTAGCGGCAGGCGCTGACGAAGTTGCCCGCCTTCCGGGCCACGGGCTTGGCCGCGGCGGCGGGGCCGGCGATGCCGACGGCCAATGCGGTGACGGCGGCCACGATGGCGATACGGGGGGGTCTCATGGCGGCCATGGTGGGCGGCACATGTGAGGAGCCTGTGAAGGCCCGGTGAGGGGTGTTTGCCCGGCGGTTGCCCTATCTCTTACCCTACGTAGGTGCAGATGCGGAAGACCAGCGTCTACCTGCCCGACGGCCTGAAATCCCGGCTGGCGGACGTGGCCCGCCGGACGGGACGCTCGGAGGCGCAGTTGGTGCGGCTGGCGGTCGAGCGACTGGTGGCGGCGGAGCCGGTGGCGGCGGCGGCCGGGGGGCTCGGCGACCGGGAGGACCCGGTTGTCGCCCGCAACCGTCCCGGGCCGGCGCTGGTGGGCGTGGGGATGGGCCCCGGCGACCCCGGGCTGGTGACCACCCGGGCGGTGGCCGCCCTGCGGGCCGCCGACCGGGTGCTGGCGCCGACCACGTCGGCCTCGGCGGTGGGACGGGCGGAGGCGATCGTGCGGGAGGCCGTCCCCGACGTGGTGGTAGAGCGGGTGGTGTTCGTCATGGAGGTCGACGGGGCGGCCCGGGCGGCGGCGCTGGCGGCGGTGGCCGCCCGGGTGGTCGAGCTGCTCGACGTGGGCGAGCGGGTGGCGTTCGTCACCCTGGGCGACCCCAACGTGTACAGCACCTTCGCCGCGGTGGCGGCGTCGGTGCGGGAGCGGCGGCCGGCGGTGCCGGTCGAGTCCATCCCCGGGATCATGGCCTTCCAGGACCTGGCCGCCCGGTCGGGGACGGTGCTGGTCGACGGCGACGAGCGGCTGGTGCTGGTGCCCGCCCACCGGGGCGACGGGGCCGCGGCGGTGGCGGCGGCGGCGGCCGACTCGGGGGCGGCGGTGGTCGTCTACAAGGGGGGATCCCGGCTGCCGGAGCTGGCCGCCACGCTGGCTGCCGCCGGCCGGTTGGAGGGCGCAGTCCTGGGCGAGCTGCTGGGCCTGCCCGGAGGACGGGTGTGCCGCGTGGCCGACGTGGCCGACCGTCCCGCGACCTACCTGGCCACCCTCGTTGTCCCGCCCGTTCGATGATCTCCTTCGTGGGCGCCGGCCCCGGCGCGCCCGACCTGCTCACGCTGCGGGGCGCCGACCGCCTGGCCCGGGCCGACGTGGTGGTGTGGGCGTCGTCGCTGGTGCCGGAGGAGATGCTGGTCCACGTCGCCGCCGACGCGGTGGTGCACGACTCGGCCGGGATGACGTTCGAGGACGTGGTCGACGTGTACTCGTCAGTCGGCGAGTCGGCCCGGGTGGTGCGGCTGCACTCGGGCGACCTGTCCTTCTACTCGGCGGTCCAGGAGCAGGTCGACTGGTGCGTGGAGGCGGGGCGGGCCTTCGAGATCGTCCCCGGCGTGGGATCGCTGGCGGCGGCGTCGGCCCTGCTCGGCCGGGAGCTCACCGTGCCCGGCGTGGCCCAGTCGGTGGTGTCGACCCGTCTGCCGGGACGGACGGCGGCGTCCATGCCCGCCGGCGAGACGGTGGCCGCCTTCGCGTCGCACCGCACGACGTTGGCCGTCTATCTGTCGGCCGCCCGTCCCGCCCAACTGGTGGAGGAGCTGCTCGACGGCGGACGGGGCTACCCGCCTGACACCCCCGCCGCCTTCGTGGTGCGGGCGTCGTGGCCCGACGAGCGGGTGGTGCTGACGACGGTGGCCGGCCTGGCCGACGCCATGGCCGCCGACGGGGCCCGCACCGCGGCCCTGGTGCTGGTCGGCCCCGCCCTCGCCGGCGCCGCCCCCCGCTGCCACCTCTACGACCCCGCCTACGCCCACGGCTACCGCCGCCGCTCGCTCCCCGGCACCACGACCGGCCGTCCCACCGGCGCCACCCCGTGACGACCCGCCCGCCCCGCCCCCCCACACGAACTGGTGACGCGGACAGCCCGGTGAGGGCGCTAACCGTCACCGGTTCGGAGGTCGCCACCGAACTGGTGACGCGGACAGCCCGGTGAGGGCGCGAACCGTCACCGGTTCGGAGGTCGCCACCGAACTGGTGACGCTCGTGGGCGGCGGGCCCGGGCACCCCGACTTCCTCACGTTGCGGGCGGAGGCGCTGCTGGCGGCGGCGGCGACGGTCGTCGTCGACGCCGGCCTCGTCCACCTGGCGGGCGAGTTCGCACCGACGGCCGCGGTTGTGACGGTGTCCGACCGGCGGGCGGCGGTCGACGTCCTCCTGGCGGCCACCAGCCGCGGCCCGGTGGTTCGCCTCTACGCCGGCGACACCTGGTTGCACCCGGGCCACGGTCCTGAGTCGGCCGCGCTCGCCGCCGCCGGCATCGCCTTCGAGGCGGTGGCCGGCGTCGCCACCGAGATCGCGGTGCCGGCGTTGGCGGGCATCGCCGTCCACGTCCGCCACCTGGCCATCGCCTGCACCATCGCCGACGCCGGCCACGCCCCCCTCGCCGGCGATCCCGGCCGCACCCTCGTCCTGGTGGTCGACAACCTCGAGGCCGCCGACCCGGCCGCCGTCGCCCTCCCCACCGCCGGCGCCGGCGGGCTGCTCGTCACCGGCGCCGTCACCGGGATGGCCGTGCGGTGAACGACACCGTCGAGCCCCCCCTCGCCCCCGAGGTGGCCGGCGCCCCCGGAGGACTCCGCACCGGCTGGACCACCGGCACGTGCGCCAGCGCCGCGGCCAAGGCCGCTCTCCTCGGACTGGTCACCGGCACCGCCCCGGCCGAGGTCGACGTCGCCCTCCCTGATGGGCGCCGGGTGACCTTCCCCGTCGAGGCCGAAGCCCCCAACCGGTGCGTCGTGGTGAAGGACGCCGGCGACGATCCCGACTGCACCCACGGGGCCCGCATGACCGCCACCGTCGAATGGGCCCCGGCCGCCGCCGGCTCCCAGCCCGAGCTGCGGGCGGGACCCGGCATCGGCACCGTCACCCGGCCCGGCCTGGGCATTCCCGTCGGGGAACCGTCGATCACCGAGGTCCCCCGGCACATGATCCGCCGGGCCCTGGCCGAGGTCGACCCCCGGTCCGTCGTCGTCACCTTCGAGGTCCCGGGCGGCGAGGAGATGGCGGCCAGGACCTCGAACCGTCGCCTCGGCATCGTCGGCGGCATCTCCATCCTCGGCACCACCGGCGTGGTGAAGCCGTTCTCCACCGCCGCCTACCGGGCGTCGGTCGTCCAGCAGATCGACGTGGCCGCGGCCCAGGGCGCCGACACCATCGTCCTCGCCACCGGCACCCGCTCCGACGCCTACGCCCAGCGGACCCTCCCCCACCTGCCCGAGGTGTGCTTCGTGGAGGTGGGGGATTTCACCGGCATCGCCCTCCGGCGGGCGGCGGCGGCGGGCATCGGCCACGTCACCTGGGTGGGGATGGTCGGCAAGATCACCAAGCTGGCGGCGGGCGTGATGATGACCCACTTCCGGCGGACGAAAGTCGACACCGGGCTGCTGGCCGAGGTGGCCGTCGAGGCCGGCGCGCCCCCCGAGGTGGTCGCCGCCGCCACCCACACCAACACCGCCCGCCACTTCTACGAGGTGTGCGTGGAGCAGGAGACCGTCGAGCCTCTGCGCCTGCTCTGCCGGCGGGCGGCGGCCAACTGCCGGGCGCACGTCGACGGGGCGCTCGGGGTGGACGTGGTCTGCGTCGACTTCGACGGCACCCGGGAGGTGGCCCGTGGCTGACGACGCGCCCGTCACCGTGGTCGGCCTCCTCGGCGGACGTCCGGTGGGCGACGCCGCCACCGCCGCCCTCGCCTCCGCCGCCCTGGTCGCCGGCGGACGGGTACAGCTGGCCGCGGTGGCCGACCTCCTCCCGCCCGACGCCCGCACCGTCGTCGTGGGCGCGGGACTGGGCGCGCTCGACCACGTCGGAGCCGACCCCGGCCCCGCGGTCGTGCTGGCGTCGGGCGACCCGGGGTTCTTCGGCATCGTGCGGGCCCTGGCCGCCCGCCTCGGGGGCACCGATCGCCTCGTCGTGCACCCGGCGCCGTCGTCGGTGTCCCTCGCCTTCGCCCGCCTCGGACTGCCGTGGGACACCGCCGTCGTGCGCTCCTGCCACACCGGCGACGCCGTGCGGGTGGCGGCGGAGGTGGCCCGGGCCGAGGTGGCGGCCGTCCTCACCGGCCCCGACGCTCCGCCCGAGGCCGTCGGCGCCGCCCTGGTGGCCCTCGGCGCCCACCACCGGCTGGTCGTGGTGGCCACCCGCCTGGGCGAGCCCGGCGAGGCCCTCGTCCGGTGCACCGACCTGGCCGATCTCGCCGCCGGCCGCTTCGACCACCGGTCGGTCGTGGTGCTGGCCCACCCGTCGCCGCCGGCGAAGGCGGCTGCCCTCGGCGGACGGCCGGTGGCCGACTTCGCCCACCGGGCGTCGATGATCACCAAGCCCGAGGTGCGGTCGGTGGTGCTGGGCAAGCTCGACCTGCCGGCCGCCGGCGTGGTGTGGGACGTCGGCGCCGGCAGCGGGAGCGTCGCCATCGAGGCCGCCCTGGCCGCCCCCGGGCTGCGGGTCATCGCCGTCGAGCGCAACCACGACGACGCCGAACGGGTGCACGCCAACGCCGCTGCCCTCGGTGCGTCGGTGGACGTGGTGGAGGGCGCGGCCCCGGCCGTGCTCCACCGGCTGCCCCCGCCCGACCGGGTCTTCGTGGGCGGGGGCGGGCTCGCCGTGCTCGACGCCTGCTTCGCCGCCCTCCGCCCCGGGGGACGCCTGGTGGCCACGTTCGCCGCCGTCGACCGGGCCGCGGCCGCCCACCGCCTGCTCGGCAATCTGGTGCTGGTCGGCGTCGACCGGGCCGAGGTCCTCCCCGACGGCGGCATCCGCCTGGCCGCCGACAACCCCGTGTTCGTGGCGTGGGGCGACGCGCCGGCGGCGGCGGTCGGCGACCACCACCGGCGGGTGGTCGTCGGGGTCGGCTGCTCGTCCACAGCGGTGGCCGACGAGGTGTCGGCGGTGGTGGCCGACGCCCTGGCCGCGGCCGGCGAGACCGCGGCCGACGCCTTCGCCACCATCGACGTCCGGGCCGGCCACCCCGCCCTCCCGTCAGCCACGATCACCTTCCCGTCATCGCTGCTCGGCGTGGTCGACGTCCCCAACCCGAGCGCGGCGGTCGACATCGCCGTCGGCACCCCCAGCGTGGCCGAAGCCGCCGCCCTCCTCGCCGCCGGCCCCGGCGGCCGCCTGGTCGTCCCCAAGGGCAAGGGCGCCACCGCCACCGCGGCGGTGGCCGTGGGACGGGTCGGCCCCGGCTCCGGCTCCGTCGATATCGTCGGTCTGGGACCGGGCGGCGCCGCCCACCGCACACCGGCCGCCACTGCCGCCGTCCGCCAGGCCGACGCGGTGATCGGGTACGGGCCCTATGTCGACGCCGTGGGCCCCCTTCTCCGGCCCGGGCAACTCGTGTTCCGGGGCACCATGGGAGCGGAGGCGGAGCGGGCCGGGGCCGCCCTCGACCTGGCCCGGTGCGGATGGCGGGTGGCGCTGGTGTCGTCCGGCGACGCCGGCGTGTTCGCCATGGCCGCCCGCACGATCGAGCGGGCGGCGGCCGGTGACGTGGCCGTCCGGATGATCCCGGGCGTGACCGCAGCCCACGCCGCCGCCGCCGTCGCCGGCACGCCCCTGGGCCGCGCCCACGCCCTGGTCACCCTGTCCGACCGGCATCTCTCCTGGGCCACGATCGAGGACCAGCTGCGGGCCGCCGCCTCGTCGGGCATGGCCCTCGCCCTCTACAACCCCCGCTCCGCGGGCCGCCCCGGCAACCTGGCCCGGGCCCGGGACGTCCTGGCCGAGGTCCTCGACCCGTCCACCCCGGTGGTCGTCGTCACCGACGCCACCGGACCCGACCAGTCGGTCGTCCACACCACCCTGTCCGCCCTCGACCCCGAGATCGTGGGCATGCGCTCGATGGTCCTGGTCGCCGGCCGATGACGCCCGCCACCGTCCGCATCACCGACGCGTGCACCGCCTGCGGCGCCTGCCTGGCGACGTGCCCGGAGCGGGCGTTGCGGCGGGCGCCCCGCAAGCCGACGGTCGTCGACGACCTCTGCACCGCCTGTTGGGACTGCGTCGGCATCTGCCCCGCGGGCGCCATCGTCGAGGTCGGTCGATGATGCCGCCCCATCCCATCGAGGTCGAGTCGTACCGGATCCTGGCCGAGCGGGTCGATCTCAGCCGATGGCCGCCGGCGGCCCGGGCGGTCGTGGCCCGGGTGATCCACGCCGCCGCCGATATCTCCTACGCCGACACCCTCGTGGTCGACGAGGAGGCCTGCCAGGCGGGGATCGCCGCCCTCCGGGCCGCGGCGCCGGTGATCGCCGATGTGGAGATGGTGCGGGTCGCCACCCGCCGGGCCGGCACCCGCTGCCTCCTGGACGAGGGACGGGCGCTCGCCGCCCGCCTGGCCGACGGCACCACCGCGTCGGCTGCCGCCATGCGGGTGGCAGCCGCGAGGTGGCCGGACGGGGCCGTCGTCGTGGTCGGCAACGCCCCCACCGCCCTGTTCGAGGTGGTGCGCCTGGCCGCGACCGGCGCCTTCCGGCCGGCGCTGGTGATCGGGCTGCCCGTCGGGTTCGTGGGCGCGGCCGACGCCAAGGCCGCCCTCCGGGCCTCCGGCCTCCCGTCCGTCAGCAACGTCGGCGAGCGGGGTGGGAGCGCGGTGGCGGCCGCCGCCCTCAACGCCCTCTGGCGCCTGGCCACCGCGCCCACCGAGGCCGGCCGGTGACCCCGCCCACCGTGCACCTGGTGGGGGCCGGGCCGGGTGATCCGATGCTCCTCACCCGCCGGGCGGCCCGCCTGTTGGCCGTGGCCGACGTGGTCGTCGTCGACCGGCGGTCGCTCGACCCGATCGTCGCCCTCGCTCCGGCCGCGGCCGAGCGGATCTTCGTGGGCCGGGCCGACGGGCATCCGGCGTGGGACACCGACGCCGTCGCCGACCTCCTCGCCGACCGGGCCCGGAACGGCGCCGTGACCGTGGTCCGGCTCAAGAGCGGCGATCCCTTCGTGTGCTCGCGCGGAGGTGAGGAGATGGCCGCCCTCCGCCGGCGCGGCATCCACGTCGAGGTCACGCCGGGGGTGTCGGCCGCCACCGCCGCCCCCCTCGCCGCGGGCATGCGCCGCGGCCGGACCGTCACCATCCTCGCCGGCAACGACGACCCCGTGTATCCCGTCACCGACATCGGCGCCCTCGCCGACCCCGACGGCTCCCTCGTCGTCCTCGTCGGGCGGGCCCGCCAGGGCCACCTGGCCGACGCCCTCCTCGCCGCCGGCCTCGACCCGTCCACGCCGGCCGCCGTCGTCCACGCCGCCACCCGCCCCCGCGCCCGCACCGTCCACACCACGCTCGAGCACCTCGGCGACCACCGCCTCCCCCCGCCCGCCACCGTCGTGATCGGCCCCGCCCGTGCACATCCCTGACGGCTGGATCGACCTGCCCACCTCCGCCGCCGCCGCTGCGCTGGCCGCCACCGCGGTCACCGTGTCCGCCCGCCGGGCCGCGTCGCACCTCCAGGCCAAGGTCACCACGACGCCGGCGGTGGTCGCCGCCTACCTGCTGGTCGCCGAGCTGCTCGTCGTCCCCCTGGGCTTCGGCACCGGCGCCCACCTGGTGGGTACCGGCCTGGCCGCCGTCCTCGTCGGGCCCGACCTGGCCATCGTGTGCGTGGCCGTCGTGGTGCTCATCCAGGCCCTCGTCCTGGCCGACGGGGGCGTCACCGCCATCGGGCTCAACGTGCTCAACAACGGTGTCGTCCCCGCCCTGGTGGCCTGGACCCTCTTCCGCGCCCTCGCCAGCACCCGGATCCCCCGACCGGGGGCGGCCGGCGTCGCCGCAGGAGTGGCGACGCTCGCCGCCGGGGCCGCGGCCGCCCTCGAGTTCACCGTCGGGGGCACCGACGTGATCCCGGCCCGAGCCGTCGCCACCGCCCTGGGGGCGGGGCATCTGGTCGTTGCCGTCATCGAAGGCGTCCTCACCGCCCTGGTCGTGCGCGTCGTCCACCGCCTCCGTCCCGACATGGTCGGCGTGTGAGCCGGGCCCACGGCGCCGGCACGGCCACGCTCGGAGAGCGGGTCCGCACCCCCCTCACCGCCCTCGCCCCCGAGGCCAAGGTGGTGGGACTGGTCGCCTTCCTGGTCACGGTGGCGGTCACGCCGCCGTCCCGGCCGGGGGTCCTCGCCGGCCAGGCCGCCATCGCCCTCGCCGTCGCCGCCGTCGCCCTGGTGCCG
>JAXDMK010000076.1:0-39340 GCA_034666105.1 Actinomycetota bacterium | reverse complement strand
CGCGGTGAGCGTGGTCTTGCCCGTCCCGCTGTCGCCGGCGATGGCCAGGAGGATGGGCCGGACCCTTTCGGTGTCGCCCCTGACCTCCCGACCGATGCTCACCTGCTTGTCGCTCATGGCCTACCTCCGGTCGCCTGCGTCGCGGAGGGAGTTTCTCGCGTTTGGGGGGGGCGCGCGAACGGCGTCCGGCGGCGGCGGCGACTATTCGACCGGGCTCATCGACCCCTCCTCCACCCGAGCCGCCCCTTGGAGCGGGACGCGGCCCTGCCGGTCGTCCCTTCTAGGAGATCGGGAGCGGGGCGAAGCGGGCGGTGAAGTGGCGGAGGAAGGGTGGCTCCTGGGTGATCCGGTACCCGGGCACGGCCTGCCGGTCGCGGCTGACGGCGGCGATGACCTCGGCCACGTAGTCGAGGTGGCTCTGGGTGTAGACCCGGCGGGGCAGAGCCAGCCGGACCAGCTCGTGCTTGGCCGCCGGCCCGAACATCACCGAACCCACCTCCACCGCCCGCACCCCTCCCACCCGGTAGAGCTCGACGACGAGGGCGTGGGCGGGGAACTGCGCCGGCGGCACGTGCGGGAGCATGGCGCCGGCGTCGATGTAGACGGCGTGGCCGCCCGTCGGCCTCACCGTCTGCACGTCGGCGTCCCAGCAGCGTTGGGCCAGGTAGTCGGCGGTACGGACGCGGTAGCGCAGGTACTCGGGGTCCAGCACCTCCCGTAGGCCCTGGGCGATGGCCTCCAGGTCGCGGCCGGCCAGCCCGCCGTAGGTCGGGAACCCCTCGGTGAGGATGAGCAGGGCCCGGCACCGAGCGGCCAGCTCGGCGTCCCGCAGGGCCAAGAAGCCGCCGATGTTGGCCAGACCGTCCTTCTTGGCGCTCATGGTGACCCCGTCGGCGTAGGAGAACAGCTCGTGGGCCACCTCGGCCGGCGTCCGGTCGGCATAGCCGTCCTCCCGGCAGATGACGAACCAGCAGTTCTCGGCGAAACGGGCCGCGTCGAGGAAGAGGGGCAGACCGAACTTGTCGCACACCGCCCGCACCGCCCGCACGTTGGCCATGGAGACGGGCTGGCCGCCGACGGTGTTGTTGGTGACGGTGAGGAACACCATGGGCACGCTCGCCGCCCGCGCTTCGAGGAGCTCCTCCAGCCGGGCGATGTCCATGTCGCCCTTGAACGGCGCCTCCACCTGGGTGTCGCCCGCCTCGGGGCAGGGCAGGTCGATCGCCTCCCCGCCGTCGTATTCGATGTTGGCCCTCGTGGTGTCGAAGTGGGTGTTGTTCGGCACCACGTGCCCACGGGTGACCGTCTCCGCGAAGAGGATGCGCTCGGCCGCCCGTCCCTGGTGGACGGGGATGACGTGGGGCATCCCGGTCAGTTCACCCACCGCCGACGCGAAGCGCTCGTAGGACGCGGCGCCGGCGTAGGACTCGTCGCCCCGCATGAGGGCGGCCCACTGCTCGGCCGACATCGCGCCCGTGCCCGAGTCGGTGAGGAGGTCGACGAGCACCTCCCGGCTGGCCAACCCGAAGACGTTGTAGCCGGTCCGCTCCAACGCCGCCTGCCGCTCGGCGATGGTTGTGAACTGCAGCGGCTCCACCGACTTGATCCGGAACGGCTCCATGACGGTGTGCCAACCGCCCTCGGTCACGTCATCCATGGCTACCGCGCCGGCTCCACCAGGCCGTCCCAACTCCACTGCGGCAGGTGCTGACCGTCGGGAACGGTCGTCTCCGGCGGACCCAGGACCAGGACCTCCTCGACCGCCCAGATCATGTACGCCCGCAGGACGGCGCGGAAGTCGTGATCCTCGGGCAGCCCGGCGTCGTCGGCGGCGGCGACGAAACAGGCGACGAAACGCCGCCCCAGGTCGGTCAGGTCACCGTTGCCGGCGTGCATGCGGAGCATGAAGGAGTGGTCACCACAGCTGCTCGAGTAGGCCGGGGGGCCGCCCATGACTTCGGCCCAGTAGGCGGCCAGCCGTTCCACGTGTTGGGGATGCTGACCGGGATGAGAGAACGGGTGGTTCAGTTCGGGGTCGGCCAGGCATCGGGCGTGGTGCGCCGCGGCCAAGGCGAGGAAAGCGGACTCACCACCGGCGAACTCGTACAGGCTCGGGCGCAAGGAACAAAGTCTTCCACGAGGAGCGACCAACCCGACCGCATCCGAGGTGGGCCAGACTGGCGCGGTGCCATCGCCCCCCGACCACGTGCATCGCATGCAGCCCGCGGTGGGACTCCGAGATCTCCGCATCCTCGCCCCCCAGATCGACGTCCTCGCCCGGTTGGCGGATGACGTACGGGCCCACCGGAAGCCGGCGGGGGAAGCCGGCGGATTCACCATCCTGATGGCCGGGGGGAGCAAGACCAGCAGGGTCCTGGCGGCTGAGGCTCTGGCCCACGAACTGACGTCGGCGCTGTTCCGCGTCGACCTCACCGCGGTGATCAGCAAGTTCATCGGCGAGACCGAGAAGAACCTCCGCCGGTTGTTCGACGCGGCCGAGGAGGGCGGTGCCGTCCTTTTCTTCGACGAGGCCGATGCCCTTTTCGGGAAGAGGACGGAGACCGCCGCGGCCACGTCGCTCCTCGACCGAGTGGAAAAGGCGGCCCTCGTCGCCGTCTTCAGCCTCGCCGGTCCCGCCGGAGTCGTCGATCCGGATCTCTACCGTCGACTGCGGGTCTGCGTGAACCTCTGACGGACCCGCGACTGATCAGCGGTGGTCGGTGGACCAGCTCCAGGGGTAGTCGGGGTCGGTGGAGGCGAGGGCGGCGGGGCCGAGGGCGAGGGGCCGGAAGGTGTCGATCATCACCGCCACCTCCTCGGTGCGGTCCTGGTCGGCGGAGCGTTCCATGCTGCCGGGCTGGGGGCCGTGGACGAAGCCGGCGGGGTGGAGGGAGATCGACCCGACGCCGATGCCGGATCCGGCGCGGCTCATGAAGTCGCCGGAGGAGTAGAAGATCACCTCGTCGCTGTCGACGTTGGCGTGGTGGTACGGCACCTTGATGGCCCCCGGGTGGAAGTCGTAGGGCCGGGGGACGAACGAGCAGACCACGACGCCCCGACCCTCGAACGTCTGGTGGACGTGGGGGGGCTGGTGGACGGAGCCGACGATGGGCTCGAAGTCGTGGATCGACAGCGCCCACGGGTAGAGGCAGCCGTCCCACCCAACGACGTCGAAGGGCGACGACGACAGCGAGTGCCGGGTCAGGCCGCCCCGATGACGCACCAGCACGTCGACCGGGCCGCCGTCGCCGTCGGACGACCACTCCAAGGCATCGGGGCTGCGGATGTCGCGCTCGCAGTAGGGCGCCTGCTCGAGGAACTGGCCCGTCGGCGACAGGTAGCGCCGGGGCGGACGTACGTGGCCGCCGCCGGCCTCGACCACCAGCAGCTCCAACGGACCGGAACCGCCGCCGTCCACCACCCACCGGGCCGTCGTCGACGCCGGCACCACCACGTAGTCACCGGGGCCGACCGCCATCCGGCCGAACACCGACTCCAGCACCGCCGACCCTGATTGCACGTAGAACAGCTCGTCGCCCATGGCGTTGCGGTACAGGGGGCCGCCGGCGTCGGCCGCCACCCACGACAGGACGACGTCGTCGTTGGCCAGCAGCACCTGCCGCCCCGTCACCGGATCGCCACCCACCGCCAAAAGACCAGTTCGCAGGTGGTGCGGCACCAACGGCTGGTTGGCGACCAGCCCGTCCGCCGATCCCGACGCCACCACCGCCTTGGCGTCGACCATCGCCGACGGCGAGCGCCGGTGGTAGAGCAACGACGAGTCGCCGGAGAAGCCCTCCTCGCCCATCAGCTCCTCGAACAGCAGCCCACCGTCGGGGTTGGCCACCCGCAGGTGGCGCTTGGGGGGGACGTCGCCCAGGGACCGGTAGTTCGGCATCTCACACCTCCAGTCGGCGGGCGGCGCGCACCGTCCCGACCACTTCGCCGATGCACAGCAGGGGCCGACCGTCGCCACCGCCACCGGCCCAGCCGGTGATGGTGACCGTGTCCCCGTCCTCCAGGAACGTCCGGGTGGTGCCGTCGGGCAGGGGCACCGGACGCTCGCCGTTCAGAGCCAGCTCCATCAGACAGCCCTCCGTCCCCGGCTCCGACCCTGACACCGTGCCCGAGGCGAACAGGTCGCCGGGACGGACCGTCGTCCCGTTCACGGTGGTGTGGGCCAGCATCTGCGGGAACGTCCAGTACTGGTCGGCCAGGCGGTGGTGGGTGATCGCGGCCGCCGGGATGTCGTTGACCCGCATCCACTGACTCTGGATCGACACCTCCAGCCGGATGTCGTAGGCCGACAACGGCGGCGGGGCCAGGTAGGGCGGCGGCGCCGGGTCCTGGGCGGGGCCGTCGACCCGGTACGGCTCCAGGGCGTCGAGGGTGATGATCCACGGGGACACCGACGTGGCGAAGGACTTGCCCAGAAAGGGGCCGAGGGGCTGGGCCTCGAGGGCCTGGACGTCGCGGGCGCTCCAGTCGTTCACCAGCAGCAGGCCGGCCACGTGGTCGGCGAAGGCAGATGTCCGCACCGGTCGGCCGGGCTCGTTGCCGACGCCGACGACGAAGCCCACCTCCACCTCGAAGTCGAGCTTGCGGGTGATGCCCACGACCGGGTGCTCATCGCCCGGCACCTGGCCGTAGGGCCGCATGATCGGTGTGCCCGAAGGCACGATCGACCCGGCCCGCCCGTGGTACGCCCGGGGCAGCCGCCGCCAGTTCGGGGGCAGGTCGGAGGTGCCGCGGAGCAGGCGTCCCATGTTCCGGGCGTGGGCCACGGATCCGTGGAAGTCGACGAAGTCGCCCACCGCCACCGGCACCAGCATGTCGACCGCCCGGCGGGGGAGGAGGGAGGATTCGAGCCGGTCGTCGTCGGCCCGGATCAGCTCCGCCAGCCGGGCCCGGACCGCGCCCACGACCGACCGCCCACAGGCCAGGAACCCGTTGAGCGACGGCTCCTCGAGGACCCCGTCGGGCAGGTGGACGTCGGCGAAGGAGCCGGCCCGGTCGAGCACCGACAGGTCGATCACCTTCGCCGCCAGCGCGCTCACGCAGGCGTGAGCCCCGCCGGCCAGGCGGGCCACGCCGAAGGGGAGGTTCTCGATCCCGAACCCGGCGCCGCCCGCGCCCACCCCGTCCGTCATCCGTGCCGCCTTTGCCGCGTGCCGCTGGTGGCCATCGCTCAACGATCCCACCGCCGACGGGCGGGTGCCGCCACTGCTGCGGGTCACAGGTGACCCCGGCGGGCCTGCTCCCGCTCGATGGCCTGGAACAGGGCCTTGAAGTTGCCGGCGCCGAAACCGGTGGCCCCGCCCCGCTGGATGATCTCGAGGAAGACGGTGGGCCGGTCGGTGATGGTCTCGGTGAAGATCTGCAGCAGCCAGCCGTCGGGTTCCTCGTCGACCATGATGCCCAGTCGCTGGAGGTCGTCCCAGGGAAGATCGAGGTGGGCGAGCCTGACCCGAACGTCCTCGTAGTAGGTGGCCGGCGCCTCCAGGAAGCGCACGCCCCGGCTCCGCAACGCGGCCACCGCGGCCACGATGTCGTCGGTGTGGAGGGCGATGTGCTGCACACCCGGGCCCCGGTAGGTCTCCAGGTACTCCTGGATCTGGCTCTTGCGGCGACCCTGGGCCGGTTCGTTCAGGGGCAGGACGACCTTGCTCCCGTCCCACACCACCGTCGACATGAGGGCGGAGTACTCGGTCGAGATCTGGGAGTCGTCGAAGTGGCGCAGGCGCTCGAAGCCGAGGACGGACTGGTAGAAGGCGACCCACCGCTCCAACGAGCCCAGTTCGACGTTGCCCACCACGTGGTCGACGTGGCCGAGCCCGACGGCGAGGCCGGCCGGCTCCGGGGGCAGGCGCTCGGTGGAGTAGCCGGGGAGGTACGGGCCCCGGTAGGCGGAGCGGTCGACGAAGGTGTGGCGGGTCTCGCCGTAGATGGCGATGCTGGCCGAGCGCAGCAGGCCGTGGCCGTGGGTGTCGGCGTCGGTGTGGGGCTCCTCGATGCCGCGGGCGCCCCGGGCCACCGCCGACCGGTAGGCGGCGTCGACGTCGGCCACCGCCAGGGCCAGGTTGTGGACGCCGTCGCCGTGCTCCCGGACGTGGGCCGCGATGGGGGAGTCGGGCGTGAGGGCGGCGGTCACCACCAGGCGGATGCGGCCCTGCTCGAGGACGTACGACGCCCGGTCGGGCCAGCCCGTCTCGGGGCCAGCGTAGGCGGTGACCCGGAAGCCGAAGGCGGACGAGAGGAAGCCGGCGACGGCGCGGGCGTTGCCGACCCACAGCTCGATGGCGTCCCATCCGAGCAGGACGGCCCGGGGGGCGAGCCGGCTGTCCGGCGGTGCGGTTGTGTCGGTGAGTGTCATGCGGGCTCCCGGAGGGGGTGGCGGATGAGGTGGTGGCGGGTGTCGTCGTCGAAGGCGGCGAAGAAAGGGGACAGGGTGTCGACCAGGTGGGCCACGGAGCGGGCGGCGAAGAGCACGGGCTGGAAGCGGGTGATGTCGTAGGGGACGGCGGCCATCTCGGCCACGTCGAGGGGGCGGATGTCGGCGCCCCGGAACGTGGCCGTCTCCCCGCACGAAGAGAGAATCCCGGCGCCGTAGGCCTTGGGCTGGCCGCCCTCCTCGACCAGCCCGAACTCCATCGAGAACCAGAACACCCGTGACAGCAGGCGCAGGCCCTCGTCCGACTCGGTGCGGGCCACCGCCTCGCCCACCAGCCGGTAGATGGCGGCCAGCTCGGGACAGGCCAGCTGGTTGGCGTGGCCGACCACCTCGTGGACGATGTCGGGCTCGGGCGTGTACAGCGGCTGCGACGGGTGGCGCAGGTACTGGGTGGAGTAGAAGACGGAGCCGGCGAAGGAGCCGTAGAAGTCCCGCAGCGGGGCCAGGCCGGCGACGGGGTGGTAGCGGAACCCGGTGATCGGCGTGAGCAGGCGGCTGACCTCCGTCAGCTGGGGGACGTGACCGGTCGGTAGGCCCAGCTCCTCCTTGGCCTCCAGGAACGCCCGGCAGGCGTGGCCGTGGTGGAGGGGCTCGAGCTCGCGGGCGATGATCCGCCACACCTCGTGCTCGGAGACCGTGTAGTCGGCCCGGGGGACGGGATCGCCGGGCCTCCAGTCGAGGGACAGGGCGGCGAGGTCGTTGCGGCGTCGGCGGTAGTCGAGGTCGCGGAAGCCAGGGTGATCGGAGCCGAGGACGACCTCGACCTCACCCTGACCGTCCCGCACGACGGGTGTGTACAGCGACCCGGTGGCCACGAGACAAGTTTCGGCGGTAGGACCTCGTTTGTATAGCCAAGGGGAGAAAGTCGATACATACTGGAACCATGACCGCGTCGACCGAGCAAAGTGTCCAGCTGGACCCCATCGATCGGCGGGTGGTCGAGGAACTGCGGGACGACGGCCGGCTGTCGGTGAACGAGCTGGCCACGCGGGTGAACGTCTCCCGGGCCACGGCCTACCAGCGCCTGGCCCGGCTGCGGGAGGCGGGGGTTATCCGGCGCTTCACGGTCGAGGTCGACCACCGCAAGCTGGGGCTGCCCATCGCCGCCCTGGTGCTGGTGACCGTGGCCCAGCACGCATGGCGGGGAGTGGGGGAGCGGCTGCGGCGGCTGCCGGGCGTGGAGTGGCTGGCCCTGAGCACGGGGTCGTTCGACTACGTCCTGCTGGTGCGGGCACCCGACGTCGACCATCTGCGGGATGTGATCCTGGAGGGCCTCCAGGCCATGCCCGAGGTGCAGTCGGCCCAGACCCTCCTCCTGCTCGACGAGCCCGACGTGGTCCGGCCGTGACGGTCGACCCATGACGGATGACGACGTCCTCTACCGGCCGTCGGCGGGGGCGGTGGCGGCCACCAACCTGGCCCGGTACATGGCGACCGTCGGGTTCGACTCCTACGACGACCTGTGGCTGTGGTCGGTCGACGAGCTGGAGTCGTTCTGGGCGTCGATCTGGGACTTCTTCGACGTCCCCGGGACCCGGGGCGACACGGTGCTGGCCGATCGGACGATGCCCGGCGCCCGGTGGTTCCCCGGGGCCGAGCTCAACTACGCCGAGCAGGCCCTGCGGTGGGACGACGACCGGCCGGCGGTGGAGTTCCGGACGGAGCCCGGTGGTCGTCCGCCGGAGACGATCAGCCACCGCCAGCTGCGCCGGCGGGTGGCGGAGGTGGCGGCCGGGCTGCGCGGCCTCGGTGTCGGACGGGGGGATCGGGTGGCGGCCTACGCCCCGAACATCCCCGAGACACTCGTCGCCTTCCTGGCCACGGCCAGCCTGGGGGCGATCTGGTCTTCGTGCTCGCCCGACTTCGGGGTGACGGCCGTCCTCGACCGCTTCCGCCAGATCGAGCCCAAGGTGCTGGTGGCGGCCGACGGTTACCGGTACCGGGGGAGGGTGTACGACCGGCGGCCGGAGGTGGCCGAGCTGGCCCGCAACCTGCCCAGCGTGGTGGCGGTGGTGACGATCGCCAACGTCGGCCTTCCGGTCGAGGGCCTGGCCTTCGACGACCTGGTCGTGGCCGGCGCCGGCGCTGACCTCGTCGTGGAGCGGGTCCCGTTCGAGCACCCGCTCTGGATCCTCTATTCGTCGGGCACCACCGGGCTGCCGAAGGCGCTGGTCCACGGGCACGGGGGCATCGTCCTCGAACACCTCAAGGCCTTGTCGCTGCATCACGACCTGGGCCGCGACGACCGGTTCTTCTGGTTCAGCTCCACCGGCTGGATGATGTGGAACCTGCTGGTGGGCGGCCTGCTGGTGGGCGCCACCGTGGTGCTCTACGACGGCAGCCCGGTGGCGCCTGATCTCGGCGCCCTGTGGCGGATGGCGGAGGACACGGGGACGACCTACTTCGGGGTGAGCGCGGCCTACCTCCAGTCGTGCCTGAAGGCGGGGATCGTCCCCCGGGAGGTCGCCGACCTCTCCCGGTTACGGG
Source organism: Actinomycetota bacterium (assembly GCA_034666105.1). Classification (GTDB taxonomy): domain Bacteria; phylum Actinomycetota; class Acidimicrobiia; order Acidimicrobiales; family AC-14; genus JAXDMK01. The sequence goes on along the minus strand of JAXDMK010000076.1, from coordinate 30,402 downwards.
GCCTCGGCTCGACGGGGGCTCCGCTCACCCCCGAGGGCTTCCGGTGGGCGTACGAGAACGTGAAGCGGCGCATGATGCTCGGCTCGGTCAGCGGCGGTACCGACGTGTGCACCGCCTTCGTCGGCTCCTGTCCGGTCCTGCCGGTGGTGGCGGGCGAGATCCAGTGCTCGTACCTGGGGGCGGCGGTCGAGGCGTTCGACGAGGACGGGAAGGGCGTGGTCGACGAGGTGGGCGAGTTGGTGGTCACCGAGCCCATGCCCTCGATGCCGGTGTTCCTGTGGGGCGACCATGACCACGCCCGCTACCGGGCCGCCTACTTCGACACCTATCCCGGCGTCTGGCGCCACGGCGACTGGATCCGGTTCACCAACCGGGGCAGTTGCGTGATCTACGGCCGGTCGGACTCCACCCTCAACCGGGGCGGCGTCCGCATCGGCACCAGCGAGCTCTACCGGGTGGTGGAGGAGCTCGACCCGGTCGTCGACAGCCTGGTGGTCGACACCGGCCGGCTGGGCCACGACGGCCGCTGCTGGCTGTTCGTCGTCCTGGCCGACGGCGCCGTCCTCGACGACGACCTGCGGGCCACGATCGTCCGCCGGCTGCGGGCCGAGCTGTCGCCCCGCCACGTCCCCGACGAGATCGTGGCCGTCGCCGAGGTCCCCCGGACCCTGAACGGCAAGAAGCTGGAGGTGCCGGTCAAGCGCATCCTCCTGGGCGAGCCGTGGCCGACCGTGGTGAGCCCCGACGGCATGGCCAACCCGGCGGCCCTCGAGTACTTCGTCCACCTCGCCGAGCGGGACGGGCCATGATGCTCCCGATGCGGATCGGCGTGTCGTTGCGCAGTGGGTACGGCGACCTCGACCCCCGGGTGGCGGCCCGGTGGATGGTGGAGCGGGCCCGGGCGGCCCGGGCCGCCGGTCTCGACTCGCTCTTCGTGGGCGACCACCACGCCACCGGCTCCAGCTACCTGCAGAACGTCCCCATCCTGGGCCGGCTCCTCGCCGAGTGGGGCGACCGGCCCGCGGGGGCGCTCTTCCTGCTGCCCCTGTGGCACCCGGTGCTGGTGGCGGAGCAGATCGGCACCCTGGCCGCCCTGGCCCGGGGGCCGTTCGTCCTCCAGGTGGGTCTGGGCGACGGCGAGGCCCAGTTCGCGGCGATGGGCACGACGCTGGCCCGCCGGGCCGACGACCTGGAGGCCGCCCTCGACGTGATCCGCCGCCTCCTGGCCGGGGAGACGGTGACGGCCGATCGCCCGGTGGCGATCCGCGACGCCCGTACCGGCCCGATGCCGCCCACGCCCGTCGACGTGTGGATCGGCGCCGGCGCGGCCCGGGGCATCGACCGGGCCGCCCGCCTCGGCGACGGCTGGATCGCGGGGCCGTGGGTGCCCCTCGACCGGGCCGGGGAGCAGGCCGACCGCTATCTCGGGCGCCGGGCCGCCCTGGGGAAGCCGCCGGGGGTGGTGGCCATCCGCCGCGACGTCCATGTCGGGGCCGACGCGCCCGACGCCCACCGGGTGGCCGACCCGGTGCTGGCCGCCGGTTACCGGGGACTGCCGCCCGATGCTCCCATCGTGGGCGGGCCGGAGGAGGTGGCCGAGGCCATCCTCGGGCTGGGCCGGCTGGGCTACACCGACGTGCTGATCCGCCACCTGGCCGAAGACCAGGGCGAGGTGCTCGCTTCCTTCGACCGGTGGGCCGAGGTGCGGCGGCTGGTGACGACGGCCTGATGATGGGCCCCGACGACCTCACGCCGCTCGACGGCGACCCCCTCGACCCGATCCTGGCCCTCCTCAGCTCCCCCGGAGGACGGGGCCAGCTGGTGGAGGCGTTCGCCCGGGCCGTCCTGCGGCGGGTGCCGGCGGAGGAGTTGGAGGACGCCGATCTCGTCTCCACCGGGGTGGCGTTGGTCGACGCCTTCGACTTCGTCGACGGCCGGGCGCCGGGCGACATCCAGGTCCGCCTGGTCGATCCCCGGGTCACCGTCGACGGCGTCCACTCCACCGGCACCGTCGTCCAGGTCAGCTGCGACGACCGCCAGTTCATCGTGACCACCGTGAAGGAGGAGCTGCACCGGCTGGGGCACAAGGTGACCCGTATGCTCCAACCCGTCTTCGGTAGCGAGCGGGCGGCCGACGGGCGCCTCACCGCCATCCTCCCGGCTCGGGACGCCGAGCACCGGGAGTCGTTCCTGCAGGTCGAGCTGGGGGGCCGGGTCGCCCCCGAGTCCCGCCGGCCCCTGGTGGGCCACCTGCTCGCCGTCCTGGAGGACGTGTTCGCCGCCACCGGCGACTTCCTGGCCATGCGGGCCGAGGTGGCCGCCGCCGCCGGCCGCCTGCGCTCGTTCGCCGCCCTCCGCTACCCGGCCGACGAGGTGGCCGAGGGGGCCGCCCTGCTCGAGTGGCTCCTCGACGACAACTTCGTCCTCGAGGGGTGCACCCGGACGACAGGGGACGAGGTCGTCGTCTCCCTCGGCATCGTCTCCGAGGCGCCCGCCGCCACGACCGCGACCACGACCGCCGACCCGCCCGACCAGCCGGTGCGGATCCTGCGAACGGCCGAGATCAGCACCGTCCACCGCCAGGTGCCGATGCACCGGGTGGAGGTGGTCGACGTCGGGCCCGACGGCCAGGTCGTCGGGTCGTTCCGGGTCCTCGGCGTGTTCAGCCGCAAGGCGGCGGCCGAGCCCTCCATCGTCACCCCCATGCTCCGGTACAAGCTCCGGCGCATCCTGGAGCTGGAGGACGTGGTCGAAGGCAGCTACGACGAGTCGACCCTCGTGGCTCTGTTCCAGGTCCTGCCCAAGGAGGAGCTGTTCGAGGCCGACGTCGACTCCCTGCGGGAGGTCATCCTGGGTCTGGCCGCGGCCGAGCAGCGCAGCGACATCCAGGTCCTGCTCCAGGTGGAGCCGGCCGACAACACCGTCTCCGCCCTGCTGTCCGTCCCCCAGGACCTCTACTCCACCGCCTTCCGCCACCGCATCGAGCGTTTCCTCGTGGCCCAGCTCGACGGCACCCGGGTCGACGCCAACGTCACCCTGGGGGAGGGCAGCGACGTGATCGCCCGGCTGGTGGTGCAGGTCGACGGCCCCCTCCCCGAGCCGCCGCTGCACGCCCTGGAGCGGGAGGTGCGCCTGCTGTGCCGCACCTGGGACGAGGAGCTGGCCCAGGCCCTGGCCGACCGGGTCGGCGACGGCCGGGCCGCCCGCCTGGCCTACGCCTGGGGCGAGTGGTTCCCGTCCGCCTACCGCGACGCCGTCGACCCCCCGGCCGCGGTCGACGACGTCCTCCAGCTCGACGCCCTCGGCTCGGCCCCGCCGGAGACCGGCGGGCGCGACATCGTCGTCACCCTCACCGCCGACCCCCAGGGCCCGACCCACGCCCGGCTCAAGGTGTTCAGCCGGGGGCGGGCGGTGGAGCTGTCCCGCTTCCTGCCCATCGTGGAGAGTCTGGGTCTGTGGGCGGTGGAAGAGGTGCCCTACACGCTGGGCGAGGCCGCCGGTGAGGGCACCACCGGCGCCCACCTCCACGACTTCGCCGTCACCGACCCCACCGGCCAGCCCTTCGACGTGGGGCGGGACGGGCCCCGGCTGGCGGACGCGGCCCTGGCTTTGTGGGACGGGCGGGCCGAGGTCGACTCCCTCAACCGGCTGGTGCTGCGGGCGGGGCTGGCATGGGACGACGTGGCCATCCTCCGGGCTTACCGCCGCTACCGGAGCCAGGTGGGGACCACCTTCACCACCGCCTACGTCGACGATGTCCTGGTGGAGAACGCGGCCATCTCCCGCCGCATCCTCGAACTGTTCGCGGCCCGCTTCGACCCGGTGCGGGCCCTGGGGGCGTCGGTGGCGGAGGAGCTGCACAACCGGGTCATCGACGGCTGCGACGCCGTCCCCCGCCTCGACCACGACCGCATCCTGCGGGGCTTCCTGGCCCTGGTCGACGCCACCCTGCGCACCAACCGCTATCTCCCGCCGGGCGCCGGCCGCTCGCCGTCGCACCTGGCCCTCAAGTTCGACAGCGCCCTGGTGCCCGACATCCCCCGGCCCGTCCCCTACCGGGAGATCTTCGTCCACGGGCCGGCGGTGGAGGGCGTCCACCTCCGGTGGGGACCCGTGGCCCGGGGCGGCATCCGGTGGAGCGAGCGCCCCGACGACTACCGCAGCGAGGTCCTGGGACTCATGCGGGCCCAGGTGCTGAAAAACGCCCTCATCGTGCCCACCGGCGCCAAGGGCGGGTTCGTGGTGCGGCGGCGGGATGGCGCCGTCGACGTCCGGAAGGCCTACGAGATCTTCGTGTCCAGCCTGCTGGAGGTCACCGACAACGTGGTCGGCGACGAGGTGGTCGGCGTCCCCCGGCGGCGCGACGGCGACGATCCCTACCTGGTGGTGGCGGCCGACCGGGGCACGGCCACCTTCTCCGACCTGGCCAACCGCCTCAGCCAGGAGCACGGGTTCTGGCTGGGCGACGCCTTCGCCTCGGGTGGGTCCCACGGCTACGACCACAAGCACCTCGGCATCACCGCCCGGGGCGCGTGGGTGGCCGTGCGCCACCACTTCGCCGAGCTCGAGATCGACCTCGACAACGAGATCGACGGGGAGTCGGTCACCGTGGCCGGCATCGGCGACATGTCGGGCGACGTTTTCGGCAACGCCATGCTCCAGTCCGACCGCATCCGCCTGGTGGCCGCCTTCGACCACCGCCACATCTTCCTCGACCCCGATCCCGACCCCGCCCGGTCGTTCGGGGAGCGGGCCCGGCTCTTCGCCCTGCCCCGCTCGTCGTGGCACGACTACGACCGCTCGCTGATCAGCCGGGGCGGCGGGGTGTGGTCGCGGCTCGACAAGCGCATCCCGGTGAGCCCCGAGGTGCGGGCCGCGCTCAAGCTCGACCCGGGCGTCACCCGGGCGTCGCCGCCCGAGCTCATCCGGGCCATCCTCCAGGCGCCGGTGGCCCTGCTCTTCGCCGGCGGGGTGGGGACCTTCGTGCGGGCGACCGACGAGCCCGACCGGGAGATCGACGACCGGGCCAACGCCGAGCTGCGGGTGACGGGTTCGCAGGTCCGGGCCCGGGTGGTGGGGGAGGGGGCCAACCTGGCCTTCACCCAGCGGGCCCGCATCGAGTACGCCCGGCGGGGCGGCCACGTGAACACCGACGCCATCGACAACTCGGGCGGGGTCGACATCTCCGACCGGGAGGTCAACCTCAAGATCCTCCTCCGGCCGGCGGTGGAGTCGGGGGACATCACCCTCGACGAGCGGGACCGGCTCCTGGTCGAGGTCACCGACGACGTGGTGGCCGCGGTCCTGCACGACAGCGCCCGCCAGAGCATGGCCCTCAGCCGGGCGGTGGCGGCCAGCGCCGGCCGGCTGGCCGCAGTCGAGCGGCTGATGGAGGAGCTGGAGGCGACGGGCGTCCTCGACCGGGCGGTGGAGGCGCTGCCGTCCACCGAGCAGATGGCGGCCCGGGCCCGGGCCGGGGCGGGGCTGACCCGTCCCGAGCTGGCCGTGCTGCTGGCGGGGGCGAAGCGGGGATTGACGGCGGCCCTGCTGGCGTCGGGGGTTCCCGACCAACCGGCCCTGCGGGCGGCACTGGTGTCGTACTTCCCGTCGAGGCTGGCCGATCGCCTACCGGGACGGTTCGACCACCTGCTCGACAGCCACCGCCTGCGCCGGGAGTTGGTGGCGTCGCTGGTGGCGAACGAGGTCGTCGACCGCATGGGGGTGACGTTCGCCTCCCGGCTGGCGGCCGACACCGGCCGGGACCAGTCCGAGGTGGCCGCCGCCTGGTGGATCGGCCGGGACGTGGTGGGGGCGGGCGACTGGTGGCGCGAGCTCGACGGTTCCGACGGCCTCGGCCGGCGGCTGGTGCACGACCAGGTGGCGACGGTGCGGACGGTGCTGGAGTCGTTGACCCGGGACTACCTGCGGCGGGGCGACGGCGCCGACATCGCCACCGGCGTGGCCCGGGACCGGCCGGCGGCGGCGGCCCTGGAGGCGGCCCTGCCGGAGATGGGCACCGCTCTGCGCCACCGCCGGCGGGCCCGATTGGCGGAGGCCCTCGTCGACGACGGGTTCGAGCCCGACGGGGCGGTGCGGTGGGCGTGCATCGGGGAGCTGGAGATGGCGGCCGACGTGGCCGAGGTGGCCCGGGCGACGGGTCGGCCGCCCGCCGGGGTGGTGCGGGCGCTGATCGAGGTGGAGGAGGCGCTGGGGATCGACCAGCTGGTGGAGCGCCTCCGCCACGTACCCCTCGACGAGGGCGACCGGTGGTCGCACGACGCTGTCCGGGGCCTGCTTGACGACCTGGCCGACCTCCGCCGCCTCGGTGCCCGCCGGGCCCTCGACGCCCCGTCCGACGTCGGCGAGCCGGAGGCAGTGGCCCGGTTCGTCGCCTCCGCGGGCCGGGCGTCGGCCGAGGTCACGGCCCTTCTCCGCCGCATCGACGCCGAGCCCAAGATCCGCCTCGACGCCCTCCTCGTGGCCACCCGCGCCGTCCGCCGCGCCATCGAGTAACCGCCTGCGGCGATCCGCGATCAGGCGTCGAGGGAGGAGACGGCCAGCGCCTTACCGCTCACCGCCTGGGCCACATCGGCCAGCCGCTGGTTGTGGTTGCGGGCGTGGCGGCGGAGGCGGGCGAAGGCCTGCTCCATGTCGAGGCCGGCCCGTTCCGAGACCACGCCCTTGGCCTGCTCGATCACGATGCGGCTGTTCAGGGCCTGGCTCAACTGCTCGTTGAGGAGCTGGGCGTCGCGCACGGCGCGGTGCTGCAGGATGGCGATGGTGGCCACGTCGGCCAGGGCCTGGGCCGCGACCACGTCGGTGTCGCGCATCCGGCCGTTGTCGGCCCGGTAGAGGTTGAGGGCGCCGATGGTCTGCTGGCGGAGGCGCATGGGGAAGGCGTGCACCGACCGGAAGCCGGCCTCCAGCGCCTTGGGCGCGAAGCAGGGCCAGCGGTCGGTGGCCTGGTCGAGGTCGAGGTTGACGATCGGTTGGCCGGCGTGGAAGCAGTCGACGCAGGGGCCCTCGTCGGACTGCACCTCGAAGAGCTCGAGGACCCGGGCCGCTTCGCTGGACGAGGCCATGACCCGCAGGTCACCGTCGGGAGAGAGAAGCATGAGCCCCGCGGCGGACACGTCGAGGACGTCGACGCACCGGTCGGCGAGCAGGGTGAGCAACTCGACCACATCGAAATCGGCCACCAAATTGTCGGCCAGGGCCACCAGCGTGTGGGCCAGCAATGCTTCTCTTGGGATCTCGAGCCCCCTCGTAACCGCTCGCCCGCGGTTTGGACGATCCCCCATGGTACCCAAACGCTCCTCAATTGTCCTCGTCGTCCTCGGAGAAGCGGAGGAGCCGCGCCACCACGTCGGCGGCCACGTCGGCCAGCAGGCGCTTCTGGCCGAAGGCGTACGACCGCAGCCGGAGGAGCGCCACGGCCACGCTGACGTCGAGCTGGGCCGACACCATCCCCGCCGCCTGGTGCACCACGTGCTGGAGATTCGAGCCCCGTTCGATGTCGGTGTCCAGGACCCCCGTCGACCCGTCGGACTGGATCGACAGCACCGCCTCGGCCGCCATGCCGGCCATGACCAGGGCGTCGGCGTGCTGGTCGTCGGTGAGGGGGCCGGGATGGTCGGCGTAGAAGTCGACCGCGCCCAGGCGCACCCCCCCGACGTGCATGGGGAAGGCGAAGACGGCGCGCACGCCGGCGTCGATGGCGGGGCCGCTGAAGGCCGGCCACCGCCGCACCGCGGGATGGGCCAGGTCGGGCTCCATCACCGGGCGGCCCAGGCGGTGGGCGTCGATGCACGGGCCCTCGCCCAGGGTGAACTGCAGGTCCTGGATGAGCTCGCTCAACCGTCCGGTGGCGCACATCGAACCGAGGGGGAGGTCGCCGGAGAGGAGCATGATGCCGGCGCCGGCCAGGCCGGTGACGTCGCGGCACACCTCGCACAGGCGGAGTTCGCCCACCGCCCCGCCCGACCGGTCGGCCAGGCGGGCGATGATGCGCAGCCGCCGCTCGCCGCTCACCACCTGGCGCTCGCCGGTTGCCGCGCCCGGACCGGCGGGGGAAGGCAGCCAGACCGCATGCGAGTCATCCAGACGTCCCTGGTCGGTGAGGCGATTGCGCACGCGGCGGCCAGGGTCGGCAGCATCGCCGGACCTCGAGGATCCCTTGTCTTTGCTCGGGTCGACGTTAGTCCCCCGAAATCACCTAAACTGCGGGTGCAAGACACCCCGTTGCCCCGGACCCCGGCAGCGTCCCCACCCTGGACGACTGGAGGACGGTCGCGTGGCCGTGACGTGGAGCCCGAGCTTCGACTGGGACAAAGAAGGCTGGCGGCTGCACGCCGCCTGTCGCGATTGCGACGCCAACAAGTTCTTCCCGGTCGGGACCACTGGCGTGGCCGTCGACCAGATCGAGGCGGCCAAGGTTGTCTGCCGGGGCTGCCCGGTGCAGCTGGCGTGCCTCCAGTTCGCCTTCGAGACCAACCAGGAGGCGGGCATCTGGGGGGGCAAGGACGAGGACGAGCGCCGCCGCCTGCGCCGGATCTGGAGGTCCGGCCGGCGCCCGCCGGCCCGGGCGGAGTCGGGCTGACCCGGGCTGACGGGTCCCGGCCCGCGGGCCCGCCGCAGTTGTTGGGAAGTTGAGGACTGGTAGCCGTCCGGTTGACGGCCGGCGTGGCATCGTGGGTTCCGAAAGGCGGTCACCCGTGAGATTGGGCTCCACGATGTCGAGAACCGTCGGAGCTCGAGCCTCCGAGCCGTCCCCGGGTGATCGGCTCCGCGTCGTGATCGCCGACGACGTGTCGGCCATGCGGGCTCTGCTACGCCGGATGCTGGAGGACACCGCCACCTTCGAGATCGTCGGCGAGGCGTCCGACGGTGAGGAGGCGGTGGAGATGGTGGGTGCATTCCAGCCCGACCTCCTCCTGCTCGACCTGAGCATGCCGCTGATGGACGGGCTGTCGGCGATCCCCGACATCCGCCGCCGCTCCCCGGCGACGCGCATCGTGGTCCTGTCGGCGATGGACCCGGGCCGGGTTCGGGAGCAGGCCCTGGCCTCGGGCGCCGACGCCTTCATCGAGAAGTGCCTGGTGGCCGACTCCCTCGCCCAGCGGCTGGTGGAGGCGTGCCAGCCTCCTCTGGACGACGAGGCCGAGGTCGTCCCGAGCGAGATCGCCCCCCCCGAGGCCGCGGCCGTGGCCGAGGCGGGCGGCGACGATGACGAACCGGGCCCCCGGCCGGACCAGGAGTGGTTCCACCTGGCCTTCGACCACGCCCCCATCGGCATGGCCCTGGTCGACGTCGACGGACGGTTCCAAAAGGTCAACGACGCCTTCTGCCGCATCGTCGCCCGCACCCCGGCCGACCTGGTGGGCACCGCCGTCGCCGCTATCAGCCACCCGGGCGACGTCGACCGCCACGCCGGCCTGGGAGGGCAGCTGCTGGCCGGGGGCGTCCCCCGCTTTCAGGACGAGCACCGCTTCATCCGCGTCGACGGCCACATCGCGTCGACGGTGCTGACGTGGTCGCGGCTGCGGGACGGCGACGGGTCGCCGGCCGGCTTCGTGTGCCAGGCCCTCGACGTCACCGATCGTAAGCAGGCCGAGATCACCAACGCCCGGGCCGAGGAGCTCAGGGAGCGTTGCGAGAAGGAGCTGGCTCGCTCCAACGCCGAGCTGGCCCAGTTCGCCACCATCGCCGCCCACGACCTCAAGTCCCCCCTGCAGGTCATCTCCGGGTTCGCCGGCCTCCTGGGGCAGACCCAGGGCGGACTGCTCGACGAGCGGGGCCAGGAGTTCCTGGGTTTCATCCTCCGCAGCGCCACCCGCATGAACGTCCTGATCGACGACCTGCTGGCCTACGCCAAGGTCGGCGCCGAGCGCCGGCTCCACGTGCCGGTGCCCCTCGACCGGGTCGTCGACGAGGTGGTGGTCTCGGTGGAAACCGAGCTGGCCGAGTCGGGCGCGTCCGTGGAGCACGAATCCCTCCCCGTGGTCACCGGCGACCCGACGCTCTTCGTCCAAGTCATCCAGGACCTGGTGGCCAACGGGCTCAAGTTCGTCGCCCCGGGGACCCCGCCCCGGGTGCGGGTGTCGGCGTCGAGGATGGTCAACGCCTGGTGCATCGACGTCGCCGACAACGGGATCGGCATCGAGGTCCAGCATCGGGGCCACATCTTCGGGATGTTCCAGCGCCTGCACCGCAACGAGTACGAAGGAACCGGCATCGGCCTCGCCATCTGCAAGCGGATCGTCGAGCAACGGGGGGGCAGCATCTGGGTGGAGGAGAACCCGGGCGGCGGCAGCCGGTTCCGCTTCACGATCCCCGACGAGCTGGGCGCCTCCCGGCTCGAGATTCCCGACGCCGCGGTGCGGAACGTAGCCGCCCGCAGTGACCCGATCGAGGACGTCCCCCTCGATTTCAGCCCGGGCCCACCGCCGGCCGCATCCCGTTCTGCGGCCAGCGGTGGTTCGGCGCCGGGCCGGATCGTCGACGTCCTGCTGGTGGAGGACGACGACGACCACGCCCGGCTGGTGGAGGAGATCCTGACGGGAGATGGGCCCGTCGCTGAGGCCGATGAGGCCGATGGGGTCGATGGGGCGGACAGGCCGGACACCCGGTACCGCCTGCGCCGGGTCTCCGACCTGGCCCGCGCCCGGATCGAGCTCGAGCGCCATCCGACCGACTGCATCCTTCTCGACCTCTTCCTGCCCGACGGCCAGGGGCTGGATTCCCTGAGCCAGCTCACGACCGTCGACCCGCTGGTGCCCATCGTGATCCTTACGTCGTTGGCCGAGGAGCAGCTGGGCCTGCAGGCGGTGCACGAGGGGGCCCAGGACTACCTGGTCAAGGGCACCGTCGACCGTCCCCGGCTGTCGCGGGCGCTGCGCCACGCCATCGGCCGCAAGGCGCTGGAGGCCCGCTTCGCCGAGCAGGCGCTCCACGACCCGCTCACCGGGCTGGCCAACCGCACGCTCCTGCTCGACCGGATCCGCCTCGAGCTGGCGCGGGCGGGACGAGCCGGCGGGGTGGCCCTCTTCTATCTCGACGTCGACGACTTCAAGGCGATCAACGACCGCTGGGGCCATGACGCGGGCGACGAGGTGCTGGTGCGGGTGGCCCGCCGGCTGGCCCGCACCGTCCGCCCGGGCGACACCGTGGGCCGCATCGGAGGCGACGAGTTCGTGGTGGTCTGCGGCGGCCTGGAGAGCCCCGACGCCCTGGCCGAGATGCGGACCCGCATCCAGCAGGCGGTGGCGCGTCCCCTGCTGCTCCGCGACGGCACCGAACTGGTGACGGCCAGCGTCGGGATGTCGGTGGGGAAGGGCGTGGCCGACGAGCCGGAGGCGCTGATCCGGCGGGCGGACGAGGCCATGTACGAGGCCAAGCGGGGCCGGCTCAAGGCCTGATCGTCACGGATTGAAGCGGTACCCGACGCCCCACACGGTGGTGATCCACCGGGGTTGTTCGGGGTCGACCTCGATCCGTTTGCGGAGGCGGCGGATGTGCTCGGTGACGGTGCCCGGGCTCTGCCAATCGGGCGAGGAGTTCCACACCTGGGCCAGCAGTTGGTCGCGCGAGAACACCTGCTTCGGGGACGAGGCGAGGAAGGTGAGAAGGTCGAACTCCATCGCCGTGAGCGGGACCAGCTCGTCGCCCACCCGTACGTCCCGGGTGATGACGTCGATGGAGAGGCCGTCGAAGGTGAGCGCGGGCGGCGTGACCGGCCGCATCCGGCGCAGCACCGACGCGATGCGGGCCTCCACCTCGGCCGGCGAGAAGGGCTTGACCACGTAATCGTCGGCGCCCAGCTTGAGCCCGACGATCCGGTCCGCCTCCGCCCCTTTGCCCGTGAGCAGGATGACGGCCACGTCGCTCTCCTGGCGGACGCGGGACAGGACGGCCAGGCCGTCGTCGGGCGAGAGCATCACGTCGAGGAGCACGAGGTCGGGCGGCGCCTCGGCCATGGCCTGGTAGACGCCCTGGGCGTCGGACGCCTGGTCGACCTGGTAGCCCTCGATCTCGAGGTAGCGGGCGAGCAGAGCGCGCACGTCGTCCTCGTCGTCGACGACCAGGATTCGTCCGCGGGAGGGGCCAGCCACGTCCCCAGGCTACCGAGGACCGCCCTCGGCCCTGGCGACCCCCCCGGCAATCCCTCCGGCACTGCCTCTGGGGACGGGTTCGGCACCGGCTACGTCGGACCGGAGGAGGCGGGGGAGGGCGGCCGCCACCGCCACCGCCACCACCGTCACCAGCCAGGGCCGGTCGGCGGCCCAGGCGCCGACGAGCACCGCCGCACTCAGCTCGGTGCCGAGGGAGGCCACCGAGGTCACCGTGGCCCGGGAAGGGCCTTCGATCCGGGCCTGCAGGCGGACGTTGGCGACGACCAGGACGAGCTGGTAGAGGCCGTAGGCCACCGCCACCCCGGCCACACCCACCGGCCGGTGGAGGAGGGCGGCTCCGCAGAACAGCCCGACGGCCAGGGCCATCACGAGGGCGAGCGTCCGCGGCCGCAGGCGGCTGGCGGGTCCGCCCAGGGCCGCCCCCGCGGCGCCGGCGAGGGGGATGCCCACGATCGCCAGGGGGACGGCCGAGGCGGCGATACCCCAGTCCCGGGCGAGGAGGGGGAAGTACTCGTCGATCCCGTCGAGCCCACCCAACGCCGCCACCGCCACCACCGCCACCCGCACCGCCGGATTCCGGGCCGCCTCCCGCAGCCCCTGCCGGAGTAGGGCGAGGTAGCCGGGATCGTCGGCGGTGCCGGCGTCGGCACCGCCGGCGTCAGTGTCGGTGGACGGGGCCGGCGGCGGGCGGCGCTCGGGGAGGCGGGCGGCGACGAGGGCCCCGGCCAGGCAGCAGCCCACGCTCACCCAGCCGACGACGGCGTAGCCGCCGGTGGCGAAGAGCAGGGTGGCCGCGGCCGCGGTCGGGAGCTGGCAGAGCAGGCCCACGGCCGTGACCCGGCTGGAGATCCGGGGGTAGTGGGCCTCGGCGCCCACGACCGCCAGCCCGTCGTAGACGAGGGCCTCCAGCGCCCCCGAGGCGAAGGCCCCGCCCAGGCCCCACAGCACGAAGCCGGCGGCGAAGGCGCTGTAGCCGGGGGCGGCGGTCCACAGTCCGTAGGCGGCGGCCTGGAACAGGCTTCCTACGGCCAGGGCCGCCCGGCGGGAGAAGCGGTCGGCCAGCGCGCCCGCCGGCACCTCGGCCACGATGCCGACCGCCGTCCACAGCAGGAGGAGGGTGGAGATCCGTGCGTCCGACAGTCCCGCGTCGGCGAAGAGCAACGCGTACAGCGGATAGAGCGGGATGATGTCGGCGAGCGCGGCCCACCCGACCGCGAGCCGGCCCAGCCGGCGGGCCTCAGGATGGAGCGGGGATCAACGTCGTCGGCGCACGGCCCCAGGGTATCCCCTCAGGCGCGGACGGGCAGGGCGATGGTGAAGGTGGCGCCGGCGCCGGGAGAGGTGTCGAGGCGGATGTCGCCGCCGTGGGCGGCCACGATCTCGGCCACGATCGACAGGCCCAGCCCCGTGCCCCGCGGGCCCCTTCCATCCTGACCAGGGGCGCGGTTGGAGCTGTCACCTCCCGCCTGCCAGAAGCGGTCGAAGGCGCGGGCGGCCTGCTCCGCCGTCATCCCCGGTCCGTCGTCGGCCACCACCAGGGTGGCCCGGCCCGCGGGCGCGGCGGTGGCGGCCAGGCGCACCGACACCGACGTGTCGGATCCGGTGTGGTCGCGGACGTTGGCCAGCAGGTTGTCGACGACCTGGCGCAGGCGGTGGGGGTCGCCGGAGACGGTCACCGGCTCCTCGCCCACGTCGACCTGCACCCGCCGGTCGGGCTCCACCGCCTTGGCCGCGGCCACCGCGTCGAGGACGAGGGCGGTGAGGTCGACGTCGTCCCGCTCGAGGGGCCGGCCCTGGTCGAGGCGGGCCAGCAGGAGGAGGTCGCTCACCAGGTCGCCCATGCGGACGGCCTCGTGCTCGATGCGACCCATGGCCCGGGCCACCTCCTCCGGCGAGCGGGCGCCCTGGCGGTAGAGCTCGGCGTAGCCCCGGATCGACGTGAGCGGGGTGCGCAGCTCGTGGGACGCGTCGGCCGCGAACCGGCGGGTGCGGGCCTCGGACGCGGTCTTGGCGTCGACCGCCTCCTCGATGCGGTCGAGCATGACGTTGAGGGCGGTGCCCAGGTGGCCCACCTCGCTCGCCGGCTGGGGTACCGGCGCCCGCTCCGACAGCTCCCCGGCGGCGATGCGCTCGGCGCTGACGATCATCTGGTCGATGGGCCGCAGGCTGCGCCGCACCATGAACCACACGATCAGCCCGGCCAGGGCCACGGCCAGCAGGCCCGCCACCAGCACGATGTCGCGGGCGGCTCGCACCGCCTGCTCGACGTCGCGGAGGGGGATGCCGGCGGCCAGGCTCCCGCCGTCGCCCTCGCGGAGCACGACCACCCGGTAGCGCAGGTCGCCGCTGACGCTGGGCACGGTAAGCGGCCCCGCCGGCGCCGTCAGGCCGGATACGTCGGGGAGGGGGTCGGGGGCGTCCTCGGGGCCGCTGGTGACGGTGCTCACGACGGTGCCGGCCTGATCGGCCTCGACGAAGGCGTAGCGGCGCACGTCGAACGGGGACGGAGCGTTTCCCTGGTCGCCGTCGTGGGGCCGGGGTGGGGGATGGTGGCCGCCGTCGCGGCCGGGGCCGGGGGAGACGGCGTTGCCCCGGCTGGCGAGCTCCCGGTCGACCCCCGCCACCAGCCGGCGCTGGATGCCGTCGACGATGAGGACGCCTCCGATGCCGGTGACCGCGGCCACCACCAGCAGGATCAGCGCCACCAGGCGCCTCCGGATCATCGGCCCCGGGTCATAGGGCGGACTACGCCTCCCGGCGGAGCACGTACCCGAAGCCGCGGACGGTGTGGATCAGCGGCGCCCCGTCGGCGTCGACCTTCTTGCGCAGGTAGGAGATGTAGTTCTCGACCACCCCCCCGCTGCCGCCGAAGTCGTACTGCCACACGTGGTCGAGGATCTGGCTCTTCGACAGCACCCGCTCCCGGTTGAGGAGCAGGAAGCGCAGGAGCTTGAACTCGGTGGGGGAGAGCTGGATGGGCCGTCCCGCCCGGCTCACGCGCATGGTGTCCTCGTCGAGGTCGAGGTCGGCGTAGGTGAGGCGGTTGGCGGCGTCGGGGCTGGCCTGGCTGCGGCGGAGCACGGCCCGTACCCGGGCCACCAGCTCCTCCAGGCTGAAGGGCTTGGTCAGGTAGTCGTCGCCGCCCTTGGTGAAGCCGGACACCTTGTCCTCGTTGGTGTCCCGGGCGGTGAGGAAGATGACGGGGGTCTCGTCCCCGTCGGCCCGCAGCCGGCGGCAGACCTCGAAGCCGTCGATGCCGCCGGGCAGGCCGACGTCGAGGATGACCAGGTCGGGGTCGTTGGCCGCCACCGACGACAGGGCCCGGTGCCCGTCGGTGGCCACCAGCGACTCGAAGCCGGCGATGCGGAGGGCGGACGACACGAGGTCGCGGATGTACTCCTCGTCGTCGACGACGAGCACCTTGCCCGGCGGGGGGCTGATGGTCATGTTCCCAGTAGACCCCATCAACCTGGGAGTTCCCTCATGATCCGCTGTGAACGTCATGCCTACCTCGCGAACCGGCGGAGCCGGAGTTCCGCGATGATCGGGGACCGGCCTGGGAGTCGCCGGCCGGGCGCCTGGGAGCTTGCCGGGAGCTCGTCACCCGCCGGAGTAGAACTCCAACCGGATGTCGAGATCGTCGGGGACGACGATGTTGGCGCGGGAACCGGGCGCCGCCGGCCGGAGGAAGTAGTGGTGGTCGGACCGGAACAGGAGCTTCAAGCCGGTGTAGGCGTACTGGTACTGCGACGCCTCGGCGTCGGCGCCGCCCTGGTCCAGCCTGGTCTCCACCACCGGCGCCTGGAGGTACAGGCGCTTGGCCGAGTAGACGACGACCGTGGGCTGGCTCGGCAGCAGGGCCTCGACGGTGCTCGCCAGGCTGCGACCCCGGACGGCGGCGTAGTGGGAGACGTTCCAGAACAGGCTCAGGACCAGGAGGAGCACGACAAGGGTCGCGCTCACACCCCGCAGGGTCTTCAGTTCCCCGGCGACCGCGTCCCGGCGCCGGCGGGCCAGGAAGCGACGGTGGATGTTGGCCGCGTAGCAGCCGACGACGATGCTCACGGTGACGCACATCGGCGAGGCGACGTAGACCACGTCCGACGGACGGCGGACCCGGGCGCCGGCGATGCCGACGGCCAGGGTGACCCCGGCCACCGCCCCGAGGGCCAGGACGAGCCGGCCCAGGAGTCGCCGCAGCCGAGGATCGTCGGGTCCCCCGGCGTCCCGCACCCACGCCACGACCGCCGCGTGCAGGCCGAGTGCGGCCAGGGCCGCCAGCAGCCCCACCACGAGGGGCCCGAACATCGACGACATGCTGCGCAGCAGGTAGTCCTGGGTGGAGTACCCGAGCAGGCTGTCGTCGAGCCCGAGCAGGTGGGCCTCGATGGTCGTCCGGGTCCAGCCGAAGTAGTAGAGCAGGGCGGTGACGGCCGACGTCGGTGCCACGACCGACCCGATCCCCCGGAACGCGTTTCGCATCGACCGCGTCGGGTCGACCGGGATCGACTCGGCGGGCGGGGCCTCGCCCGGGGCCGGCTCGGCCGGCGCGTGGGTCACGGTGGTCGCAGCCACCGGCTACGGCCTCGGGGGAGGATCGAAGTTCGGGACGAAGGCGGGGTCGGCGGCGTGGGCGGCCAGGAGTGCCTGCGTCCACCGGTAGACGGGCATCCGGACCGCCTGGCACTCCGCCACCGACGCGAACACGGTGCCGGCCGCCGCCTCCCCGCCGACGAAGCCGCAGGTCAGCGGCAGGACGATCTGGCCGAACTGCGTCGTCGCCACCTCCCACCGCCCCAGGCAGGCATTGGCCGCGGCCTGGTAGAGGAACGTGGTCTCGAGTGGCACCACGTCGCCGGTCCATGCCGGGTTCCGCTCCGTCTCCCCTCTCCGGGGCTCGCCCTGCTCGATCTGGCGCAGGAGCGGTCCGCAGTCGCCGTCGGCCAGGAGCTGGTAGGCCTTCGTCCCTGGCGGGAACACCTGGTCGACCGGGCCGCGGGGCAGGTAAGGCTGCGTCGGCCGGGCCTGCGGGGACGTCGGCAGGGGCCCCGTCACCGGTGGCACCGGCGGCTCGTAGCCCGATGGGCTGGTGGCGGCCGTGGTCGTGGTGACGCGGGTGGTGGGAGGTGCCGACGTCGCCGGCGACGTTGGCGCCGGCTCATCGACGTCCGCCGGCACCGAAGGCGCCGGCTCATCGACCTCGAACGACGTTGTCGCCGGCTGATCGACCCCGAGTGTCGTCGTCTCCGAAGAGACGCCGACGTCCTGCGCCTCGTCGGTGGCCGCCGCACCCCCGCACGCCGCCGCCCCGAGGAGCAACAGGGCCAGCAACCCCAGCCGGCAGCGCGGCACAGTCCCGTGTGCGATGACCATCGCGTCCCCCCGTTCGCCTACAACTGAGAGACGGGTCGGGGCCGCCTGATACAAGAACCGCGCGGCCTCACGATGGCCGCTCCTGCGGCCGGTCCCAATCTGGCCGGCAACGACTCCAGTCGCGGGGCCGTGTCCACCGCCACCACCGCCGAACCCACCGCCGGACCAATGGCGCTTCGATCGGGACCTATGGCTCTGTTGGGAATCGACCCGGGGGTGTTCGATTGGATCGTGGAGGCTGAGCGAACGATGGGCGCAACCGGTCGAGATCTGCTCGCCCACTGGCACCGCCACTGGGGTGCAACGGCAGACGAGATCACCACCACGCTGCCGGGTGACGTGCTCCTTCCACGCGCCCAGTTCAGGTCCACCCGGGCCATCACGATCGACCCCCCCTCCGACGGGTCTCGGGCAGGTACTTGATGTCGGTCGCCAACAGGGCCGTCTCCGCTCTCCTGCGGTCCCCGCTCCACCGGCTCCTGTCCGGTTCGACCGATGTGATCCGCTACCGGGGACGCCGGTCAGGCCGGACGATCTCGACTCCCACGCAGTACGCCAGAGTCGGACAAGACGTCGTGATCCTCGTCGGCAAGCCGGAGACCAAGACCTGGTGGCGCAACTTCCGCGCCCCGAGCGACGTCGAGGTGCTTCTCCAGGGCCGATGGACGAACATGACCGCGCAGAGCGTCGTCGGGATCGACGAACGGGAGCGAACCGCACCCCTGCTCGACGCGTACCTATCCCGCTTTCCGAAGGCGTCCCGAGCGCTGGGAGGCGGCACTCGCGACGACATGCTCACCCGGGCGGTGATGGTGCGATGTCAACCCATCCTCGATTGAACACAGGAGGCATGCCATGAAGGCACTCGTGTACCACGGCCCTGGTCAGATGGCCTGGGAGGACGCGCCGACGCCCACCATTCAGGCCGACACCGACGCGATCGTGCGGGTCGACGCCGTCACCATCTGCGGGACCGATCTCCACATCCTCAAGGGTGACGTTCCGGCGGTGACGGACGGCCGAATCCTCGGCCACGAGGCGGTGGGGACGGTCGAGGCGGTCGGCGGTGGCGTCAAGACGGTCCACGTTGGCGACCGGGTGCTCGTCTCGTGTATCACGGCGTGCGGCGCGTGCCGCTTCTGTCGAGAGGGACGCTACGGCCAGTGCCTCGGTGGGGGCGGGTGGATCCTCGGCCACAAGATCGACGGCACTCAGGCGGAATACGTGCGCGTCCCGTTCGCCGACACCTCCACCTACCAGGTACCACCCGGCATCGCCGACGAGACGATCCTGATGCTGGCCGACATCCTCCCGACCGGCTACGAGGTGGGCGTCCTCAACGGCCGCGTGCAACCAGGCGATGTGGTGGCGGTCGTGGGCGCGGGTCCGATCGGGCTGGCCGCCATCATGGGCGCCCGGCTCTTCAGCCCGAGTCACATCGTGGCGATCGATCTGGCCGATACCCGCCTGGAGGCGGCCAAGCAGTTCGGCGCCGACATCCTGGTCAACAGCTCGCGTGAGGACGCCGAAGCGATCGTCGCCGAGCTGACCGGTGGCCTCGGGGCCGACGTGGCGATCGAGGCCGTCGGCCTTCCCGCCACCTTCGAGCTGGCGGTCCGCCTGGCTCGTCCCGGGGGCCACATCGC
This sequence comes from Actinomycetota bacterium, assembly GCA_034666105.1. Classification (GTDB taxonomy): domain Bacteria; phylum Actinomycetota; class Acidimicrobiia; order Acidimicrobiales; family AC-14; genus JAXDMK01. Next base: position 11,252 of record JAXDMK010000076.1, on the reverse strand, counting down.
CAACATCGGCGTTCACGGCGAGCCGGTGACGCTGCATCTCGAGGACCTCTGGATCCGCGACGTCACCATCACCACGGGGCTGGTCGACACCTACACGACCCCCACCCTGCTCCGTCTCGTGATGAGCGAGCAGCTCGACGCCGGCCGGTTCGTCACCCACCATTTCGGGCTCGACCAGTTCGAGGAGGCCTACGACGTCTTCGGGCGTGCGGGGGACACCGGTGCGCTGAAGGTCGTCCTGACCCGGAAGTGAGGCGAGCTGCCGTGCCCGCTGGGCGATGAAGCCGGGGATCGACGTCCCGGTCTTCCGGTCAGGAGTCGGTGTGCTGCGGCGGCGTCGGTGGCCGGAAGGGGTGGGTGGCGGAGAAGTCGCCGATCACCCAGCCGGCGACGTCGGCCAGGCGAATCCGCATGTAGGCGCCGTCGAGGGGGATCGTCCCCGTCGTCGAGACCAACCTTGCCTTGCGCAGATGCAGATGGAAGGGCCGATCCTCCCGGCGCGGACCGGTGCCCGCCTCCGCCTCCGCCTCCAGCTCCGCGTCACTCGGGAACCAGTGCCGACCGAGCTCGCGGAAGAAGACCTGCAGCCCCTCCGCCTCGGCGCCGGCCTTCTCGACCAACTCCGCCCCCGACTCCTCGGTGAACGTGCGGGGCGGGATGAGGATGCCCGTCACCCACGACCCGCCGACCAGCACCGTCACCCCCAGCTGCACGTCGAGGCTGTTCATGAGGCGGACGAAGAGTTGGAGCATCGGATCGACCGCGGGCGCGTCGGGCATGCTCGGAGCCTACCTACCCCCGGTCGAACTCCCATGGGGGCAGGGTCGACCCGTGCGACTCGCACACCGGGCAGCCGGCGACAGGCTGGCGATGGCCGGCCAACCGGTGCCCCGTCTCGAGTTCCTCGCGCACGAGGATGCGGATGTTCTGCGCCGCCTCTTCGATGTCGTTCTCGCGCACCTATCCATATGTACACCACCCGGGTACGCGAACCGACGGGGGGGTAAGGTCCGCGTCACTCTCGCATCCTCCAAAGGAGTGTGTGTCATGTCACGTGTGACCCGGGCTGGGACCTGGAGGGTTGTAGCGGCGCTGTCGGTGGCCGCGCTCGTGTTGGCCGCCTGCGGCAGCAGCGACGACGGCGGGGGAGGGGCAGCGTCCAGCCAGCAGACCTACAAGCTGGCCTTCGTCGGCCCCCTCACCGGCCCCAACGCCAACCTCGGCATCAACATCCGCTACGGCGCCGAGATCGCGGTCGACCAGGCCAACGCCGCCGGCGGCGATGTGAAGTTCGAGCTCGTCCCCTTCGACACCCAGGGCGCGCCCGACCAGGCCACCACGGCCAAGGACCGGTTCATCAACGACGCGTCGATCCGGGGCGTCGTCGGTCCCACCTTCTCGGGCGAGACCCGGGCGGTGATGGAGTCCCTGCAGGCGGCGGGGCTGGTGATGGTGAGCGCGTCGGCCACCGCCACCGCCCTGCCCACCACGCTCCCCGACCAGACCGTCTTCCACCGCCTGGTCCCCGATGACGACGTCCAGGGCCAGGGCGTCACCGACTACGTGACCAAGAAGCTCAACGTCCACACCGCGGCCTACGTCAACGACAACGCCGAGTACGGCAAGGCCCTGGCCGACGGCACCCGGGGTTTACTGGAGAAGGCCGGCGTCTCCACCGTCCTCAACGAGACCATCGACCCCAAGTCGCAGGACTACTCGGCCGTCGTCAACCAGATCCGGGCCCTGGCCCCGCCGCCCGACATGATCTTCTACGGCGGCTACTACTCGGAGGCGGGACGGCTCAAGAAGCAGCTCACCGACGGTCAGGTCAGCGCCCGCTTCCTGAGCGGCGACGGGTCGCTCGACGTCGGCTTCGTGGCGTCGGCGGGCGCACCCGCGGCCGAGGGCGTCCAGGTCACGTGCGCCTGCAAGCTGGCCACCGAGGACACCCCCGGCAAGCTGGGCGAGTTCGCCAAGGCCTACCAGGCCAAGTGGAAGACCCCGCCCGCCACCTACTCCACCGAGGGGTACGACGCGGCCAACATCCTCATCGCCGGTATGAAGGCGGGCAACACCACCCGGCAGGCCCTCCTCGACTACGTCGAGCACCTGGCTCCCTACGAGGGGGCGGGCAAGACCATCGAGTTCCAGGACAACGGCAACATCAAGGCCGGGGACGTGTTCGTCTACGAGTACCAGGCGGGCAAGCCCAAGGTCCTCGGCACCGTCCAGGATCTGCTCACGTAGCCCGGGTAGGCCATCCGGACTCCCCGCCGACCCGGGCCCAAGGCCTGACATCGATACCTGCTTCCACTGCCTCCGGGACCAGTTCTGGCCCCAGACGGTCGACGGCCTGACCCTCGGGTCGATCTACGCCCTCATCGCCCTCGGCTACACCCTCGTCTACGGGGTGTTGCGCCTCATCAACTTCGCCCACTCCGAGGTCTTCATGATCGGGGTGTTCGCCAGCCTCTTCGCCATGCACGGCCTGGGCATCGAGACGGGCGACCCCTCCCGGACGGGCCTGGCCCTGGTGGTCACCCTGCTGGTCGTGATGCTGGTGGCCATGACCGTGTCGGGATTGACGGCCGTGGTCATGGAACGGGTCGCCTACCGACCCCTCCGCCGGCGCAACGCCCCCCGCCTGGCCGCCCTCATCACCGCCATCGGGATGTCGTTGTTCCTGCAGGAGCTGTTCGCGGTGCGCTACGGCCGGGAGATCCTCGGGTTCCCCCGGATCCTGGAGAAGCGGCAGCTGGCATCGATCGGGGGGGCCGACATCCGCACCGATAAGGTGCTGGTGCTGGTGTCGGCGGTGGTGCTCATGGTGGCGCTGGAGCGCTTCGTGGCCAAGTCCCGCCTGGGACGGGGCATCCGGGCCGCGGCCCAGGACGCGGAGACGGCGGCGATGATGGGCGTCGACATCAACCGGGTGGTGGTGCTGACGTTCCTGCTCGGCGGCATCCTGGCCGGGGCCGCCGGCACCCTGTTCGGCATCTTCTTTGAGGCGGCCCGCTTCGACATCGGGTTCCTCCCCGGGATCAAGGCGTTCACCGCGGCCGTGCTGGGCGGGATCGGCAACATCCGGGGGGCTCTGCTGGGCGGGCTGCTCCTGGGCCTCATGGAGAACTGGGGCTCCACCGTCCTCGGGGGCGAGTGGAAGGACGTGTTCGCCTTCACCGTCCTCGTGCTGGTGCTCCTGTTCCGTCCCACCGGCCTGCTGGGCGAGAGCCTGGGGCGGGCCCGGGCATGAGGCGGCGGCCGGGGCGGCCGGCACTGCCGGCGCTGGTGGCGCCGGTGGCCCGGTGGTGGGACCGGCAGGGGCGGCCGGTGCGGGCGGCGGTGCTCGCCCTCGCCGTCCTGGGGGCGGTGCTCGCCCCCCTCGGGATCTCGACCGCCTGGCAGAGCGTGCTCTTCTACCCGGTGGCGGTGTTCGTCCTCCTCGCCCTCGGCCTCAACGTGGTGGTGGGCCAGGCCGGGCTGCTCGACCTGGGCTACGTGGCCTTCTACGCCGTCGGCGCCTACACCACGGCCAAGCTGACGACGTCGGCCGGATGGTCGGCGTGGGAGGCGTTGGTGGTGGCGGTGCTGCTGGCGTCGGTGGCGGGCGTGATCCTGGGCGCGCCCACCCTGCGGCTGCGGGGCGACTACCTGGCCATCGTCACCCTTGGCTTCGGCGAGATCGCCCGCATCGTGGCCCAGAACTCGGAGTCGCTGGGGGCGTCGCGGGGCATCGCCAGCATCCCCCACCCCACGCCCGTGCTGGGGGTGAAGTTCGGCCTCGACCCGCTGCCGTACTACTACCTCACCCTCGTCGCCATCGGCCTGGCGGTGACGATGATCGTGCGCCTGAAGCGGTCGCGCGTGGGACGGGCATGGGCCGCCATCCGGGAGGACGAGGACGCGGCCGAGGCCATGGGTGTGCCCACGTTCAAGATGAAGCTGTGGGCATTCGCCATCGGCGCGTCGACCGGCGGGCTGGGGGGCTGGATCTACGCCAGCCGGGTGAGCTTCATCAACCCCGACAACTTCCCGTTCTTCCTGTCGGTGATCCTCCTGTCGGCGGTGGTCCTGGGCGGGATGGGGTCGATCCCGGGAGTGGTCGTGGGCGCCTTCGCGGTGGCGTTCCTGCCCGAGTATCTCCGGGACGCGGCCGCGGGCGACACCCTCACCCGCGGGCTCAACACCATCCTCGGGGGCCACGCCACCAACATCACCGAGTACCGGGTGCTGCTCTTCGGGTTGGCGCTGGTGGTGATGATGATCTTCCGGCCCCAGGGGTTGATCCCCAGCCGGCAGCGGGCGGCGGAGCTGGCCGCGGCCCCGCCCGAGGGGGGCATGGGCGGGACGGTGGAGGCGCCGGTGGCCGGGGAGGTGGCGCCGGCCGACGCGGCGGCGGCCGACGGCGCCGCCGCCGCGTCCTCTCTGCCGCCACCACCCCGTCCCTATCCGGGGGCGACTCCCGTCCCCCTCGCCGGGCCATCGACCCGGCCGAAGTCGACCACCGTGCTCGTGCTCGACGGGCTGCGGATGGAGTTCGGCGGAGTGGTCGCCCTGGACGGGATCGACGTGGCTGTCGAGCGGGGCGAGATCCTCGGCCTCATCGGCCCCAACGGGGCGGGCAAGACGACGGTCTTCAACTGCATCACCGGGGTCTTCCATCCCACCGCGGGCGACATCCGCCTCGACGGGGTGACCATCTGCGGCGACCGTCCGCACGAGGTGACCCAGGCGGGCGTGGCCCGCACGTTCCAGAACATCCGCCTGTTCCCCAACATGACGGCCCAGGAGAACGTGATGATAGGGGCCGACTCCCGGCACCGCACCAGCGTCCCCGGGGCCCTGTTTGGCCTGGCCCGCCACCGGCGGGAGGAGCGGGAGAGCCGGGACGAGGCCCGGCGCCTGCTGCGCCTGGTCGGCATCGACCACCGGGCCGGCGACCGGGCCCGCAACCTCCCCTACGGCGACCAGCGCCGGCTGGAGATCGCCCGGGCGGTGGCCACCCGTCCCCGGGTGCTCCTGCTCGACGAGCCCGCGGCCGGCATGGGGGCGGCCGAGAAGCAGGCGGTGAAGGTGCTCATCCGCCGGTTGCGGGACGAGGGCCTCACCATCGTGCTCATCGACCACGACATGAGCCTGGTGATGGGGGCGTCGGACCGGGTGTGCGTGCTCGACTTCGGCGAGAAGATCGCCGAGGGTCGGCCGGCCGACGTGCAGCGCGACCCGAGGGTGATCGAGGCCTACCTGGGCGAGCCGGAAGCGGGCTGAGGGCGTCGGTGGCGCCGCTGCTCGAGCTCGACGACCTCCACGTCCACTACGGGATGGTGGAGGCGCTGAAGGGGGTGTCGTTCTCGGTCGAGGCGGGCGAGGTGGTCGCCCTCATCGGCGCCAACGGGGCGGGCAAGACCACCACCCTCAAGACCATCTCCGGCGTGCGGCCGGTGACGTCGGGCCGCATCCTGCTGGACGGCCGGGACATCTCGGCCGTGCCGGCCCACGACCGGGTGCGGCTGGGGATCTCCCAGGCGCCCGAGGGCCGGCGCATCTTCCCGGGGATGACGGTGCTGGAGAACCTGGAGATGGGGGCGTATGGGAGGGGGTCGCCCCGCAAGGCGGGACTCGGTCCCGACCTCGACCGGGTGTTCGGCCTGCTGCCCCGTCTGGCGGAGCGGCGGGGACAGTCGGGCGGCACCCTGTCGGGGGGCGAGCAGCAGATGCTGGCCATCGGGCGGGCGCTGATGGCCCGCCCCCAGGTGTTGTTGCTGGACGAGCCGTCGATGGGCCTCGCGCCCAAGCTCGTCAGCCAGATCTTCGCCATCGTGAGCGAGATCAACCAGCAGGGCACGACCGTGCTCCTCGTCGAGCAGAACGCGGCCCAGGCCCTGGCCCGGTCGCACCGGGCCTACGTCCTGGAGACGGGCCGGATCGTGAAGTCGGGGGCGGCCTCGGACCTGCTGGGCGACGAGGCCGTCCGCAACGCCTACCTCGGCGGCGACGTCCCGTAGCGAAACGTACGTCCGTCGCCGGCTTTTGGAGGGAGAACGACATTTTCGGTCGCTTTTCCTCCAAAAGGTCGGACCTCGAGATTCCTTACGACGGGGGTGAGGGGCCGGTGACGGGGAGGCCCAGGGCGGACCAGATCTCGGTGGTGGCCTGGGAGCGGTTGAGCGTGTAGAAGTGAAGCCCGGGCGCGCCCGCGTCGAGCAGCGCCTGGCTCAGCTCGGTGGCGACCTCGACGCCGACCCGGCGCACCTTCTCCGGATCGTCGGCGACGGCGTGGAGGCGTTCGGCCAGCCAGGCGGGGAAGGCGGCGCCCGACATCTTGGCGAAGCGTTCGATCTGGGCCACGTTGGTGACGGGCATGATCCCGGGCAGCACCGGCTTGTGCACGCCGAGGGCGGCCAGGTCGTCGATCAGGCCCAGGTAGTCGCCGACGTTGAAGAAGAACTGGGTGACGCCGAAATCGGCCTGGGCCAGCTTCTCCGCCTGCCGTTGGCGGTCGACGACCCGGTCGGGGCATGCGGGGTGGCCCTCGGGGTGTGACGCCACCCCCACCGAGAACGGCCCCATCTCCCGCACCAGCACCACCAGCTCGGCCGCGTGGAGGAGGTCGCCGGGGGGAAGGCCGAGGTCGGCGGGGGGGTCGCCCCGCAGGGCGAGGATGTTCTCCACCCCGTCGGCCCGGTAGGCCTCCAGCAGCGACCGCAGCTCGGCGACGGTGTGGCCGGCGCAGCACAGGTGGGCCATGGGCGTCATCGAGGTGTTGCGCAGCACGTCGACGACGATCTCGTAGGTCTTGTCCCGGGTGGTGCCGCCGGCCCCGTAGGTGAAGGACACGAACGAGGGTCCGAGGGGCTCCAGCTCGACGAGCGTGCGGCGCAGGGTGGCCTCGGCCGCCTCGGTGCGGGGCGGGAAGAACTCGAACGAGAAGCACCGTCCGGCGGCGAGCAGGTCGGCGATCTTGGTCACGGGGCAAGGCTACCGGCGGGTCGCCCAGGAGGGCGCCGGTTCGGGGCCACCCCGTCGAGGGCCGATACTTGAGGGTCGGCGAACAGTGGAGGTAAGGGTGGTCGGTCGTTCGCGCCTGTTGGAATGGGTCACCGCGGTGGCGCTCATCCTGGTCCTGTCCGGTGGCATCACCGCCGTCATCATCCGCAGCGCGGAGGACGACCTGCCGTCCGAGTGGGACGCCCGGGTGCTCGATCTGGCCCACTTCGTGGAGCGGGAACGGGGGGCCCAGTTCGACCATCCCGTCCCCGTCGACTTCCTCACCCCCGAGGAGTACTCCAAGGAGACCCGCACCGACGCCGGCTCGCTCAGCGAACAGGACAAGGCCGACGCGGCCCAGTTCGAGGGGGAGATGCGGGCGCTCGGCATCCTCTCGGGCGACACCAGCCTGCTCGACGCCACCAACGACCTGACCGACACCGGCACTCTGGCCTACTACGACAGCGCCCAGGAGCGGGTCGTCGTGCGGGGCACGGTGGTGACGCCCGGGCTCGCCGTCACCCTGGTCCACGAGCTGACCCACGTGCTCCAGGACCAGGTGTTCGCCCTCGACCGCTACGACGAGTCGGACGAGGCGCCCACCAGCGGGGAGACGTTCGCCTTCGACGCCCTGGTGGAGGGCGACGCCGACCGCATCGAGCAGATCTACACCGACAGCCTCGACCAGGCCACCCAGGACGCCATCGACGCCGAGAACGAGGCCGGCTACGACGAGTACCTGGCCGCGACCAAGGACGTCCCGGTGGCGCTCGACACCCTGTTCGGCGCCATCTACGGCCTGGGGGATTCCTACATCGCCGTCCTCGAGTCGGCGGGCGAGTCGGTCGACGGGGCCTTCGACGACCCGCCCATCACCGAGGAGCAGGTGTTCGACCCGTTCTCCTACCTGGACGGCGACGACCCGATCGAGGTCGACGTCCCCGACACCGGCGGCGTGGAGACGGTGGACGAGGGCGACTTCGGGGCGGTGTCGCTGATGGTTGTCCTGGCCGAGCGCATCGATCCCCGCCTGGCCCTGGCCGCCGCCACCGGGTGGGGCGGCGACGCCTACGCCGTCTTCCCGCGGGGCGGGCGGACGTGCATCCGCATCGACGTCACCGGCGACAACGACACGGAAACGGGCGAGCTGGCCGACGCCCTCACCGCCTGGGTGAAGGCGGCGCCGGCGACCGCCGATGCCCGGACGTCGAGCGACGGCGATCTGGTCCACCTGGAGTCGTGCGACCCCGGACCGACGGCGGCGGGGGGGACGGGCGGGTCGGCCGCCGCCCTCGACCTGGCCGTCACCCGCAGCTACGTGGCCGTCGACGCCCTCGACGAGGGGTCCGACCCCGACGCCGCCCGCTGCTTCGGGTCGGCCCTGGTCAACGGGCTCACCGACGACGAGCTGAACGCCGACACGCTGACCCCCGCGGTGGAGCGCAAGGTCACCGCCATCACCGCCGGCTGCCGGTAGCGGCCGGCCGTACACTGCGGCGGTGCTCGACGGGCGGCTGAGATCGCGGGCGGTGCCGGCGGCGGTGGCGGCGGTGGCCGTGCTCGTCCTGGCCGGGGCGGGCGCCTGCTCCGGCGGCGGGTCGGGGGACACGGTGGCGCCGGCGTCGACGACCACGTCGACATCTCGGTCGGCGTCAACCACCGTGGCCGGCCCGCCGGTGACGACCGCCACGACGACGGGCGGGCCGGCGGCCACCCCGTCGACCACTCCCGGCTCGACCGGGTCGACGGCGGTGCCGGGCGAGGTCACGATCCGGGCCACGGTCCTCACCGTGTTCGCCAGCGCCCGGGTGTTGGAGCTCGACCCGCCGGTGAGCGGCTACTCGAAGGTCGCCCTCACGGCCGACACCGAGTACCGGTCGGCGGACGGATCGGCGGGGGCGCTGATCGACGTCGGGGAGGGCTCGACCATCGAGGTCACGGGGACACCCGGTTCGCCGGGCACGCTGATCGCCCGGCTGGTGGTGCTCGCCGGGTAAAGCGACGCGGGCCGGCGGTCAGGCCCGAGCCGCGGCCACGTCGCCTTCGTCCGCCGATGTCAGTCCCATCGGTACCGTTCCCCAGGCCGCGAGGGCCCCGGCGAGGGCCACGCTGACGTCGCGGGACAGGCGGACGGCGCGGTGGATGTCGCCTCGGTGGGGGGGCCGGCCGGGGCCGAGAGGCGCCCGCTGCTCGACGCGGTCGCCATAGCGGTTGACGCCGCCCAGCCGGAGCCCGAGGGCGGCGGCGAAGGCGGCCTCGGCCACGCCCGCGTTGGGGGACGGGTGGTGGGGGGCGTCGTGGCGGACGGCGTGCCACACCGTCGCCGCCCGGCGGGGCCTCACCGTGGCCACCAGGGCGGCGGTGGCCCGGGCCGGGAGCCAGTTGGCGGCGTCGTCGAGGCGGGCGCTGGCCCAGCCGTAGCGCCGGTAGCGGTCGGAGCGGTGGCCGACCATGGAGTCGAGGGTGTTGACGGCCCGGTAGCCGAGGGCGCCGGCTCCGCCCAGGACGGCCGCCCACAGAGCGGGGGCGACGATGGCGTCGACGGTGTTCTCGGCCACCGACTCCACCACCGCCCGGGCGATCTCGGGCTCGTCCAGGGTCGTCGCGTCACGGCCGGCCAGGGCGGGGAGCAGGGCCCGGGCCCGATCGAGGTCGCCTGCGTCGAGGGCGGTGGCGACGTCGCCGGCGCTGTGGTGGAGGAGGCGTCCGGCGACGGCCACGTAGGTGGTGGCGGCGGTGGAGCGGGCGGCGGCGCCGGTGATCGCCCCCACCGCCACCCCGATGGTGGCGTGGACCACGCCCGCCGCTTTGTGGTCGCGCCACAGGGCGTGTTCGACGCCGAGCATGAGGGAGCCGAAGAGGGCGACCGGGTGGGGGACGGGGGCCGGCGGTTCGCCCAGGGCCAGGTCGAGGAGGATGCCGGCGGCCGCGCCCAGGGGCCGGCCCCTCACTGGCGGCTCGTCACCAGCGCGCCGAGGCGACCAGGAGGCCGATCGTCTCGCCCACGAGGCCGGCCGCACCCAGGACGTCGCCGGTGAAGCCGCCCAGGCGGTGGCGGGCGAGGGCGACGACGCCGGTGCCGGCGGCGGCGAGGGCGGCCAGGGCGAGGAGGGCGTGGGCGGGGCCGACGTCGGTGGCGAACACGCCGATGGCGGCGGCCAGGGCGGTTCCCATCACGGCGACGGTGGCCGGGGACCGGCCGAGAAAAGCGGAGGCCAGTCCCCCTTCGGGGCGGGCGTAGGGGACGGAGCGGGCGACCACCGCCATTAGCGTGCGGGACGCGCACCACAGGGCCGCGGTGAGGGCCACGTCCGGGTGGAGGGATGCCAGCAGGGCGATGCGCAGGCCGAGGGTGAGGACGACCGCGGTCACCCCGAAGGCGCCGACGTCGGGCTCGGCCATCACCGCCAGCCGGCGGTCTCGGTCGAGGTGGGGGAGGACTCCGTCGGCGGTGTCGGCCAGGCCGTCGACGTGGAGGGCGCCGGTGAGGGCGACGTCGGCGGCCACGGCCACGGTGGCCGCCACCAGGGGCGTCCACAGCTGGTTGGCGCCCCACCACGCCAGCCCCACGGCCGCACCGAGGAGGGCGCCCACCACGGGGAACCAGTCGAAGGTGGTGCGGTCAGGGTCGCGGGCCCCGCCCAGGGGGGTGAGGAAGGCGAGGGCGGCGATCACGGGCCGGTTTCGTGCGCCGGTAGGGACGTGCTCCGGGCTCGGATCGGGCGGATCACGGCCCTACGGGTGCACGAAACGTGGGGGCCGGCGGTCACGGGCGGGCGAGGGGGAGGATCCGGCCGGCGACGACGAGGAGGACCTCGTCGGCCGCGTCGGCCACGGTCCGGTTCACCGTCCCCAGGGCGTCACGGAAGGCCCGGCCCGCGTCGGTGGACGGGTGGACACCCAGGCCGACCTCCTCCGAGACGACCACCGTCGGCCCGTCCCGGTGGGCGAGGGCGTGGCAGAGGGCGTCGGCGTCGGGTTCGACGGAGCATCCGGCGACCCACGTCCCCAGGGAGTCGACGAGGACGGGGCCGACGAGGGCGGCCACCACCGCCGGCAGGTCGGGGCCGGCCTCGACCGTCGTCCACGTCGGCGGCCGGCGGGCCCGGTGCTTGTCGATCCGCCGGGCGAACTCGTCGTCGGACGGGTCGACGACGGCGGTGGCGACGTAGGTGACGTCGGGGCCGAGGGCCGCCGCCAGCCGTTCGCCGACCTCCGACTTCCCCGAGCGGGCCCCGCCCAGGACGAGGGTGATCATGGTTCCC
>JAXDMK010000075.1:0-20087 GCA_034666105.1 Actinomycetota bacterium | reverse complement strand
ACCTTGCTGAGCACACCGATCTGGTGCCGGACGTGCATCAGGTCAGGCCTGGTCGGCGGCTCGATCTCACAGATCCACTCGAAGGGCCGCCCGCTCATCCAGAGCAGGCTATCCACGGATACGGGCGCACCGGCGGCGCCACCCTTGGTAGCGTCCCAGCCGACAAAATCGTAGAGGAGGTCGCCGGTGGAGACTCTCATGTCGCGGTACGAGCGAGCGTTCATCGCCTTTTCGAACCGAGGCGAGTACATCACCTCTGAGAGCTATATCGGCCAGGGGAAGAGGCTCGCCGACCTCCGCGGCGACGACCCGGGTTCGCCGGCCGTGGTCAGGCTCACCGCCGAGCTGGAGAGGATGTGGACTCAGTTCGGGGCGATGGCCGACACCAACCAGGACGGGCGCGTCGACCGCGAGGAATGGATTCCCTATATCGAAGCCACGAGCGCGGCGCTGGCCAGCCTCGGACCGGATGTCGAGTGGCCCCTCGAGCCGTACATTCGTGTGCTCTTCGATGTGATCGACGCGGACTCCGATGGGCGAATCACCCAGACCGAGTACGCCGACTGGCTGGCGTCGCACGGACTCGCGTCCGACACCGACATCGAGGGCGCCTTCGCCAGCCTCGACCTGGACGGCAACGGCACGCTCTCGTTGAAGGAATTCTCCCAGTGCGGCCGCAACTTCTGGACCACATCCGACCCGACCCTCCCCGGCGCTCGCTGGATGGGTCCCTGAGCCTCACGATCAGGTTTCTTTTCCTGGGCCGCCGGGTCGCACTCCCCCGACGGAACAGTTGCGGATCTCGGCGTCACCGCTGGCACGAGCGATAGCACTCCGCGCCCGCCACCCCCCTCTTCAACCGAGGGGTTGACAATGGCACGGCGCCGGCGTACGGTCATCCTCAACCAATCAGTTGAACAAGGAGCGGTCCGTGGGCGACGACGATCAGCTGTCCCGAGTCTTCGCCGCCCTCTCCGACCACACCAGGCGAGACATGGTCGCCCGCCTGGCGGTGGGCGACGCCACCGTCGGCGAGCTGGCCGAGCCCTACGACGTCTCGATCCAAGCAGTGTCCAAGCACATCAAGGTGCTCGCCGGCGCCGGCCTGGTGAGCCAGACCAAAGACGCCCAGCGGCGCCCGTGCCACCTCGAAGCGGAGGTCTTCGACCTGATGACGAAGTGGATCGAGCGATACCGCCAACAGGCCCAGGAGCGCTACGAGCGACTGGACGCCGTCCTCGCCGACATCCAGGGCGACCAGCGAACCCATCACCCACACCCACAGCAAGGAGCCGCGTCATGAGCGCGACCAGCGCCCGCTACCAGGTCTCGATCGAGGCCGACCCAAAGCTGCCAATCATCCGCATATCCCGTGACTTCGACGCCACCCCGGCGCAGCTGATGCGGGCCCACACCGATCCCGCGCTGTTCGTCCGCTGGGTCGGTCCCGACGGGATGGACACCAAGATCCTCGACTGGGACGCCACCACCGGCGGCCGCTGGCGCTACGTCGCCGCCCGCGACGGGGTGGAGTACGGCTTCCACGGTTCCTTCCATGAGGTCGGCGAGGACCGGATCGTCCAGACCTTCACCTTCGACGGCCAGCCCGACGGCGTCGCCCTCGAGACACTCTGGTTCGAGGACGTGGGCGAGGGCCGCACCCGGCTCCACGCCCAGTCGCTCGTCGACAGCTTCGATGGCCGCGACCAGTGGCTGGCCAGCGGTATGGAGACCGGTGTCGAGGAGGGGTACGCCAAGCTCGACGCCCTCATCGCCGAGCTGTGATGGGCAGCCCGGCCGACGAGCACCGGCGCATCGCCAGCGAGTTCACGGCGACGGTCGAGGGCACCGCGCCTGCGGCGTGGGACCACCCTGCGCCACCGGAAGGCTGGGTCGCCCGTGACGTCGTCCGCCACCTCGTCGAGTGGTTCCCTGCGTTCCTCCAAGGAGCGGCCGGGATCACGTTGCCCGCCGGTCCGTCGGTCGACAACGACCCGGTCGGCGCCTGGCGCGGCCAGACCGAGGCCGTGCAGGCGCTGCTCGACGACCCTGCCACCGCCGAGCGCGAGCACGACCTCCCGCACATCGGCACCATGCCGCTCGGGCAGGCGATCGACATGATCTACACGGCCGACGTGTTCATGCACCGCTGGGACCTCGCCCGGGCCACCGGGCAGGACGAGACGCTGGACCGCGACAAGTGCGCCGAGATGCTCGAGGGCATGCTGCCGATGGACGACGCTCTGCGCCAGAGTGGCCACTACGGCCGGCGCGTCGAGGTCCCCGACGACGCCGACGTCCAGACAAAGCTGCTCGGGTTCATCGGCCGGACCCCCTAGACGTTCCGACCCTCGGTCCTACGTTCTGAGGGCCTACACTCCGGGCGCCGCCGGCTGATCAGTTGGAGATTTCGGCGATCACGAGTGGGGAGATCCGGAGCTCACGAGTGAAGAAGGTCGATCTGGTGCTCGAGGGCGGCGGCGTCAAGAACATCGCCCTTCTCGGCGCGGTGACCGTCCTGGCCGAGGCCGGCTACACCTTCCCCCGGGTGGCCGGCACCAGCGGCGGCGCCATCATCGCCGCCGGGATCGCCGCCTACCAGAAGGCCGGCCGCGACCTGGGCGGGCTGCTCGACGTGTCGCTGCGCGTGGACAACTCCCGGTTTCTGGCCTGGCGGTGGCCCGGCCGAGTCGCGGGTCCGGTATCGGGCGCGATCGACCTCGTGCGCCGGGGCGGCCTGCACTCGGGGGACTACCTCTACGAGTTCCTCTGTCCTGCCCTGGAGGCCGTCGGGGTCAGGACCTTCGCCGACCTGCGCATCGATGACCACCCCGGGTCTTCGCTGGCCGAGCATCAGCGGTACTCGCTCGTCATCCACGTGGCCGACCTCACCCACCAGGTGCTGGTCCGCCTCCCGTGGGACTACTCGCTCTACGGGCTCCCCGCCGACGAGCAACCGATCGCCGACGCGGTGCGGGCGTCCATGTCGATCCCTTTCTTCTTTCGTCCCGTCAACCTGGAGACCGACCACGGCGTCGCCACCCTGGTCGACGGCGGCCTCCTGTCCAACTACCCCATCACCGTGTTCGACCGCACCGACGGCCAGCCGGCGCGCTGGCCGACGTGGGGCGTCAAGGTCAGCACCTCGCCGCCCCATGGTCGGGACCAGCCGGTGCACTCCGCGGTGCGCCTGGGAATCCGTTGCCTGGCGACGATGACCGGCGACTGGTGGCGCTCGTCGCTCGGTGCCGACACCGCCGGCCGGCGGACCATCCAGGTCGACACGTCGGACGTCCCCGCCACCCAGTTCGATGTCGACAACCGCGCCCGGCTCCGCCTGTACGAGAACGGCCGTGCCGCCGCCACCGCCTTCCTCGAGCGCCTCGCCTGATCTGACCTGGCTCAGGCTTCGATCAGGTGCCGACGTAGGCCGCCAGGTGCTCGCCGGTAAGGGTGGAGCGGTCGGCGACAAGGTCGGCGGGTGTGCCCTCGAAGACGATCCGGCCGCCGTCGTGGCCGGCGCCGGGGCCGAGGTCGATGATCCAGTCGCCGTGGGCCATGACCGCCTGGTGGTGGGCGATGACGATGACGGACTTGCCCGAGTCGACCAGCCGGTCGAGCAGGCCGAGCAACTGCTCGACGTCGGCGAGGTGGAGCCCGCTGGTCGGCTCGTCGAGGACGTAGACCTCGCCCTTCTCGGCCATGTGGGTGGCAAGCTTGAGCCGCTGCCGCTCGCCGCCGGAGAGCGTGGTGAGGGGCTGGCCGAGGCTGAGGTAGCCGAGCCCGACGTCGGCGAGCCGGTTGAGGATGGCGTGCGCGGCCGGCGTGCGCGCCTCGCCGGCGCCGAAGAACCCCTCGGCCTCGGTCACCGACATCGCCAGCACCTCGCTGATATCGCGGCCGCCGAGGTGGTACTCCAGCACCGATGCCTGGTACCGCTTCCCCTCGCACTCCTCGCAGGTGGTGGCGACGCCGGCCATCATCGCCAGGTCGGTGTAGATGACGCCGGCGCCGTTGCAGTTGGGGCAGGCGCCCTCGGAGTTGGAGCTGAACAGCGCCGGCTTCACGCCGTTGGCCTTGGCGAACGCCTTGCGGATCGGGTCGAGCAGCCCGGTGTAGGTCGCCGGGTTGCTCCGTCGCGAGCCGCGGATCGGGGTCTGGTCGACCGCCACCACTCCGTCCCGCCCGGACACCGAACCGTGGATCAGCGAGCTCTTGCCCGAGCCCGCCACCCCGGTGACGACGACCAGCACGCCGAGCGGGATGTCGACGTCGACATCCTGCAGGTTGTGGGCGCTGGCGCCGCGTACCTCCAGTACCCCCGACGGCGTCCGCACCGTCTCCTTGAGGGCGGCCCGGTCGCCGAGGTGGCGGCCGGTGATGGTGTCACTGGCCCGCAGCCCCTCCACGGTGCCCTCGTAGCAGATGGTGCCGCCCGCGGCACCGGCGCCGGGACCGAGGTCGACGACGTGGTCGGCGATCGAGATCGTCTCCGGCTTGTGTTCCACGACGAGCACCGTGTTGCCCTTGTCCCGCAGCCGCAGCAGCAGGTCGTTCATGCGCTGGATGTCATGGGGGTGCAGGCCCGTGGTGGGCTCGTCGAAGACGTAGGTGACGTCGGTGAGCGAGGAGCCGAGGTGGCGGATCATCTTGGTGCGCTGGGCCTCGCCGCCCGAGAGCGTGCCGGAGGGCCGGTCGAGGGAGAGGTAGCCCAGCCCGATCTCCACGAACGAGTCGAGGGTCT
This sequence comes from Actinomycetota bacterium, assembly GCA_034666105.1. Classification (GTDB taxonomy): domain Bacteria; phylum Actinomycetota; class Acidimicrobiia; order Acidimicrobiales; family AC-14; genus JAXDMK01. The sequence goes on along the minus strand of JAXDMK010000075.1, from coordinate 15,343 downwards.
CCCCCAGCGCGGCCAGGAGCGGCGCCACCGACGGCTCGTCGAGACCACGGACCCAGTCGGCCAGGTCGCTGATCTGCATGGCGCAGGCGTCGGCGATGTTCTTGCCCTTGATCTTCGACGACCGGGCCGCCGGGCTCAGCCGGGTGCCCCCGCACTCGGGGCAGGTGGCGAAGGTGACGGCGCGCTCCACGAAGGCGCGGATGTGCGGCTGCATGGCGTCGACGTCCTTGGAAAGGATCGACTTCTGGATCTTCGGGATCAGCCCCTCGTAGGTGAGGTTGATGCCGTCGACCTTGATCTTGGTCGGCTCCTTGTAGAGGAGGTCGTGCAGTTCCTTCTTGGTGAACTTCTTGATCGCCTTGTCCGGGTCGAAGAAGCCGCACCCGCCGAAGATCCGGCCGTACCAGCCCTCCATGCTGTAGCCGGGGATGGTGAGCGCCCCCCCGTTGAGCGACTTGCTGTCGTCGTACAGCGCGGTGAGGTCGATGTCGTTGACGGCGCCGCGGCCTTCGCAGCGGGGACACATGCCGCCGGTGATGCTGAAGGTGCGCCGCTCCTTCATGGTGGTGCCGCCACGCTCGATGGTGACCGCCCCCGCGCCCGAGATGGACGCGACGTTGAACGAGAACGCCTGAGGCGAGCCGATGTGCGGCCGACCGAGCCGGCTGAAGAGGATGCGCAGCATGGCGTTGGCGTCGGTGGCGGTGCCGACGGTGGAGCGGACGTCGGCACCCATCCGCTGCTGGTCGACGATGATCGCGGTCGTCAGGCCGTCGAGGACGTCGACCTCGGGCCGGGCCAGGGTCGGCATGAAGCCCTGCACGAAGGCGCTGTAGGTCTCGTTGATCATCCGCTGCGACTCGGCGGCGATGGTGCTGAACACCAGCGAGCTCTTGCCCGAGCCGGAGACGCCCGTGAACACCGTCAGCCGGCGCTTCGGGAGCTCGACGCTGACGTCCCTGAGGTTGTTCACGCGGGCGCCCTGCACGCGGATCAGGTCGTGGCGGTCGGCCACGTGCAGCGCCGGCGACTGCGTGTCCGTCCTCGTGGCCATGCTCATCGTGTCTCCATCTGTTGGCGGGGCCGCCGTCGCGGTCTCCGTCGGCGTCGCCCGGCTCGATCTAACCAGCTTCGAGGAGCACGTCTGGTGGGCGGGGCCGGCGCTCACCGGTCCTGGAGCAGCCCGAGGACGTTGCCGTCGGGGTCGGTGAAGGTGGCCACCAGGCGGCCGCCACCGACGTCGTGCGCCGGCTCCTTCACGGTGGCACCGGCGGCGGTCACCTCGGCCAGCTTGGCCTCGATATCCGACACGTGCCAGTAGGCCACGGGCGAGGTCATGGCCTGCGGTCCACCGCCCGGCACCAACCCGATGTGCTGGCCGGCGGCCTCGAAGCCGACGTAGTAGGACTCGTCGGCCTGCGGCTGCACGCCGAGGAGAGCGACGTAGACCGGCTTGGCCGCGGCCAGGTCGGTCACGGGATGCAGCACGGTCTTGATGCCCTGGGTGGAAGAGCCGGTCGAAGATTCGGTCATGGCACTCCTCGTGTCGTGGGTCGCATCGACCCCGGTGTGTCCCGTCAGGAGTATGACGACATCGGGCCCGAGGATGTGACCGGCAGGGCTCGTGACCTGCGTGGGACTGGTCGAGACCGGTCCCGGGCGATCAGCCGGCCACGGTCACGGTGAGGTTCATGGAGGGGTGGAGGGTGCAGGTGACGGTGTAGGTGCCGGGGGTGGTCCACGACGGGGTCCGCCACCGCTCCCCCACTTCGGACCGGTGCCCGGAGGCGCCGCCGAAGGAGGGGGCGCCGGCCTGGGACCGGGGCTGGGCGTCGTGGCCGGCCACGAGCACGTGGAGGGCCCGGCTGCCGGTGTTGACGAACTCCAGGCGGGTGCCGGCGGGGATCGTCCGGGAGGAAGGGGCGAACGCCAGGTGATCCATCCGGATGGCGTCGGCCGAGACGGCGGCCCCCCCGCCGGCGCCGCCGCCGCAGCCGGTGAGAAGGACCGCCGTCACCACCAGCACTCCGATCGTCTTGCGCATCTGGACCTCCTATCCGGCCGCGACCAGGGACGGGACCGGCGCCGCGCCGGCGCCGGCGGGAGCCTCGGACTGCCCCGCGCGCGGCGACCCCGACCGCCGGTGCAACAGCGCCGTCACCCCGAAGGCGGCGGGGCCGAAGAAGACCTGGGCGGGCACGACGATGCCGGTGGTGCCCTGGTCGAACTGGGAGATCACGAAGGGGGCGAAGCTGGGGGCCAGGGCTCCGAAGACGAGGATCGTGAGCAACGCCGAGCGGGCGCCCCGCCGTCCGAAGGCCTTGTAGGCGGCGACGGCGAAGAGGCCGTAGACCAACAGGTCGCCGAGGCCGATGTTGGCGCTGTAGCGACCGCTGGCCCACCCGATGGAGGCGTTGAGGGGCCGGCCCTCGAACGCCTGCGCCAGCTGCGGCGTCAGGGGGATGACCACGCTGAAGAAGGCGTCGTAGACGGCCAGGAACATCGCGAACCACGCCACCTGGCGGAGGCGCAGCCCGCCCTGGACATAGAGGTTGGACACGCTCATGGCCGCCAGCAGCATGATCGTGCTGGTGAGCACCCAGTAGAGCTGGAGGCCCCGGGACGTGCCCAGCAGGGAGTACGTCACCACGATCTCGCCGCCGATGAGGGCGGGGATGAGCAGCCGGCGGTAGCGGGCGGCGAGGAGGGGCCGCAGCCCGATGCCCAGGGCCGACGAGAACGTCAGGACGAGGAAGCCGGTGAGCACCGTCTGGGGCAGGGCCAGATAGAGGATCGGCAGCAACACGATGAAGAACGAGAGAACGACCAGGTCGCGGGAGTTGAACGTGCCGATGGCGGGGCGTTCGAGGCGCACCCGGCGGTAGTAGAGGAGGGCGGCCAGGGCGGTACCGAGCGAGCCCGCGGTGACCACCGCGGCCTGGAAGAGGGTCTGGGGCAGCACGTCAGCTCCTCCCGGCGAAGGTGGTCTCGAGGAGGTCGGCCCGCAGCGGGCGCAGCCGGACCCCTTGGCGCTCGTCGGCGACGCAGGCGACGTCGAGGTCGAGGAGTCCTCGGGCGGCGAAGCGACGGCGGACGTCGGCCGCGGTGACGCCCACCAGGTCGGACGGGGACACGTGTAGGCGGAGCTGGTCGCCCTCGAGGTGGGCGCCGAAGCGGGCCGGCCACGGATGGGCGGGCAGGCCCTCGACGACCTCGACCAGGTCCCGCACCGTCACCACCCGCTCGCCCAGGCGCAGCAGATGGTCGGCCTTGCCCAGGATGCGGGAGGTCCCGGGCACGCCGGCCAGGTCGCAGGTGAGCGGCTCGTCGGGAAGGCGGCGGACGACGTCGCGCGTGTCGTAGCGGAACACGGGCATGCACTCCCGGTAGGGGAAGTAGGGGGTGATGACGACGGTGCCCAGCTCCCCCGGCGCCGCCGGCTCGCCCGTGTCCAGGTCGATCACCTCGACGAAGCCGGTGTTGAGATCGTGGTGGAGGTGGCCCTGCTCGCAGACCCGACCGCTCACCGGGAGGACCTCCGTCATCCCGAAGGTGTCGTTCACCAGCTTCGGTCCGAAGGTCTCGGTGGCGGCGGTGGCCAGGGCCGACGAGAGGACCTCTCCCCCGCAGTCGATGCGTCGCAGCCGGAAGTCGTCCGGCCCCATGCCCCGGCGGCGGGCGGCGACGACCAGCTGGGCCAGGTAGCTGGGGTAGGTGGCGAGGAGCGTCGGGGCGTCGTGACCGCCATGGAGGAGGCTGTCGAGGCTCTCGTCGACGGGGACGACGCCGAGCATCCGGGAACGTGCACCCACCAGCCGGCACACGGTGAGGTTCTGCTGGACGGCGGCGGTGGCCCGGGAGCTGATGTTGACCTGCATGCAGTCGTCGGGCCCGATCTCGCCCCGCAGCAGCCCGGACAGGGCGGCGACGGCCGGCCACAGCTCGATCTCGTAGCGGGACAGCCACACCTCGGCCGGTTGACCGGTGGTGCCGGTGGTGCGGGTGCTGAGGTAGGGGCGGCTGTCGCGGGCGAGGAAGTCGGACTGCCGGTTGACCAGGTCCCGCTTGAGGGTGGTGGGCAGGCGGGGCATGTCGTCCGGAGTGAGCCGTTCGGGGCGGATGCCGGAGCCGGTGAGCATCCCGCCGTAGAAGGGCGACACCCGGGCCAGGCGCTTGGCCGTCCGCCGCAGGGCCCGGGTCTGGAAGTCGAGGCGGGCCTCGGGGTCGGCGAAGGGGCCGTCCAGCAGCTGTTGCACGTCGTCGCCGGGAGCGCCGAATGCGGCCAGGGTCTCCAGCGCGTCCTCGATGAGGCGTTCGACGTTGCCGGGGTTGATCGGTCGACCCCAGACCATCGAGATCGCCATCCGTACCTGGCGAATTCCGGTCTCGAACATATGACGCTCCTCAGGCGTGGATGCGGGAATGCGAGTGGGACGGGATTGCGCAGGGGCCGGCGACCTCTCGAAGGGGCGCCCGGTGGCGTCAGGCCGAGAGGCTCGCCGGACCCTGCCGGGGGGGGAAGCTCAGGAACCGCCGACGCATGCGGCGAACAGAACCGCGGTCAGCGAACCAACTGCGTAGCGAACGTGCTTGAAGCTGCGAATGATCTGGGTCATGGCGTGCACCTCCCTTGCTGAGTCGATGGTGGGTAGAGCCCCCACGGTCAGAGGAAATACGTGAAATTTCCGGCTGCCGGCGTGCGGCCGGGGCTGGTGCTGAAGCCGAAGTGCTTGGTCGCACCGGGGCTGGTGCCGATGCCGAAGGACGCGGCGCCGCCGGGGCTGGTGCTGATGCCGAAGTGCCGCGAGGCGCCGGGGCTGGTGCCGAAGCCGGCCTGAGGAGACGGGCCGGGGCTCGTCCCGATGCCGAAGGAGACGGCCCCGGCGCCGAGGGCGGCGACGAGCGCCACCGCGGCCCCGGTCCGGGCCACGCGGCTCCGGCGGCGGATGGGGTGGGGGTTGCTGGGGATGGTGGTGGGCGGATTCGTCATGCGCCCATGGTGAGCGTCCGGGGCCCGCCCGGCATCGACCGGAACGTGCATTTCGGCGCCGGCGGGCCGTGCATGGTTCTGTGTAGGGGCGGGTTACACCAGGCCGTGCTCGTAGGCGTAGGCGGTGGCCGCCGAGCGCGACGACAAGCGCAGCTTGAGGAAGATGTTGGCCACGTGGCGGGCCACCGTCTTCTCACTGAGATAGAGGTCAGCCGCGATCGACCGATTGGTGGCGCCGGTGGCCACCAGGCGGAGAACCTGCAGCTCGCGGGCGGTCAGGCCGCCGGGCGCGGGCGCGGCCTCGGGCGTGGCCGTCCGGGAGAGCGACTGCGCCCGGGCCAGGTCCGGCAGGGCGCCCAACCGGCCGAACGTCGCCCCGGCCGCGCCGAGCTCCATGGCGGCCGTGTCCTCGTCGCCCAACGCCCGGCAGGCGAGGCCGATCAGGACTCGAACCCGGGCCGTCTCGTAGGGAGCGTCGGTGTCCCGCCAGGTCGACACGGACCGGCGCAGCGCGTCGCAGGCGGTGCGGGCGTCACCCTCGGCCAGGAGGACGGCCCCTGTGGCCTGGGCCGATACGGCCGACAGATAGGGCGCGTCGACGTCGTCGGCGATGCCCGCCAGCTCGTCGGCGCCGACCCGGGCCGAGGCCACGTCGCCGGCGGCGAGCATGATCTCGACGTAGGCGGCGAGGAGCTTGGACCGGCTCACCCGGTCCTGGGCGTCGGCGATCACCCGCCGGATGGCGCCGGTGGCCGCCTCCAACTGGCCCTGGGCCAGCCGCAGCAGGGCCAGGCCGGGCTGGGGTTCCCGGCCCCACTGGCTGGCCGCCCGGTACGCCTCCTCCGCCTCGGCGAAGTCGCCCCGCAGCCGGTGCAGCTCGCCCTGCCGGTACGACGCCGCCCCCGCCGCCGGTTGCCCGGCCAGCCGCTCCCCCGCCAACCGGGCCTCCTCCAGCGCCTCCGGCCACTCCCCGTGCAGCTGCCTGATCTCGGCCCGGTGCACGAGGCACTGACCCCGGTAGGGGACGAGGCCGGGCTGGGAGCCGCACCAGTCGGTCAAGGCGGCGGTCCACTCCTGGGCCCGACGGAAGTCGAAGATGTCCTGGCAGGCGATGATGGTGGCGCAGTAGGTGATGCCCGCCACCACGGGAGACACCTCGCCCGCCGTCACTGCCACCATGGCCTGGTCGAGCGACGCCGCCCCCTCGGCGCACTCCCCCAGGGCGATCAGGGCCTGGCCGCAGCCGAGGCGGCCGAACGTGGTCAGGTCCGGTTCGGCGAACCGCTCGCCGATCTTGACGACCTGGCCGAACGTGGCGTGGGCCGCGGCCGCGTGCCCCTCGCCCATGGCGTGCAGGCCGGCCGGGACCAGCAGGTAGCCCCGCTCGGCGCAGTCGAGGTGGCGGTCGTCGATCAGGCTCTGGGCCCGGCCCAGCCAGCCGCCGCCCCGGGCCATCTCGCCCCGCATCATGAGGCCCATCCCGAGCCAGAAGGCGCAACGGGCGGCCCGGGCCGGGTCGCCCGACCGCAGGCACTGGTGATGGGCCCGCTCCCAGGCCCCGGCGCACTCGGCGTCGTGACCGACCAGGTAGGCCGCCACCGCCAGCCGCTCCAGGTCGTCGCGGTCGAGGGGCTGCTCCTGATCGGCGGCCGACAGGGTGGCGTAGGCATCGACCCACGCCTGGAGCCCGAACGAGCCGCGGCCTCGATCGATCGCACCGCTCATGCGACGACGATTCTCCCCCATCATGGTCTGTCTTTGGCGCGCCGAACCGAGGTTGTTAGCGCCTCCTAATCGACCGTCCCGATTGGCCCGGCGGGCGGTGGCGCGGGCCGCGCCGGTATCCGCGCCCGACAGCGTCGGGGACGGGCGGATTGGGTAGGTCAGAGGCATGGCAGTTACCCGCAGACTCGCACGTCCGATGATGGCCGCCATGTTCGTCTCCGGCGGCATCGATCAGATCAAGCGCCCGCAGACGAAGGTCGCTCAGGCGGAGAAGGTGGCGGAGCCGATCGCCCAGGCCCTCCACCTGCCCGAGGACCCGGTGACCCTGGTGCGGATCAACGGCGCCGTCCAGGTAGGGGCCGCCTCGATGCTGGCCATGGGCCGGCTGCCCCGGATCTCGGCCGCGGCCCTGGCCGCCTCCCTGGTGCCCACCACCCTCGCCGGTCACCGGTTCTGGGAGGAGCACGAGCCCGGCCGCCGCAAGGTCCAGCGCATCGCCTTCCTGAAGAACCTGTCCATGCTGGGCGGGCTGGTGCTGGCCGCGACCGACACCGAGGGCCGGCCGTCGTTGGGCTGGAGGGCCCGCCGGGCCACGACCAAGGTGTCCCGCAGCGTGGGCCGGCGGTCGCAGAAGACCTCGGCCGCGCTGGGCCACGCTCTCCACGAGGTGGAGAAGGCGACGGCCACTGCCGCCCACCGGGTGGAGCGGGCCGCCGACAACGGCGCCCACAAGCTGGCCGCCGCCCTCCCCATCGGCTGACAGCTCACTGTCGTCGGACGCGAACGATCCGGCCACCCCCGGGTGAGGATGGCCGGATCGAGGCGCGTGGAGGGCAGGGTTTTCGGGTCAGCCCTTGAGCTTGCCGAGGGCCCCCATGGCCGTGTCCATCAGGTTGCCTCCGCCGGCACCGCCGGTGAGGCCGCTGACCAGGCCCATGACCTGGTCGAGGTAGGGCTTGACCAGCTCCCCGGCCTGGCCCAGCAGCGCGGTGGCGCTGCCGAGGTCGAGGTTGCCGGCCAGGCCGGAGAGGCCGCCACCGCCGAGCAGGCCGGAGGCCTGGTCGAGCAGCGGCTTGGCCATGCCCGTGGCCTTGCCCAGCAGGTCGGCGCCGCCGCCACCGCTGACCAGGCCCATGCCCGACTCCATCAGGGGCTTGGCCATGGCCGCCAGCTGGTTGAACAGGTCGGTGGCTCCGCCCAGCCCCCCGCCCATCAGGGTGTTGATCGCGCCCGAGCTCTCGTCGAGCAGAGGCTTCACCATGCCCGCAGCCTTGTTGATGAGGCCGATGCCGCCTTCGAGGCCACCGGCCCCGCCGAGCAGGCCGGTGGCCTGGCCGAGGAGGGGTTTGGCCATCTCCATGCCCTGGGCGAGCAGGGGCTTGGCCATCTCCATGCCCTGGGCGATCATGGGGCCGGCCATGGCCTGGGCCTGCTGCATCATCGGGACGACGCTCTCCAGGTTGAGGGCGCCCAGGTTGAGCTTGCCCGTGAGGGCGCCGATGCCCGGCAGGCCGCTGAGGAGGTCGAGGGGGTTGCTGCCTCCACCACCGCCACCCGAGTCCTCGGCAGGCGGCCCCCCGCTGCTCTCCGGTGCTGATCTGGGTGCAGGCGCCTCCAGGCCCTTCTTGGATCGTGCTGCGGCGACTGCGTCCGACATCGAGCCCATCGAGGCTCCTTTCCGGCGGGTTTCACGCCGATGACGAAGTGGCTATATCCGTTCAACGAGAACCCGATCAATCTAGGCCTCTCCGGTGCGCCGCTCCAAGCTCTTCGCCGGGGAATTTGGCACGACCCGGACGATGTAGGTGCGAACCGCGGCCGGAAGCGGTCGATCGGGGTAGGCATAAGTGAAGCAGAGGGTCGACGCGCCCGACGATTGAGCCGCCAGCCGGACCAGCTGGTGGGGTGCGTCGCCGGGCTCGTACTCCTCGTCGACGACGGTCAGGGCCCGCCCCACCATCTCCATCCGCCACGCCTGACGCTCGCCCGCGGGGATGGGGAGGCGGAGGTCGAAGGTGGAGTCGGCGGCCACGTCGAGGACCTTGAGCGATCGCTCGGTGGGCATGTCGAGGGGCGGGGGGCCGGGGATCATGACGTCCGGCCCGACGGCGTCGGCCTCCTCATCGCCGGGACGGGGCCGGAAGGGACGGACCTCGAGGGTGGGGTCGTACTCGGCCGGCGCCGGCTGGGGGAACGGGTCGACGTGGATCCAGCCGTCGCGCTCCTCCACCGCGAAGCACGGGAGGTACCCGGGCCGCAGCTTCCAGAGGTTCTCCCGCTTGGCGGTGCAGGCGGGAACGACGTTCATGCCCGTGCGGGGGTCGTAGAGGTAGCGGTGGCGGGGGCAGCTCACCAGCCCATCGACGATGGTGGAGGTGTCGAGCTCGGTGACCTGGTGGGGGCAGGTGCCGTCGAAGGCCACCACCTCGCCGTCGGCCAGCCGGGCCAACAGGACGTAGGTGTCACCCACCCGGACCCGTCGGATCCGGGTGTCGGGCCCTTCACCGGCGGGCAGCTCCTCGCTCCTCAACGTCTGGAACACCCGGAAAGTCTACGGACGGGGCGGGCGCTACTCCGTCATGACCGCCGGCATCACCACCGGCTACGGGTTGCGGATCAGGCCGCGGAACCTGAGCCCGAGCCACGGCTTGCGGCCGTAGGCGACGAGCTTGCCCCTGAGGATCGGTCCCCACTGCGATGTGCGCCCCCATCCCACCTGGAGGAATGCGGCCGGGTCGACCGACAGGTGGCAGTCGACGGGGCCGGGGGCGGCGTCGGAGACGGTCAGGTCGCCGTCGTCGAAGCGCACGTAGGTCGCTCCTCCACCGCGGAGGGCGACGTGGTAGGTGGCGGTCAGACCGGCGGCGCGGTCAACGTCGACCATGGCCCGCCCCAACGCTCCGAGCACGGGGAACATGAAGCCCCGCAGGACGAGGGCGGCGTGGGCCCGTTCGACCGGCCACGGGGCGCCGTCGGCCCGCGCCACGTCGCCGCCGTGCACGACCAGCTCGTTTAGGGCGTGGCAGGCGAGGGTCGACATCGGGAACTCGACACCCTCCACCACCCATTGCCGCACGGGGTCGCCGGTGGTTTCCCGGAGGACGCCGAGGAGGGCGGCCACGCTGGCGTCGATCCGTGTCGCGATGGCGCCCAGGTCGCGCTCGGACTCCCCCGCCACCAGCATCCCCGTCAGCTTGGTGAGATCCCAGATGGAGTCGGACATGGCCGACGAGCCCCGCGCCAGCGACGTGATGAGGTCGACTCCGTGGGACAGGTGCACGGCCACGTCGGTGGTGCTCCAGGTGCCGAGGGCAGGCCGGTCGGGGTGGTTGATGCAGCGCACCAGGGCCGACACCCGCGCCCCCATGGCGGCGACGGCCCGACGCGCCTCCACCGGGTCGACGGCGGCGATGGCCCCCACTAGGCGGTGACGGCGCGGCAGGTCGGGCAGATGCCGCGGAACAGCAGCTTCACGTCGACGATCTGGTAGCCGTGCTGCTCGGGGGCGGACAGTCCCAGCTGGTCCTCGCCGTCGGGCACCACGTCGAGCAGCTCGTTGCACCGGACGCAGACGAGGTGGTGGTGGCGCTCGCCGACCTTGGGGTCGTAGCGCTTCGGGCCCTCGCCGGCGGTGACCTCCTGGACCTCGCCCAGCGCCACCAGCTCGTTGAGGGTGTTGTAGACGGTGGCCAGGCTGATCTCGGGCAGACGCTGCTGGGCCAGGCCGTGCACCACCTCGGCGCTGAAATGGACGTGGTCGCCGTGCAGCACCTCGGCCACCACCCGCCGCTGGGGGGTGAGCCGCCAGCCTCGGGCCCGGAGGCGCTCCAACAGGTCGCTCATCGACGTACGAGCGCCGAACCGGTGACGCCGGGCGCCCGCCGCGGGTGCTTTCTGTCACCAGTTCGGCGGGTTGCCGGGACGGGCACTGGGCCTCCAACGGACCATCGGGTGTGTCGGGGGTTCGCTACCCCCACGCTACCCGGGTCTGGAGTGCCTCAAGACATAGAGAAGTTCTAGGGCCAGGCCGCCTTGAAGGTGTCGTAGAGGGTGGGGATCACGAACAGTGCCAATCCCAGGGGCAGGAGGGCGATGCTCGGAGCCAGCCCGCGGCGGCCCCGCATGCCGAACTTCCACCCCTCGCCAGCGGCCGAGATGAGGAAGCAGACGAAAGCAGCCAGGTAGAAGAAGAACGCGGTCTTCGGGCTCATGTCCCTCGCCCTACGTGAGGATGAGCACGAGGATGATGATCAGGATGAGGGTGCCGACGCCGATGTACATGGGTGCCTCCCAAGCTCCGCCGGCGGGTCCGGCGCTACCTGATCCGTTCCCCTACCGGGAGGACGGGAAACCGCAGGTCATGGCCGGTATTCGGCCGCTCGGCGATGGACGGAAACGGCGTAGTCGCCTCCCTCGTAGGGCCGCCGGTCCCAGGTGGCCCACCGCCCGTCGAGCTCGAGCCCGGCCGTCCGGCAGTCCCGGTCGTAGGCGACCAGGCCGAGGCGGCCCGGTTGCAGCTGGAAGCCGGCGACGAGGGCGCCACCGGGGCGGACCTGACGGGCCAGGTTGGCCACCACCGCCGCTTCCCGGCCGGGGGCGAGGAAGATCATCACGTTGCCGGCCAGCACGACCACGTCGAACACCCGGCCCAGGTCGACCGCGGCCAGGTCGGCGGCGACCCACGGGAGGTCGGGGCGCTTGTCCCGGGCCCGGGCCAGCATCGACGGGTCGAGGTCGACGCCCACCACGTCGACCCCCCGCCGGGCCAACTCGACGGCCACCCGTCCCGTCCCGCAGCCGGCGTCGAGCACCGAGCCCGGGCCCAGGCTCTCGACGAAGTCGGCCTCGCCGTGGACGTTGCCGCCCTCCGCCGCCAACCGCGTCCACCGCTCGTCGTAGGTCGGTGCCCGGGGCCCGTCCTGGGCCAGCCAGCGGTTCGGGGGGGTGTCAACGATGCTCCCATCTTGGCGCCGGGTTCGGGGGGTGTCCGGAAAAGGGGGGGTGCTTTCCCCCTCGAGTACCCGTGACAGCACCCTGTATCCGCACCGTCGTTCGTCAATAAGTTGACCTCAGCGGGCCGGACGAGTGGCCCCGGAAGACAAGGGCGAACCCGACATGAGTCTCTTCGGCGTCGACATCGACTACACCCGGGAGGCGTTCGACTTCGACGCCTTCGCCGGCCGGGGCCACCGCTTCGGTTGGATCAAGGCCACCGAGGGCCGCACCTGGCCCGACCAGGACGAGCCTGAGCTGGTCCCCGTCTTCGCCGCCATGCGCCAGCGGATGGCCGCCGCCGGTCTCCTGTTCCGGGGGATGTACCACTTCGCCCGGCCCGACAACAACCCCGACCCCGCCACCGAGGCGGCCCACTTCGTGGCCTACCTGGGCGGACGGGTGGAGCCGGGCGAGGCGGTCATGCTCGACTGGGAACCGCCCACCGAAGGCCTCGTCATCGATCCGGCCCGGTGCGAGGAATGGATCATCGGATGGGTGGACGCGGTGGAAGACGCCCTCCCCGCGGTCCGGGGCAAGATCGGCTTCTACGCCAACGCCAGCGAGGTCAGGCGGGTCGGCACCGACCGCGTCGCCGCCCGCTGCCGGCTGCACGTGGCCGCCTACGGGCCCGACGACGGCCAAGAGCACCCCGAGGCCCTCGACCTGGCGACGTTCCCGGGACCGGTCGGCCGGTGGTTGGCACCGACCTTCTGGCAGTTCACCAGCGTCGGCCGGCTCGACTTCTTCGACATGAACCTGGACATGAACCGCTTCGACGGCGACGAGCAGGCGCTGCTGGCGCTGACGGTGGCAGGCAACGGCGCCGCCCCGCCCGAGACCCCGGCCCCACCGGCCGCGCTCGAGCCCCCGGTCATGGCGCCCATCGGGCTGACGGTGGAGCAGGCCAAGGCCCAGATCGAGGCCTGGCAGTGGGAGGACGCGGAGGCGTTCCAGCAGGGCTTCGCCTGGTTCGACATCGCCGTCGACGGCGACGTCGGCACGGAGACGGCCAAGGCGGTGGCCAAGGTGCTGGCCGAGGAGGGCAGGCTCTCGCCCCACTTCCACATGGACGAGTTCCGGTCCACCAACAACGGGCGCATCCGGATCCACCGGGAGCTGATCCTGGCCCTGGAGCGGGTCCGGGACAAACTCGGATCGCCCATAAAGATCACCTCCGGCTACCGCGACCCGCAGCACCCGCTCAGCCTGGGCCGCCCCCGCAGCCAGCACGTCCTCGGCTGCGCTATCGACCCCGACCCCTACCTCCCGCCCGACATCGTCGAGGGCTGCGGCTTCTCCGGGATCGGCATGAGCGCGGTGCTCGACCCGGGCAAGGTGTCGCACCTCGACGTCCGCCACGTCGCCCCCGACAACCCCACGGCCTCCACCACCGACAACCCCGCCGTCTTCGAGGACAACTAGCGCGGGGGACGCACCGGAACCGGGCCGGTCCCGCGCCGTCGGTCCCCGCCGCGGGTAACTTCGGAGGGAGGGAGTCCCCACATCTCGCCCCACCTGCCCCCACCGGAGGAGCCGTCCCATGACCCCCCGCACCCGCACCGAGACCCGTTCCACGCCCCTCCGCAGCCCGCACCAGGCGGTCGGGCTGTTCCTGGGGGCGGCCATCCTGGCCGTGCTCATCGTGGCGCCGTCCCTGGCCCCGGCATCGTTCGTCGCCCGCCTGGCGATCGACAACCCCACCGCCTTCGACATCAACGTCGACGTGGCCAACGGCGATGGCGGCGGCTGGTTCCCCCTGGGCACGCTCGACCGGGAGACGGAGAGCGTCCTCGAGGAGGTCGTCGACCCGGGGGCGATGTGGCTCTTCCACTTCTCCTACGGGGGTGTCGAGGGAGGCGAGCTGGCCGTGTCCCGGGCCGAGCTGCGGGGCGCGGGCTGGCAGCTCGCCGTTCCCCCCGGCGTGAGCGACCGGTTGGCCGCCGCCGGCCTGGTGGCCTCGGCGCGCTGAGGCCCCGACCTCAGGCGGCGGCCTCGGGCGCCTCCCGGTCGAGCAGGCAGGCGTCGTGGCAGGGCTGGAGGACGTCGGCCTGGGCCACGGCCTGCACCTTCGTCCCCCCCCGGATGGTGGCGTAGGCGACCAGTCCCCCGGCGGCGCAGATGGCGGCGCCGACGAGGAGCGCCCGGTGAACACCGCCGGTGACCGCTTCGGGCCCGGCGGCCAGATCGAGCCCGACGGCGGCGGGGAGAACTGCGACCGCCAGCAGCCCCGCCACCCGGGCGGCGGCGTTGTTCACGCCCGACGCCACCCCCATGTGGTCGTCGTCGACCGAGGCCAGCACGGCCGCGGTGAGGGGGGCGACGGTGGCCGACAGGCCCAGCCCGAACACGATCACGGCCGGCAGGATCACGGTGAGGTAGCCGTCGCCCGCCCCCACCCGGGCCAGGAGGACGAGGCCGGCGCCCACCACCAGGGGCCCGACCGTCATCGGGATCCGGGGTCCGATGCGCTGGGCGAGGGCGCCCATGCGGGCCGACAGGAGGAGCATGATCATCGTCACCGGCAGGAGCGACGCCCCCGCCTCCAGGGCCGAGTAGCCGAGGACGAGCTGCAGTTGGAGAACGAGCAGGAACAGGGTCCCCCCCAGGGCGGCGTAGACGGCGACGGTGGTGAGGTTGGCGCCGGTGAACTGGCGGGACCGGAAGATGCCGAGCGGGAGCATGGGCCGCCGGCTGCGGCGCTCGATGACCACGAAGGCGACCAGGGCCGCCACCCCGGTCCCGGCGGCGACGACCTCCCGGGCGCCGAAGCCGCCCGCCCCCTCGATCAGGGCGAAGGCGAGGGCGGCCAGCCCGACGGAGACGGTGACCGCACCGGCCACGTCGGGCGGGGCGTGGGATGGCCCAGTGGATGTCGCGGGCCGCGTGTCGGGCACGTGGACGAGGGTGACGAACCCGGCTATGGCGGCCAGGGGCAGGTTGATGACGAAGATCAGTCGCCAGGAGACGGCGTCGATCAGCCACCCGCCGAGGAAGGGGCCGATGGCCGACGTGGCGCCGGCCAGGGCCGACCACGCCCCGATGGCGCGGGCCCGGTCGTCGGGGTGGAACGTGGACGACAGGATGGCCAGGCTGCCGGGCACGAGCATCGCCGCCCCCACCCCCTGGACGGCCCGGGCCGCCACCAGCAGGGTGATGTTCGGAGCGAGCCCGCACAGGAGCGAGGCGGCGGTGAAGGCGGCCATGCCCAGCAGGAACACCCGCCGGCGGCCGTACTGGTCGCCCAGGGAACCGCCCAGCAGGAGCAGGCTGGAGAGGGTGACGAGGTAGGCGTCGAGGGTCCACTGGAGCCCGGACAGACCGGCGTCGAGGTCCTTGGCGATGGTGGGCAGGGCCACGTTGACGACGGTGCCGTCGAGGAACGCCAGGCCCGAGCCGAGGACGGTGGCGAGGATGACCCAACGCCCGGTGGCGCTGCCGAAGCGGACGCCGCCGGGCACGACGGGATCGGGCGCCGGCAGGTCAGCCGAGGCCGCGGCTGTCCTGCTTGAGGGCGGTGTCGACGCTCAGGGCGGAGGCCACCACCAGGCTGCGGAGGGGCTCCTCCATCACCCGCTTGATCTGGACCACGTAGTTGTCGGCGGTGGTGAACATGGTCTTCACCAGGCCTTCCCA
>JAXDMK010000074.1:0-18474 GCA_034666105.1 Actinomycetota bacterium | reverse complement strand
AAGCTGACCACCCGGGCGCCCACCGCCAGCACCGCCACCACGTGGCCCAGCTCGTGGATCAGGACGACGATCGGGGCGACGAGGAACACGGCCGCCTGGGTGGCCAGCCGCTTGTCCTCGGCGGTGAAGTCGAGGTCGAAGAACGTCCGCCGGGCCCGGACGAGCACGACCAGCGTGGCCAGGGCGGCCACGCCCATGACCACGTCGACGATGCCGGACTGGGGGTCGAAGGGCACCTCCCGAGCCTAGGAGCGTCCGGATACAGTCGATCGGCAGGGGAGCACGAGGGGGCTAGTCAAGACATGGCGCGCTACGACCTGGTCGTCGTCGGAATGGGCTCGGGGGGCATGATCGGCGCCGAGTTCGCGACCACCATCGGCCTGCGGGTGGCCGTGGTGGAGCGGGGACGGGTCGGCGGCGACTGCCTGTGGACGGGCTGCGTCCCGAGCAAGGCCCTCCTGGCCTCGGCCAAGGCGGCCCACACCATGCGGGTCGCCGACACCTATGGACTGCCCTCGCTGGCGCCCGACATCGACACGTCGCTCGTCTGGAAGCGCATCCGGGCCATCCAGCAGGAGATCGGGTCCACCGACGACAACCCCGAACGCTTCGAAGCGGACGGGGTGGAGATCGTCCGGGGCACGGCCCGCATCGTGGGTCCCAACACCGTCCGGGTCCTGGGCGAGGGTCCCGGCGGCGAGGACCGCGACCTCGAGGCCCGGTTCATCCTCGTCTGCACCGGCAGCCGCCCATCGGTCCCGCCCATCGAGGGCCTGGCCGAGGCCGGCTTTCTCACCAGCGAGAGCCTGTGGGATCTCGAACGGGCGCCCGGCAGCATGGTGATGATCGGCGCCGGGCCCATCGCCACCGAGATGTCGCAGGCCTTCGCCCGGCTGGGAATCGGCACCACCGTGCTCCAGAAGGGCCCCCGCATCCTGCCCCGGGACGAGCCCGACCTGGTCGACATCCTGGTGGCCAAGCTGCGCTCGGAGGGCGTCGACCTGCACTTCAACGTGGAGATCGAGCGGGTGGCGATGTCGGGCAACCGCAAGATCGTCTTCGGCAGCGAGGGCGGCGTGCCCGCCCGGTGGGAGGGCGAGGAGCTGCTGGTCGCCACCGGCCGCCGCCCCAACGTGGAGGGGCTGGGGCTGGAGGAGGTCGGGGTCAAGGTCGGGCGCACCGGCATCGAGGTCGACGAGCGCATGCGCACCGCGGTGCCTTCGATCTACGCCGCCGGCGACGTGGCCGGCCGGTTCCTGTTCACCCACTCCGCCGGCTACGAGGCCGTCCGGGCCGTCCGCGACGCCTTCTACCCGGGGAAGGGCAAGGTGACCGACTTCGTGCCCTGGTGCACGTTCACCGACCCCGAGCTGGCCCACGCCGGCCTCACCGTGGCCGAGGCGGAGAAGAAGTACGGCGACGACGTCGAGGTCTACCGCCTCGACCTGTCCCACTCCGACCGGGCCCGGGCCGACAACGCCACCGAGGGCGCCATCGTGGTGGTGACGGCCAAGGGGGGCAAGGTCGTCGGCGCCCACATCCTGGCCCCGTCGGCGGGCGAGATGATCCACGAGCTGGCCCTGGCCATCAACGAGGGCCTGAAGCTGTCCGAGGTGGCCAGCCTCATCCACGTCTATCCCACGCTGTCCACCGGCATCGGCCAACTGGCGGGCGAGGCCGCCTTCGAGGGGGCCAAGAAGCTGCGCTGGTTGGTCCGCAAGGAAAAGTAGGCCGGGGCCTCAGTCGCCCTTGTTCCCCTTGTCGTTCCCCGGCTTGTCCTTGAGGGCGTCGGGGGCGGGGACGAAGACCTCGGGCGAGGCGCCGCCGGCCGCGGCCGGGGCCGCGGCGGCGGGGGCCGAGCCGGCGGCGGCGACTCCGGGGACCTTCTGCAGGACCTGGACGGCAGTCACCGCCGCCCCCGCGGTGAGCTGGCCGCTCTGGTACCAGCCGGCGATGTCGACGAGGAGCCCGATGGCGGTGGCGGAGGTGGTGGCTTCGCCCCGTTCCACCTGGTCGGCGACGGTGCGCAGGCGGCCGGCGAGGTCGGCCGCGGCCGCGCCGTCGCCGCCGTTGAGCCGGCCGGCGGCGGCCCGCATCTCGCCGGCCAGGGCCGCGCCCGGCGAGGCGACGGTGGTGGTGGGGGCGACGGTGCTGGGCGTGGTCGCGGCCGACCGGGCGACTCCGGAGACGAGGTGGTCGGTGGACTCGCGGCCGAAGACCTGGGCCAGGAGGACGACGAGGGCCACCGCGGCCAGGGCCAGCAGGCCGAGGCGGAGCCGGAGCGAGGGCCGCCGCCGGCCGGCGAGGGGCGGGGCCGGTTCGGGCACGGCCGCCGTCGGCGGGGCCGCGGCCGCCGGGGCCGGTTCGGCCACCACCGCCGTCGCGGGAGCGGCGACCGGCGGGGTCACCTCGGCGGGCGGCGGAAGCCGTTCCGCTACCGGCGCCGTCGGGGCCGACGCCGCCGCCGGGGCCAGGGCGGAGAGGTCGAGGACCTGGGTGCCGTCGGGACCGACGACGGTGGCGTCGCCCGGCTCGGGCACGATCGTGGGCACCGACGGCGGGGCCAGGGCGGCACCCATGGCCGCGGCCGAGGGGAACCGGGCCTCCGGGTCGCGATCCATGGCCCGCTCCACCGCCCGCACCAGGCCGTCGTCGAGGTCGGGACGGAGGGCGGCCAGGGGGACGTGGTCGCCCTCGATCACGGCCCGGGCGGCGACCATGGCGTTGTCGGCCTCGTACGGCTTTCGCCCGACGAGCCCCTCATAGAGCACGACACCGAGGGCGTAGATGTCGGAGAGAGGCGACGCCGACTCGCCCCCCAGCTGCTCGGGCGCGATGTAGGCGGGCGTGCCGAGGAGCTGCCCGGTGCCGGTGAGGTCGGCGCCGCCGGCCGACAGCTCGATGCTCTTGGCGATGCCGAAGTCGGCGATCTTGGCCGAGCCCTCGCCGGTGAGGAGGATGTTGCCCGGCTTCACATCGCGGTGCACCATCCCCACCCGGTGGGCGGCGTCGAGCGCGCCCAGCACCTGGCGCCCGTAGGTGCGGGCCTCGGCCTCGCTCAACACCGGGCCGGTGGCGATGCGGTCGGCCAGGGTGTCGCCCGGCAGACGCTCCATGACGATGTAGGGCACCCCGTCGTGCTCGCCGGTGTCGTAGACGGCCACCGCGTGGGGCTGGAGGATGGCGGCCGCGGCCCGGGCCTCGGCCTCGAACCGCAACCGCACGTCGTCGCGGGCGGCCATGGACTCCTGGAGGAGCTTGATGGCGACGGGACGCGACAGCCGGAGGTCGGTGCCGGCGTAGACCTCCGCCATCCCTCCCCGGCCCAGCAGTTCCCCGACCTCGTACCGGCCTGCGATCAGCGTCGGCGTGGTGTTTCTCACCGAACGTGGCCTACCCGTCGCAGGGGGCGCCTACTCGCCACCTTCGTCGCCGCCCAACAGCTCGAGCACCCGGTCGGGGGGACGGGCGACCACGGCCCGGTCGCCCCGGATCACGATCGGCCGCTCGATGAGCACCGGGTGGGCGGCCATGGCGTCGAGCAACTCGTCCCGGCTGGCGTCGGCCAGGCCCAGGTCCCGGTACACGGATTCCTTGGTGCGGACGATGGTGCGGGGGTCGTCGGTGCCGAGCAGGCCCATCACCCGCTCGATGTCGGCCCGGGACGGCTTCTCGGTCAGGTACTCGAACAGTTCGGCGTCGACACCCCGCTCGGCGAGGATGCCCTGGGTGGTGCGGCAGGTGCTGCACGCCGGGTTGAACCACACCGACACGTCCATGATGCGATCCTACGGCCATGGCAGCAATCAAGCGGGCGCTGGTCACCGGCGCCACCGGCTACATCGCGTCCCATCTGATCCCGGCCCTGGTGGCGGAAGGCTGGGAGGTGCTGGCCACCGGCCGGCGACGGGAGGCCCCAGCCCTGCCCGCCGGCGTCGACTACGCCTCGGTCAACCTGGTCAAGGACGACCCGTGGGTCTTCTCCGGCCTCATGGAGCGGGTCACCCACGTGTTCCACCTGGCGGGGGCGTCGAGCTCGCAGTCCGACCAGAAGGAGATGGACCAGGTCAACGTGGCCGGGACCCGGCGGGTCCTGCAGGCGGCCAAGCCGTGGCCGATCGAGCGCTTCGTCCACATGAGCTCGACGTCGGTCTACGGGGAGGAGGTCGAGCTCCCCTCGCCGGTTCCGGAGGACGTCGAGCGCCATCCCAGCCGGGGCTACGGCAAGGCCAAGGAGGGCGCCGAGCGGGTGGTGGAGGAGTTCGCCGCCGGGGGCATGCCGACGGTGGTGGTGCGGCCCGTCACCGTCTACGGGCCGGGGAACGTCAAGCTCCTGGCCAGCACGATCCTCGACGTGGCCATCGAGCGCTTCGCCGGGCTCGACCGGGTGGCGGTGCCCGCCACCGCCATCGAGCAGCGGCTGGTCCACGTCGACGACGTGGTGGCGGCGTCGGTCCACCTGGCGACGGCGGACGGGGCCGGGGGGCGGGCGTTCAACGTGGTCCTGCCCCAGTACCCGTCCAGCCACCAGGTGGCGGGCATGGTGGCCGACGCCTTCGGAATGCCGGTGGAGCTGGTCGACGACGCCGACGGCGGCCTCTCCTATGACGCCCGGGCCGAGGCCCACGGGCGGATGGTGGAGGCGGGGATGGAGCCGAGCATCCTCTTGTCGAAGGAGCGGTTCCGGTTCCTGCGCAAGGCCAACCGCAACAACCGCCTGTCGGTGGACGCGCTGTTGGGGACCGGCTTCGAGTTCACCCAGACCGACCTGCCGGCGAGCATCGCCGCCACCGTCGACTGGTACCGGGAGCACCGCTGGGTGCTGTGAGTCGACGGGGGTCGCTTCAGGCCGGGTCGGGCGTCTCCCGGGCGCCGAACTCCCGGAGGAGGAAGGGGTTGGTGCGGCGTTCCTGGCCCACGGTGGTGGTCGCCCCGTGGCCGGGGAAGACCTCCACGTCGTCGGGCAGGGGCAGGATCTTCTCCGCCATCGACGCCATGAGCTGCTCGTAGGACCCGCCGGCCAGGTCGGTGCGGCCGATCGACCCGGCGAAGAGGTGGTCGCCGCTGAACAGCCGGGGCGGCTCGCCCTCCATCTCCAGCAGGAAGCAGACCGAGCCCTGGGTGTGGCCGGGCGTGTGGAGGGCGGTGAAGGTCATGCCCGCGCCCGACACCTTCTGCCCGTCGTCGAGCCCGAACACGATCTCGGGCGGGGGGATCCGGAGGTTTTCCATGTCGAGCATCTGGGCCAGGGTGCCGCCGGTGCCGACGGGGTCGAGCAGCATGTGCCGGTCGCCGGCGTGGAGGTGGACGGGGACGGGCCCGGTCGGGGCCATCCCGTCGTGGGCGTGGGCCACCACCTCGCCGATGCCTCCGACGTGGTCGACGTGGCCGTGGGTGGTGAGGAGGGCGACTAGGCGCAGCCCGTTCTCCCGCAGCCGGTGGAGGATCACCCGGGGCTCGGGCGGGGCGTCGACCAGGACGCACTCGCCGCCGGGGCCGTCGGGGGCGACGATCCACGCGTTGGTACCGGCCAGCCACAGCCGGAGGCCTTCGATGATCACGAGTCCTCCCGGCCCGCGCCTGGCTGCGGGCGACGGTCGAGGGCCCGGGCGATGGCCCGCGGCCGGGGGTCAGCCATCAGCTCTTCCAGGGTGACGGGCAGGGCGATCGACCAGTTGGGCCATTCGTCGACGGTACCGGGCATGTTGGGGCGCTCGGGCACGGCCACCGCGTCGTCGAGGGCGGCGGCCAGCAGCAGGCAGGGGGCCGCGCCCAGGGCGCCGTACAGGGCGGCGACGGCCTCGTCGGGCGAGGCGTCGGCGGCCACGCCGACCATGTCCTGCAGCCGCCGGCACATGGCGTCGGTGGACTCCTCGTTGGGCTCCATGCCCAGCCGGCGCTGGTCGGCGAGGTCGGACCCGGTCCACAGGCCGGCGACGGTGGGCAGGTCGTGGGTGGTGACCGCGGCCAGGGCCCGGCTCGGATACTCCCGCGGGGGCCGGTCCTCGAACCACAGCAGCCGGTAGGAGAGCAGGTCGCGGGCGGCCATCTGCTCCCTGACCTCGTCCTCCACCGTGCCCAGGTCCTCGCCCACGACGTAGGCGCCCGCCCGATGGGCCTCGAGGGCCACGATGTCGAGCAGGTCGTCCGCCGGGTAGCGGACATAGGCGCCGTCGGTGGCGGGCCGGCCCCGGGGGATCCAGTACAGGCGGAACAGGCCCATCACGTGGTCGAGGCGCAGCCCCCCGGCGTGGCGGAGGCCGGCCCGGATCGTCTCCACGAACGGCCCGTAGCCGGCCGCCCGCAACCGCCACGGGTCGAACGGCGGCAGGCCCCAGTCCTGGCCCCGGGTGTTGAACTCGTCGGGCGGGGCGCCCACGGCCATGTCGAGGGCGAAGACGTCCTGCCACAGCCACGCATCGGCCCCGCCCGGGTCGACTCCCACCGCCAGGTCGTGCACCACGGCCACGCCCACGGTCGACGCCGACTCCAACTGGAGGTCGAGCAGCCACTGCAGCCACTGGTGGAAGCGGACCCGCTGCGGGTGCCGCCGGGCGTAGGCGGCGACGCCGGACCGGTCGGGATGGCGGAGTTCCTCCGGCCACGATCGCCAGTCGCCGCCGTGCTCTTCGACCAGGGCGCAGAAGGTGGCGTAGGCGTCAAGGGGGGCACCGCCGCCCTCGCCGTCCCGCCAGCGGTCGAAGGCGGCGTCGCCCGGGAACCGCTCCCACACCCGGCTGAGGGCGTCGAGCTTGAGCCGCCACACCTCGTCCCGGTCGATCAGGCGCTGGCCGTTGAGGGCCCGGCCGGCGGCGGCCAGCGGGCCGAGCCGGTCGCCGAGAGCGTCCGCCGCCCCGGGGACGTCCTCCACCCGCAGGTAGAGCGGGTTGCGGAACCGGCGGCTGCTGGGGAAGTAGGGGCTCGCCCCCTGCACCGGCCCGGGAAGGGCGGCGTGGAGGGGGTTCACCAGGACCAGCCCCGCGCCCAGCTCGCCGGCCGACCACTCCGCCAGTCGCCGCAGGTCGGCCAGGTCGCCCATCCCCCAGCTGGAGCACGACCGCATCCCGTACAGCTGTGCCGCCCACCCCCACGTGGGGGCGCCGGCCGGGAGCGGGCACCGCCCGGGGCTCACCACCACCGTCGTGCGGCCGCCGTCCCCGACGGTTTCGAGCACGTGGTAGCCGAGGGGGAGGTCGGCCGGGAGGTGGTCGTCGACCCGGACCTCGCCCCCGTCCTCGGTATGGAGGAGGGACGGGCGGGCGACGGCCCTCGCCTCCCCCGGGCGGAGGAAGAGGACGGGCTCGCCGGCGGGGGGCTGCGGCCGCTCGTCCGACGCGCCCATCGTCCGCAGGATGGCGTCGATGGTCTCCGACGGGCTGTCGCGCCACCGGCCCATGGCGTCGTGGTAGCCGTGGCCGACACCCCAGGCGGCGGGGTCCGGCGTGCTCGACCGGCTCAGTGGGGGACCGCCTCCGCTCGTTCCCGGGGACGGACACCCTGGCCGTTGAGCAGGACGATGCCGCCGACGATGAGAAGTCCCCCCGCCACCAACCGCAGGTGGAAGGGCTCGTGCAGGAAGAGAAGGCCGACGGTGACAGCCATCACCGGCACCAGATAGGTGACGGCGGCGGCCATGGTCGCGCCCAGGTCGGCGATGATCCGGTAGAACAGGACATAGGCGAGGCCTGTACCCAGGACGCCCAGCAGGCAGACCGCCAGCAGGCGGCGGGGCGTGAGGTCGAGGCCCTCCCGGGCCGTCGCCACCAACGCGAAGGGCAGGGCGAGGACGGTGGCCATCACCAGCTGACCGGCCGCCGCCACCAGCGGCGACAAGGCACCGAGGTGGCGCTTGGCGTAGGTGATGGATATGGCGTAGGAGGCGCCGGCGGCGACGGCCGCGGCCTCGCCCGCCAACGACGCCCCGCTCAGGTCGGACGCCCCCAGGCCGGCGGCCACGCCCACCCCGATGAAGCCGAACGCCAGCCCCAGCACCTGGCTGCGGCGCAGGCGCTCGCCCAGGAAGACGGCCACCATGACGGCGGCGAACAGCGGCGTCGCCGCGTTCAGCACTGCCCCCAGGGCCGACGTGATTCGCTGCTCGCCCCACGCCAGGAGGGTGAAGGGCAGGGCGCTGCCGAACAGGCCGACGACGGCGAAGTGACGCCACAGCGGGCGATCGCGGGGCAGGCGGAGGCCCCGCAGCCGCACCACGGCCAGGAGGACGACCATCCCCAGCGCCACCCGGGTGAAGGCGACCGCCGACGGCGGCATGCCACCCACCGCCACCTTGATGAACAGGAACGACCAGCCCCAGATGGCCGCCAGGACGAAGAGGCGGCGCACATCCCGATCGTAGGGGCGGCCCCGCCGATTGCTTCGCGCATTACCCCGGCGAGGGGGCAACCGCACCCACCGTTCCCCCGGCGATGGCGTCGAGGTCGACCTCGCCCCGGGCGACCAGGCCCAACACGTCGAGGGCCAGGCCGGGCTCGCACCGGCGGACCCGGTCCCGCAGCGTCTCCAGGGTGTCGCCGGCGAGCACCGCCACCCGGTACTGCAGCACCACCGGCCCGTGGTCGTACTCCTCGTCGACCAGATGGACGCTCGGCCCCGTCTCCGTCTCCCCCGCGGCCAGGACCGCCTGGTAGACCCGGTCGCCGTACATGCCCTCGCCGCCGTAGGCCGGCAGCAGGGCGGGGTGGATGTTGAGGATGCGGTTGCGGAAGGCGCCCACCGTGGCCGGACCCAGGCGCCGCATGTACCCGGACAGGAACACCAGGTCGACGCCGTGCTCCCGCAGCACGCCGGCGATGGCCCGGTCGAGCTCGTCCGGATCGGGATGGGTCCGGCTGCTGAGGTGGCACCAGGCGATCCCGTGGTCCCGGGCGTAATCGAGGATGGTGGCCTCCCCGTTGTTGCTCACCAGCACGACCAGCTCGGCGTCGAGCGTGCCGGCCCGGCCGGCGGCGTCGATGTGGCGGAGGTTGGTGCCGTTGTGGGACGCGATCCCGGCGATCCGCAACGGCCCGTCCCCCATCGGCGCCTACCGTACCTACGGGGCCGCGGGAGCCGGGGAATCGACCCGCACCGGGGCGGTCGGCGGCCGGCGGCGGAACAGGCGGCTCACGCCCCAGACGACGAGGCCCAGGACCACGATCGGCACCGCCCAGCCGACCACCACGATCATCCCGCCCACGACGGCCACGGCGCCGTCGACCGACCGGCGGACGGCGTGGGCCAGGCCCTTGTCGTCCGCCACCGGTCGGGGCTCGAAGCCGGCACCGGGCTCGAACACCGACACCTGGATGGTGGCCAGCGACGCCGACTGCTCCAGGTTCTGCTTCTGGGCGGTGAGCTGCTCGATCTGCTGGCGGACGTCGAACAGGGAGTTCTGCACCTGCAGCACCTCGCCCACCAC
The DNA here is from genome assembly GCA_034666105.1 of Actinomycetota bacterium. Lineage (GTDB taxonomy): Bacteria > Actinomycetota > Acidimicrobiia > Acidimicrobiales > AC-14 > JAXDMK01. The sequence continues at coordinate 9,056 of JAXDMK010000074.1, read as the reverse complement.
GGTGGCCTTGCCCAGCAGCCCCCGCAGGGCCTCCTCCTGGGCGCTCAGGCTCTTGAGGCGGGCGTCGTAGTCGACCAGCTGGCCGCTCACGTCCTCGCCCCGGAGAGCCTGGTACTCGACCTTGCCCAGGGCGGCCAGGTCGCGGCGGGCGGCGTCGAAGCGGTCGGACGGGATGCGCACGGTGAGCTCGCCGGCCCGGGCCTTGTCGACCGACGAGGTCGACGAGCTGGCCACGAACCCCCCGTGGGCGGCGGCGATGGACGCTACCCGGTCGAAGGCGGCGTCGAACCCGTTCTTGCCCACGTTCACCCGCAGCTCGCCGGTGCGCACGATCCGGGGTGACCCCGGCACCGGCGTCGACGACCCGCCGTCGGGCGGCACCGGGCCGATCTGCTTGGTCGCGGCGTCGGCTTCCGAAGCGGGGGTGGGTGCCGCGATCCCCGTCCCGCCACTGGTCCCGATCGAATCGGAGGCGCTTCCGGCCCCGGCGATGCTCGCCCCGGGGGTGGCGAGGCTGTCCGTCCGGGGGCCGTCGGAGCTCAAACCGCCGAGGGCGGCCACCAGGGCTCCGGCCACCACCAGCCCCAGGACTGCCAGTGCCAGTACCCGTCCCCGGTTCCGACCGATCCGAACCCGTCCCATCACGTGTCCCTCCTCGTGCCGCATCACCTGATGGACGAGCCCGCTCCCGGGGAAGTTCCCGGGCCGCCGGGGAGGTCGGCGGTAGACTCCGCGTCCCATGTCCAAGTGGTTGGTCGAGCGCAGGCTCTCCGAGTCGGCCGAGCGGCTCAAGCGGTTGAAGGCGGAGATCCAGGTCGCCGACGAGCAGCTGCGGTCGCTCGCCGACACGGCCGACGACGCCCGTCTGCGGGCGCTCATGTCCGAAACGCCGCTGTCGGCGCAGGAGCATCGCGAGGCCCAGCGCCACGCCGACGCCATGGCCCGCCACCGGTCCGAGCTCGAGGACGAGGTCCGAATGCTGCAGAAGTCCCAGGACGATCTTCTCGACCGCCTGGCCCGCGAGCTCGACTGACGACTGCACCATGGCCATCCGAATCGTCATCGCCGAGGACGAAGCCCTCATCCGCCTCGACCTGCAGGAGACCCTCGAGGAGGAGGGCTACGAGGTCGTGGGCGCCGTCGGACGGGGCGACGAGGCCGTGGCCCTGGTCAAGGAGCTGAGCCCCGACCTGGCCATCCTCGACATCAAGATGCCGGGCATGGACGGCATCGCCGCGGCCAAGGAGATCGTCTCCGCCCGCCGGGCGGCGGTGCTCATCCTCACCGCCTTCAGCCAGCGCGACCTGGTGGAGAAGGCCACCACCGCGGGAGCCGTCGGCTACCTGGTCAAGCCGTTCCAGAAGAGCGAGCTGATCCCGGCCATCGAGGTGGCCATCGCCCGGTTCAAGGAGCTGCGGGCCCTGGAGGACGAGGTCCACAGCCTGGAGGACCAGCTCGTCACCCGGCGCCTGGTCGACCGGGCCAAGGGCATGCTCATGGACCGCCACAAGCTGCCCGAGGGCGAGGCGTTCACCTTCATCCAGCAGACGGCCATGCGCCAGCGGGCCAAGATGCGCGCCGTCGCCCAGCAGATCATCGACGGCGAGCTCGTCCCCCCGTCCGCCGGCTGACGGGCGGGATCGGGATCAGTCGGGTGAGGCGCCCGCCGACCTGACCGCGTGACCTCCGAAGCCGTGGCGGAGGAGGGCCAGCACCTTCATGGCGGGGGAGTCGTCCTGGCGGGACGTGAACCGGGCGAACAGCGACGCCGACAGGACGTTGGCCGGCACCCCGAGGCGCACCGCTTCCTCGACCGTCCACCGGCCCTCGCCCGAGTCCTCCACGTAGGGCCGGATCCGCTCCAGCCTGGGGTCGTCAGCCAGACCGCTGGCGAGCAGCTCGAGCAACCAGCTGCGGATGACGCTGCCGTGGCCCCACGCGTCGACGACGGCGGTGGTGTTGATCTTGAGCTCGCTGGCCCCCAGCAGCTCGAAGCCCTCGGCGTAGGCCTGCATCATCCCGTACTCGATCCCGTTGTGGACCATCTTGGTGAAGTGGCCGGCGCCCACCGGCCCGCAGTGGACGAACCCGCCCTCGGGGGCGAGGGCGTCGAAGATGGGCTGCATGGTGGCGACCTTCTCGGGCGCGCCGCCGACCATGAGGCAGAAGCCCTCCTGCAGGCCCCAGATCCCGCCGCTGACGCCGGCGTCGATGAAATACACGCCCTGGCGGGCGAGCAGCTCCCCCCGGCGCACGGAGTCGTGGAAGTTGGAGTTCCCCCCGTCGATGACCAGGTCGCCCGGCTCCAGCAACTCGCCCAGCTGGACGACGGTGGCCTCGGTGGGCGTGCCCGCCGGCACCATAACCCACACCGCCCGCGGCGCCGGTAGGGCGGCCACCAGGTCGACCAGGGAGGCGACGTCCCGACGCTCGGGCGAGAAGTCGAAGCCCACCACCTCGTGCCCCCGCCCCCGCAGCCGCTGCGTCATCCCCCACCCCATCCGCCCCAGCCCAATCATGCCCAGCTTCATAAGATCGCCTCCCCGTTCGACGGCAATTCGAGGCTACGCCCGGGGCCGAGCGTCGCTGAGCGGCCCCCCGACGGCGAAGCCGTCGCCGACAGGCAGGCCGAGCGCAGCGAGGCCGATACGCCTGTCGGAACAGAGGTCAGCCGCCCGAAGGGCGTCGAAGCCCTTGACTCGGGGGGCCGTCGGGGGGCGGAGCCCCCCGACTACAGCGTGGCGACGAAGAGCTGGCCGGCCAGGCCCGGGCCGAGGGCGATGGTGCCGTCGGCCAGCTCGAGGGTGAGGGTGCCGTCGGGGGCCTTCGACCGGACTTCCGCGCCCGTGCCGGGCACGAAGCCGTGGTCGTCGAGGTACACCAGCGCCTCCATGTCGACCTCGACCTGCTCGGTGACCCGCTCCAGTCGGATTCGATCACCCGGAACCGACTCGGCCAGGGCCGACAGCTGCCGCGCCGGCCCGCCGGCGCCGGGGATGGGGTTGCCGTGGGGGCACGTGGCCGGGTTGCCGAGGATCTCGACCAGCCGCTCCTCCACCTCGTCGGAGATGACGTGCTCCCACCGGCACGCCTCCTCGTGGGTCTTGTGCCAGGGGATGCCGATGATGTCGGTGAGGAGGCGCTCGGCCAGCCGGTGCTTGCGCACCACGCTCACGGCCCGGGTGCGGCCCTTGTCGGTGAGGCTGAGCGACCGCCCGTCGAGGGCGACGTAGCCGTCGGTGCGCAGGCGGCGGATCATCTCCGAGACCGACGGGGCCGAGTGCCCGAGGTGCTCGGCCAGACGGGCCTGGATGACCTGGACGCCTTCCTCCTCCAGCTCCCAGATCGCCTCCAGGTACTCCTCCAGGGGAGGGTGGAAGCCGTCGGCCATGGGCGGTCATGGTAGTCGGCTACCTGCCGAAACGGGTTGGCGAGGGGGTCAGGTGTGCTGCTCGGCGGCGGCCCGGGCGAACTGGAGGAAGTCGGCCGCGGTCACAGTCGTCAGCACCGTCGCCGCCAGGCGGGTGGCCCGAGGGGCGAGGACGAGGCCGAAGGTGAACCCGGTGGCCAGCCACTGGCTGATGCAGAAGGGGCAGGTCACCAGCTCGCCGACCGCCTTGCGGGCGCCAGTGCCCCGGACCTCCTCCTGCAGCTCGGCCGGCCCGCCGGTGTCCTTGAACCGGGTGAACGGCGCCCGGATGGGGCTCGTCACCGAGTCCTTGGCGACGATGCGGCTCAACCGGTGGGTGGCCACCGATACCAGGGCGATGTCGGTCCATCCCAGCCGCTCCGGCAGGCCCTTGCGGCGGACGGCGACGGCCCCCGCCCCGACGAAGGCGGCGTAGGTGGCCATGAGCCCGACGAAGCCCTCGAGGGGCAGGTCGCGGCCGTTGCGGTAGGTGTCGGCCCCCCGGCGGATGGCCTCGGTGGCCTCCCGGGCGGCCTCGGTGGTGGTGCGGCGGAGGGTGTCGGTCATGGCCGCGACCTACCCACCCGGTCGGTCGTACCATCCGAGGATCGCCAAGATCCTCCTCCTCGACGGCAACTCCATGGCCTACCGGGCCTTCTTCGCCCTGCCCACCGACCTGGCCACCGCCTCCGGGCAGGTCACCAACGCGGTCTACGGGTTCACGTCGATGCTCATCAACCTGTTCAAGGACCACCACCCCGACGGCATCGCGGTGGCCTTCGACCGTCCCGAGCGCACCTTCCGCCACGACCTGGTCGACGACTACAAGGCGGGCCGGGCCGCCGCCCCCGACATCCTCCGCCAGCAGATGGGTCTTGTCCGCCAGGTGGTGGAGACGCTCAAGATCCCCATCGTGGAGATCGCCGGCTTCGAGGCCGACGACGTGATCGCCACCTTGGCGACCCAGGGCCGCGACCGGGGCGACGACGTGATCGTCGTCACCGGCGACCGCGACGCCTACCAACTGGTGGAGGACCCCCACGTGAAGGTCCTCTACAACCGGCGGGGGGTGAGCGACTACGTCCTCTACGACGAGGCGGGCATCCTCGAGCGCACCGGCGTGACGCCGTCCCTGTACCCCCAGTACGCGGCCCTGCGGGGGGACCCGTCCGACAACCTCCCGGGCGTGCCCGGGGTGGGGGAGAAGACGGCGGCCAAGCTGCTCAACACCTACGGCGACCTCGACGGCGTGTTCGCCAACATCGACAAGTGCACGCCCAAGCTGCGGGAGAGCCTCACCGCCCACTGGCCGGTCGTGCTCCGCAACGCCACCGCCACGCCTCTCGTGCGCGACGTCGACCTGGGCGTCGACCTCAGCGACCTGCGCATGGGCGAGTTCGACGCCACCGCGGTGCGGGAGCTGTTCAACTTCCTGGAGTTCAACACCCTCCACCCCCGGCTGATGGAGGCCATCGGCACGGCCGAGGCGGTCACGGCCGCGGCCGCGGCCAAGGCCGAGGTCAGGCCGTTGGCGGTCGACGTGGTGCGGGCTACGACGGTCGACGAGGCGGTGGCGGCCTTGCGGGCGCCCGGCCCGGTGAACCTGGCCGCCCACTGGACCGCCGTCGAGGGCCGCAGCCGCCCCGACGGGATCGGGGTGGCGGCCGACGGGAGCGACGGACGGGCGGTGTGGATCCCGGCCGATCTGTTCGCCGACCCGGCCGTGGCCGCCGTCCTGGTCGACGTGCCCTTCCGGGCCCACAACGCGAAAGCCCTGCTCCGGGGCCTGGGCCTCGACCTGCGCGGCCTCGACATCGACACCGCCATCGCCGCCTACCTCATCGACCCGGCCGAGTCGCAGTACCTCCTCGACGACCTGGCTGCCCGGTTCCTCGGCGTGGAGGTGCGCTCGCCCGACGCGCCCCCGCCGGGCCAGCTCGACCTGTCCGGCACCACGCCCGACCCGGCCGAGGAGGCGGGCCGGCGGGCGGTGGCGGTGGGACTGCTGGTGCCGGCGCTGAGCGCGTCGCTCGACGCCCGGGGCCTGCGCCGGCTGTACGACGAGGTCGAGCGGCCTCTGGTCCGGGTGCTGGCCCGGATGGAGGCGGCCGGCGTGCGGGTCGACGTCGAGTTGCTGCGGACGATCTACGACGGGTTGGTGGCCGAGGGCGCCCGCCTGGAGGAGGAGATCCAGGAGCTGGCGGGGGAGCGGTTCCTGGTCAACTCCACCCTCCAGCTGCGGCGGGTGCTCTTCGACCAGCTCGGTCTGCAGCCGCAGAAGAAGACCAAGACCGGCTTCTCCACCGACGCCGCCTCGCTGGAGAAGCTGCGGGGCCTGCACCCGATCATCGAGCCTCTGCTCCGGTACCGGGAGGTGGAGAAGCTCCGCTCGACCTACGGCGAGTCGTTGTTGGCCGAAGTCGGCCCCGACGGTCGCATCCACGCCACCTTCAACCAGACCGTCGCCCGCACCGGCCGCCTGAGCTCCGACCGGCCCAACCTCCACAACATCCCCATCCGCACCGAGGAGGGCCGGCGCATCCGCCAGGCTTTCCTGCCGGCGGAGGGTTGCCGCTTCCTGGTGGCCGACTACAACCAGATCGAGCTGCGGGTGATCGCCCACCTGGCCCAGGACCCGGGGCTGATTGAGGCCTTCGCCACCGGCCAGGACATCCACCAGGCCACCGCCGCCCGCCTGTTCTCGGTCGACCCGGAGGCGGTCACCCTGGGCCAGCGGTCGAAGGCCAAGATGGTCTCCTACGGGCTGGCCTACGGAATGGAGTCCTACGGCCTGGGCCAACGGCTGGGCATCCCCACCGAGGAGGCGGCCCTGATCCTGGGCGCCTACTTCGAGGCCTTCCCCAGCGTGCGGGCCTACATGGAGCAGACGGTGGTGGAGGCCCGCGACCGGGGTTACACCGAGACCCTCTTCGGCCGGCGCCGGCAGATCCCCGAGCTGCAGTCGCAGAACTACCGCCTGCGGCAGGCGGGCGAGCGCCAGGCCATGAACGCCGGCATCCAGGGCCTGGCCGCCGACATCTTCAAGGTCGCCCTGGTCCGCCTCGACCGGGCCCTGGAGCAGTTGGGCCTGGCCAGCCGCCTGGTGCTGCAGGTCCACGACGAGGTCATCCTCGAGGTCCCCCCGGCGGAGGAGGACGCGGCCGCCGCCGTCACCCTCGAAGCCATGCGCGGCGCCGCCGAGCTCAGCGTCCCCCTGGAGGTCAACCTGGCCTGGGGCGACTCCTGGGCCACGGCCAAGGGATAATCTCCTACCCTTCTCTTCCCCCCGAATGTTTCATGCACCCGTCGGGACGTGATTTCGGCCGCGTCGGCGGGATCCACGTCCCTACCGGTGCGGCAAACGCGTGGGGATCGAGATGCGGAGGCTGTTCACGACGGAGGACGCGCGGGCCGGGGGCCTGACGCTGAGCGCGCTGAAGTGGGGCGAGGCGCACGGACGTTGGCGCCGGGTCCGCAAGGGTGTCTACGGCGAGGGTCCGGACGAGCCCAGTGCGTTCGACCACGCCGCGGCCGAGGTGTTGGCGAGGCGGACCGTGGCCCGAGGTGCTCTGGCCGGAGTGTTGTACGGGCTCGACAATGTCAGCCTGGACGGCCGACGGTCCGTCGTCGGTCACTGCCCGCCGAGCGGATCGTCAGGGTCGGCGGGTTTCCTTGTACGGACGGCGTGCAACCTTGGTCGACCTCGCCGCCGTCCTCGACGACCTGCGCTGGGAGCAGGCACTCGAATCGGCGCTCCGCACACGTTTGGTGTCGATTGCGGCGCTCGAAGAACTGCTGCCCGAGATGGGCCGGGCGCGGGTGCCGGGCACGTCCCGCATGCGCCGGGTCCTCCGGCTGCGCCCGGACGGTGCCCCTCCGACGGGGAGCCTGCTGGAGACCTACATGATCCAGTTGATCCGGACGGTGCCGGGGGTGCCGGACCCGGTCCGGCAACTCCCGGTGGGCTGGGCCCTCCTCGACCAGTCCTGGCCCGACGTCGGGCTCTTCATCGAGCTGGATGGCCAGCAGCATGCGGGGCAGCCCGTCTACGACGCCCGGCGGGAAACCGCGGTGGTGGCTGCCACCGGCTGGCTGTGTGGGCGTTTTACCTGGCACGAGGTGGTGCGGGTGCCCACGTCGACCGGGCGGCGGCTGGCGGCGGTGTACCAGCAGGCCCTAGGTCGGCCGTTGGTCGTCCGTTTCCTGCATCGGTAGGGACGTGATTTGGGCCTCAACGGCCGGATCCACGTCCCTACGGGTGCAGCAAACAATCGGGCGTAGGTCAGTCGACTGGCGGGGCGCCGCTCACCGCGGGGGACTTCTCGCTCGACCGGATGACGAGGAACGTCCCCAGGGCGATGACCGCGGCCGCCGGCACCGCCGCCGGCGGAGGGTTCTGGCCCAGGAACACCGCCGCCAGCACGGCCGCGCCCACGATCTCGAACAGCAGTGCCACCGACACGATCGTCGGGCTCACCGTCTTCAGGACCAGGTTGAACACCGAGTGGCCGAGCAGCTGCGCCAGCAGGGCCAGGGCGGCCAGGCGCAGCCAGGTCGACCCCGCGTACCCGCCCAACGCCTGTCCCGACCCCACGCACACGGCCAGGAGCACCACCGCCGCCACCGGGTAGCAGACGGCGGTGTAGGCGGTGGTCGAGACCGTCCGCCGCACCTCCGCCCCCACCACCCGGTAGGAGGCGGCCAGCACCCCACCCACCAGCGCCAGGATGTCGCCCACCAGCGCCTTGCCCGACACCGTCACGTCGACTCCCGACAGGAGGAGGGCGCCGCCGATGGCCAGGCCCACGCCCGCCCAGGCGACGCCGGCCATGCGCTCGCCCCGCACCCGCAGGATCAGGGCGGCCCACGCCGGTTGCATCGCCACCAGGGCGACGGCCGACGCCACCGTCGTCAGGGAGACGGCGGGGATGAAGCACCCGAAATGGCCGGCCAGCAGCACCCCCGCCCCCGCCGACAACCGGAACGAGCGCCGCCCCATCCCCAGCTCGGCCCGTCCCCGCGACCGCCCAAACGCGAACGGCACCACCACGCCCGACGCCATCGCCATGCGCCAGAAGGCGATGGCCAGCGACGGTGCGGCGGCGGCCTTGATGAGCGGGGCCGCCGTCGATGTGCCCAAAACGCCCACCACCAGCAACAACCCACTGCCGGCCGGCGGCCGGTGCAGCGTCGTCGGCCGAGCCCCTTCCATCGGACGAACCTACGTCCCCGAAGCCTTTCCCCCCGACGGGGGGTAGCATGAATCAACCGAGCCGTGCCGCGCCCGGCGACGCGTCGCTCGTCCTCACCCGACTCCCCGACAAAGGCCATCCAGATCCATGTCCGACCAGACCCCCGCCTCCGCGACCACCACCACCGACATGCCGGCTGATGACGGAGGTGAGTACGTCTTCCGGCAGATCGTCGGCGACGACGACGGGATCTCCTTCGAGGATGCCATCGCCGGCACCATCGTCGAGTTCGACGACGGCGACATCGTCACCGGCACGGTCGTCAAGGTCGACAAGGACGAGGTCCTCCTCGACATCGGCTACAAGTCCGAGGGCGTCATCCCGGCCCGTGAGCTGTCCATCCGCCACGACGTCGACCCCAGCGAGATCGTCTCCCTCGGCGAGGAGATCGAGGC
>JAXDMK010000073.1:0-7426 GCA_034666105.1 Actinomycetota bacterium | reverse complement strand
GCGGACTGGCGCTCGTGATCGCCCGGGGGCGGGTGGTGATGGAGGCCGACGATGACGGGGTCTCGCGCCTGTCCTGCCTCCGTTCCGACGGACCGTTGATCCTGCGCCCGACGGCGGGGACCCTGGTGCACCTGGTCGGCGGCGCCGGCGGTCCGCTGGGCGGCGACGTCCTCCGCATCGAGATGGTGGTGGGGGCGGGCGCGGACCTGATGCTGCACACGGTGGCGGCCGCCGTCGCCCTGCCCGGACCGGCGCCGGGGCCCTCGGTGGTGGAGATCGACGCCCGGGTGGGGGACGCCGGAGTCCTGCGCTGGCTCCCGGAACCGACGGTGGCCGCCGCCTTGTGCGACCACCGGACCCGAGCGAGGGTGGTGCTGGCCGCGGGGGCGAGGCTGGTGTGGCGGGAGGAGCTGGTGCGGGGCCGTTACGGCGAGGGAGGCGGCTCGGCGTCGAGCCGGCTGTCGGTGGACTACGACTCCCGGCCGCTGGTGCGCCACCAGGTGGAGGTCGGCGCCGACCATCCGGCGTGGGCCTCGCCGGCGGTCGGCGGCGACGCCCGGTGCACGGGGTCGGTGCTGGTCGTCGATCCCGGTTGGGTCGCCGGCCCCCCCCGGCCCTCGCTGCTGGCGGACGGCGACGGCACGGCCGCGGTCCTCCCCCTGGCTGGGCCCGCCGTCCACGTGGTCGCGCTCGCGCCCGACGCCCGCACGCTGCGCCGCCTGCTGGAGGCCGGCCAGTCCGCGGTTTTTGTCGCGTAGCGAGCGACACGCGCCCTCCACACGATAAAGGCCGTAGGAACCCGTAAGGCTCGGCGCCGGTCTCGGCTCCTTCCCGGTGAACCCTCTCACCGAGGAGGAGGCCATGCCCGCCACCGACCGCTCGCCTGACCGCCCCCGGCGCCTGCTGGCTGCCGTCCTGGGCCCGCTCGCTCGTGCTCTTGTCCTCCCGCCCCGGGCCGACGAGGGCCTGACCAAGGTCGTGGTCGAGGCGGGCCAGGCGCCTGCCCGAGGCGTCGCCGGCGACGGTGACCACCAGGCGGTCGGTTCACCTGGGCCAAGGCCAGCAACCATTCACGATGCCGGCGACGTCCTGGGGGCGGGGCTGGTGAGGATGCCGGCGATCACGAGCAGGGCCAGGACCGGGGGCACGACCGTCCAGAAGAGGGGCAGGCCCCAGAAGGCACCGACGATGATGAGCCCGGTGCCGAGCCTCCGGTTCCCGGGTCGCACCACCAGGCCGGCGAGGATCGCGATCCCGCCGAGGAGGAACAGGCTCCCTCCGACGATCGACCCCACGTTCTGATCGGTCGACATGATCCAGACCCCGATCCACCCGTTGCACACCGCCAGCACCGCTGCCACCGGCGCCCACCAACCCTGCCTGAGTGCGTCCATCATGGTCGTCTCCTTCTGGTTCGGATGGCGGGATCGCGGCTCACGACGACCAGCCCGGCCGTCGCCAGGGCGAGGACGATCAGCCAGTTGCGGGACGACTCGGCCGCCACCGACATCGTCCACGGGGCGGGGAGAGCGGTGCCGGCCACGGCCAGCGCCAGCGCCAGCGGTCCCCCGGCGACCCCACCCCCGACGGCGGAGCCGGCCAGCACGACCGCCACCAGGGTGGCCAGGGCCAGGTCGGCGGGGCCGGTGGGCGGCGCCCCCGGCCGCAGCGACCAGAGCGGTAGCACCACTGCCAACCACAGGACCACGGCCAGCGGCAACGTCAGGCCCAGGCGCAGGACCAGCCGGCGGGGGCGGGATGCGGGCGTGGCGTCGAGAATCGCGGCCGCCGGGTCGTCGAGGACGTAGGAAAGGCCGGCGGCGGCCACCGCGATGACGATGGCGGGCGGGGCGTCGGCGAGCGCGAGGGGAACGGCCGCCGCCGCCGCCACCACGATCGGCGGCCAGCGCACCGCCCGGCGCAGGTAGGAGAACTGGGCCGGCACCGTGCACGGCCGCCCCCCGGCCCCGGCCACCTCGACCGACGGCGAGGTCACGGGCATGCGGGTGCCGATGACGACGTCGGGCCCGTCCCCGATCCAGACGCAAGTCCGAAGGGCGAGGCCAGTTCCGACGACGGCGTGGAGGGGTCCGTCAGACGGTCCCACTGCTGGAGGACCACCCGTCCCACCTCGTCGGCGGGGAGGTCGAGCAGGGCCAGGGCGGTGACGATGTCGCGGTGGGCGAATGACACGCCCCAGTTCGGCCAGTTGTTGGAGTCGAACCGGATGAAGTCGACGCTGCCGAGGCGCTCACTGGTGCGCAACACCGCGGCCAGGGCGGCGGGTGCCCCGGGCGTCGACTGCCCCGCCAGCCACAACGCCACGACGGTTCGGGCCTGGCCCGACGCCACGCACGTCGGCGTCGCCGCCTGGGCGGGGGGCAGCCCGACGGCCCACGAGCCGACCTGGACGGTGAGGACGGTGCCGTGGTCGGTGAAGCTGCAGCCCGGGTCCCATGGCCAGTAGCGCCAGGGATGGACCGCTTTGTCGGCCGGCCACACCTGCTCGGGCGTGACCAGGGCCCGCACCCGGGCCGACACCGTCTGCAGCATCGGCGTGGGCGAGCAGTCGGTTTTACCGACCACGTTGGGGTCCCGGACAGACACGACCAGGCCCCGGTCCCGGACGGCCGTCGGAACCCGGGCCAGCACCGCCTGCACCGGCGGGTCCCACTGGCCGAAGCGCACCTCGTACCCCGGCTCGACGCAGTACCGGACCCCACCGCGCACCTCGCAGGTCAACCGCGGTGCCGTCAGCGCGGCCGCCTGCCGCCGGGCGTCGGCGTCGGACAAGGGACGGGTCTGGGCGAAGGCGCCCACGCCGCTCACCGCCACCGCTCCCACCAGGAAGGTCGCCACCGGGCGGGAGAACCCGTGGCGGCTGAGGGCCAGGGCGGCCGCGATCGCCACCGCGCCCAGGATGAACAGCACGTGCCAGTCGACCTGGCCCGGGAATCGGTTCCCGTCGTCGAGGCCGACGTTCTCGACGGAGAACGCCATCCATCGAAACGGGCTCGTCTCCGACTCGCTGAGCTTGCCCTGCATGAAGACCGTCGCCACCACCAGGAGGGGAGCAACCATGGGATGGGGAGCCCAGCGGGCGGCGAGCACGCCGAGGGTGGCGCCGCCGGCGACGAGGAGGGGGCCGATCAACAGTTCGGCCGCGTTGGGAGAGCCGATACCACCAGTCGCCATCAGGTAGGCGACGTAGCCGCCGAGGACCAGGGTGGCGACGGGCACCGCGGCCAGCCCGGAGACGAGGTGGGCCGCGGTGCGGGCCGTCGCCGGCGTCGGGAGCGAGCCGAACAGCTCCTCGGTGCCCTCCCGCCGGCTGCGGAGGGCGGCCAGGTTGGTCGCGATGAGGGTGGCCCACCCCATGATGGCCAGCGCCACCACCGCCGAGCCGTCGACCTCGGGGAGGATGTTGGTGTACCCGGCGGCATCGATGAGGAGGGCGGTCAGGAGCGTCCCGATCAGGAACGACGGGTGGCGCAGGAGGCGCCTGGCCTCCACCCGGGCCAGCGCCCGCAGGACGCCGACCACCGGGCCGGCCCGGCCATCCGTGGCCGCGGGCGACGCGGGCACGGTCTCCTCGGGACGCACGGCCGTGCTCACGCGGCTGCTTCCTGGGCACCGTGGCCGACCAGGAGCAGGTAGCCGTCCTCGACGGTGGGCTCGACCAGCTCGACCCCGGCGGGGGCGTCGCCGATGTTGCGGTGGCGGCCGTCGCCCGTCCGCCACGACAGCTGGGCCTGGGGGTGGCGGTCGGCCGCCAGCCACACCCGGCCCCGGGCCCCGTCGGCCAGGCCCCTCACCGACCCGTCGTAGTGGATGCGGCCCTCGTGCATCACGACCACCCGCTGGCACACGGCGGACACGTCCTCCGTCTGGTGGGTGGACAGCACCACGGTGGCGTCGGTGGCGACGGCCGAGACCACCTCGCGGAAGCGCAGCCGCTGCTCCGGGTCGAGGCCGGCGGTGGGCTCGTCGAGGACGAGCAGGTCGGGGGACCCGAGCAACGCCTGGGCCAGCGCCACCCGCCGGCGCATGCCCCCGGAGAGGGCCTTGATCTTCTTGCCCGAGACGTCGCTCAACCCGACCAGCTCCAGGACGCGGCGGACCTCGTCGTGGCGGGCCCGGCGGTCGGTCATCTCCTTGAGGATGGCCACGTAGTCGACGAACTCGAAGGCGGTGAAGTTGCGGTGGTAGCCGGGCTCCTGGGGGACGTAGCCCAGGCGCCGGCGGATGGCGAGGCGACCGTCGGCTTCCGACGGGTCGTGGCCGAGGAGCCGCACCTGGCCGGCGTCGGGCGCGAGGACGGTGGCCAGCATCCGCATCAGGGTCGTCTTGCCGGCGCCGTTGGGGCCGAGCAGGCCCATGATGCCGGGCTCCGCGGTGAGGTCGATCCCGGCCACCGCCCTTGTCCTTCCGTAGGCCTTCTCGAGGCCCATGAGGCTCACCGTGGGGGTCATAGCTGACTCCTGATCTCGAAGGAATCCCGTCGGCGGGCGACGAGGACGGCTGCCACCAGGGCCACCGCGGCCAGGCTGAACTGGCCGTCGGCCCCGAAGGCGGCGAGGACATCGCGGGTCTCCTGGCCGCTGACCAGGACGCCGAGGATCCAGGCGACGCTGACCGCGGCGGCGGCCCGTTCCGGGCTGGTGAAGGTGGACAGGGCCAGGCTGGCGAGGGTGAGGGCGAGGGCGGGCAGCACCCAGGCGGCGGCCGTCCACGACAGCCCGGGCAGCGTGAGGGAGGCGACCGTCGCCACCGCCAGGGTGGTGGCGAACACGGCCGCGGCCCGGAGGAGCAGGAGGTGGAAGCCACCCCCGGGGGCGGCGGCGGTGATCTCCCAGGTGGGGTCGAGGTCGGGTCCGAAGGCGGCGGTCACCCCCGCCACCGGGATGAGGGGGGCCAGCACGAGGAACAGGGCCAGCCCCTGGTCGGTGCCGGTCTGGGCCGCGACGGTGGCGAAGGCCAGCGCCACGACCACCGCCAGCAGCCACGATCCCTGCAGGGACGGCGTGGCGGCCAGGATCCGGGCGGTGTCGTGCCGGACGCCCAGCCGCCGGATCACCCGCTCGACGACGGTCGGGCGGGGGTCGTCGAGGGTGTCGACGATGGCCAGCCAGGTGGCGTCGAGCCGGTTCCGGCCGGCGCCGGTGTCGGGCCCGGCCGCGCCGGCCACGTCGGCCAGCAGGGCCCGGCAGTCGGCGCACCTGACCAGGTGGGCCTCGATCGACCCGGCCCGGGTGTCGTCGATCACCCCGGCCGCGTAGCGGGCGATGTCCCCCCGCTCGGCGTGCCAGATCTCGCTCATACCAATCCCTCTCGCAACAGCGGCTTGGCCCGCATCATCCGGGTCTTGACAGTCCCCGCCGGGATCCCCAGGAGGCGGCCCGCTTCCCGGGTGGTGAGCCCGTCCAGCACGGTGGCCTGGACCACCGCCCGCAGCTCGGGCGACAGCCGGTCGAGGGCGCCGGCCAGGTCGCCGTGCTGCACGCCCAGCAGCACCTGCTCCTCGGCCGACGGCGACGTGGCGTCGTTGGCGTCGAGCTGGTGGAGGGGCGCCGGCCGGCGCCGGATCTGGTCGATCAGGCGGCGGATGGCGATTCCCCAGATCCAGGCCGCCACCTCGCCCGAGCCCTGGTAACCGCCGGGCTTGCGCCACACGGCCACGAACGTGTCCTGCAGGGCCTGGTCGACCACGTCGGGGTCGGCGCACCGCCGGGAGAGGCGGGCCAGGAGCCAGGCCGAGTGGCGCCGGTACAGCTCGGCCAGCGCCGTCCGGTCGTCGGCGACCAGGGCGCGGAGCAACTCGGGGTCACTCCGAGCATCTACGGTCACGCTCACCTTCCCCCTGTCGCACCACCGACCGTGAGCGGTTCACGTGAACCAGTCAAGGCCTCCCGTCCGACAGGTGGGTCACACCCGAGGACAGGAGCCCAGATGAAGTCGACCCGGCTGCGGCCGATCCGAAGCGTTGCCGTGGCCGGTGTGGCCCTCGCCCTGCTCGCCGCCTGCGGGAAGGACGACCCCGTCACCACCACGACGGCCAGCACGACGGGACCGGTGGCCACCACCACCGCCCCCGCCGCGGCCGCGACCGTTCCCTCGCTCTCCATCGTCGCCCCCGCCACCGGCACCGTCATCAAGGGGAACGTGGTGTCGTTGGACCTGGCCAGCACCGGCCTCACCATCGTCAAGGCCGACGGTGACACGTCGGGCAAGTCCGGCCATTACCACGTGTTCATCGACCGCGACCCGGTCGCACCGGGCGCGGTGATCCCCATCGAGGCGGGGGTCGTCCACTCGGCCGACGACCCGGTCGTCCTCTCCGGTCTTTCCGTCGGCACTCACCGGCTGGCAGTCGTCGTGGGCGACGGCAGCCACACCCGCCTCGGCGACATGGTGGCGGAGACCACGGTCGACGTGCAGGGTCCGTCGATCGATGCCTCCACGCCGGCCACCTCAGCCGCCGGGGAGCCCGTCGTGCTGACGGTCAAGGTCGACGGCCTCACCCTGGTCAAGGCCGACGGTGACACGTCCGGCACCACCGGCCACCTGCACGTCTTCATCGACCGCGACCCGACGCCGGCGGGCCAGCCCATCCCGGTCGAGGCCGGCATCATCCACACCGCCGAGACCACCATCTCGGTGCCCGACCTTGCCTCCGGCGCCCACACCCTGTGGGTGGTGGCCGGCGACGGCACCCACAGCCCCCTCGCCCCCCGGGTGATGGACAAGGTCACGGTCACCGTGAGCTGACCTGGCCGGCGGACTCGGGGCTAGCTTCGGCGGCCATGAGGTTCCGCCCGCCCGCTGCGGTCGCCGTCGCCGCCGCGCTGCTCCTGGCGGCCGCGGCCTGCGGCGGGGGCGGCGGTGGCGGTGACAGCGATGGTGGCGGCGGGGCCGTCCCGGTTCCGACGACCGCGGCCGAGGCGGGCCCGCCGACCTCGTCCGGTCCCCCCGCCGTCCTCGCCATCGTCTCGCCCGCCACCGGCGCGGTGGTGGCGGGCAACGTCGTCCGCCTCGACCTCACCAGCTCGGGGATCAGCATCGCCCCCGCCGACGGCGGCACCGGCTCCCGCCGCGGCCACTACCACGTCTTCATCGACCGCGACCCGGTCGATCCGGGGGCGGTGATCCCGGTGGCGGCCGACATCGTCCACACCGCCGACGACCCCATCATCATTCCCGGCCTGGCCGTCGGGCCCCACCGGATCTCGGTCGTCTTCGGCGACGGCACCCACCGCCGGATCGGCCGCAACGAGGCGTCGACCTCGTTCACCGTCGCCGGCCCGTCGATCGACGCCTCCGTCCCGCCCAACGTCCCCGCCGGCCAGCCGGTGGTGCTCCAGGTGCAGTCCACCGGCCTGACCGTGCCCGGCGACGCCCTCCTCTACGTCCTCGTCGACCGGGACGC
>JAXDMK010000072.1:0-46638 GCA_034666105.1 Actinomycetota bacterium | reverse complement strand
GGGGGTTGTCCGCTGCCCCTCGGCGTTGGGGATGACGACGGGCTGGCCGCCCTCCACGGTGGCGATGACGGAGTTGGTAGTGCCGAGATCGATGCCCACTGCCTTGGCCATAGGTACCTCCTGGTCCGCCGCGCCGGAGCTCATATCCCTTCGATGCCCTGATCGCGGCGAGTTGCGGGGGCGTCCACATGTCGCGGCACCCCGGTGGTGGAAGCAGCGTCGCGCCCGCTTGGGGCGCTGACATCACGCAGGCGCGTAGATCAGGCGGCGACGGAAAGAGCGGCTATCGCCTGCTGCAGGCGCTCGACGCCGACTCCCGCACCGGGGCCGGCGGACCGCATAACCCACGACCGTCCCCTTTGGATCGGTAAGATTTGTGTCATAGGTAGTGGTGCCGGGCGCCCCGGTGGCAATGACGGAGGCTTGAGAGCACACCGTCCGGCCTTCTCCGTCGAGGCAGCCAGCTGAGTTTTCAGGGTGTGCACGACCTGGAGGCAGAAACGGGCGAAGACTGGTACACCGCTGCGGTCGACAGGGTCGAGTCCTCGGCGATGGATCTCCGCGCCGTGGTCGAAGGCACCGTCGACCTCCTTCGGCAGGCTCGGCGGGAGCGGCTCGGCGGGCGCGGCCTCGTCGACATCGTGGAAGGCCTGGTGGAAGCCGGCGGGCGAGAGGCCCGCCTGGCGCCGACCGTCGCATTCCGCGACTTCGAGCGCGCGGTCACGGCGTACCGCGCCGCGGTCGTCCGCGGACTCGTCGACCAGGAGCACATGACCTTCTCGACGGTCGCCCAATTGACCGGAGTCTCTCGACAGATGATCGCTCGCCTCTACCGCGGTGCGACAGGTTGAACCGCTTCTGCGGTGTTGTTTGACGTAACCGCCGGTTACCCCTGCATCCTGGTTATGCGAGCACAGCGAGGTTCGCCCGACCCCCCGGAGCGGACGGAATGGTCTCGACGATCAGGCGTCGAAGTGTCCAGAGTCCTGCGAGCGCACGGGCAGCGGCGCCCGTCGACCTCCGAACCATAGCCGAGTCGATTCCGCATATCGTCTGGATGGCCGACGCCGACGGGTCGACCGACTACTTCAACCGGCGGGGCACCGACTACACCGGGCTGCCGCGGCAGGTGAACTACGGCTGGGACTGGGTAAGCCTCGTCCACCCCGCAGATGCCGACCGGGCCCGCCTGGGCTGGGAACACGCGACCAGGACGGCGACGCCCTTCGTCCTGTCGTACCGAATACGTCGCTGGGACGGCGAGTTCCGTTGGCATGCGTTCCGGGCTCTCCCCGTGCGGAATCACGCCGGCGAGATCGTGAAGTGGATCGGTACGGCCGACGACGTGCACGACCTCCGCTGGCCCGGTGACGAGATGGGCCGGGTCGAGCGGCAGACGAACGAGTTCCACGCCCTCCTTGGAACGATGGGAGATGGGGCGGACGGTGGCTGCGTCCATCAGACGGACGCCGACGCCAGTCGCATGCAAGCGCCACGAGTCGTGATCTCACTGCTGGGCACCTTCGGCGTGCGCGTTGGAACCGACGCGATCGACGACATCTCCGTCAGCTCCCAGCGGCTGCTGGTGTTCCTCGCCCTCCATGACCGTGTCGTCGCCCGGCTGGCGATGGCCGGGGCGATGTGGCCGGAATCCTCAGACCAGCGGGCGGGTAACAGCCTGCGCTCTGCGTTGTCGCGGTTGGACTGCCGTGCGCGCCTCGCGGTCCAGGTCTCACCCGCCGGCCTGCGGCTGGCCGAGACCGTTTCCGTGGACCTGCGGGAAGGTCAGGCGTTGGCGCGGCGCCTCCTCAATCCGGGCGCCTCGCCGGTGGACGCCGACCTGAGCCCGGCCGCCGTCTCCGCGCTCTCGATGGAGCTGTTACCCGACTGCTACGACGATTGGGTCCTTACCGAAGCGGACGATTGGCGGCAGCTGCGCATGAGCGCGCTGGAGGCCCAGGCCCGGCTGCTAACGGCCAGTGGTCGCCTGGCCGCGGCGGTCGGCGCCGCCCGGGCGGCCATCAAGGTCGAGCCCCTGCGGGAGAGCGCGCACGCCGGCCTCATCCGGGTTCATCTGGCCGAAGGGAACCAGTCGCAGGCGCTCAGGGTCTTCGACCAGTACCGGATCCTGCTCGACCGCGAGCTGGGCCTCGAACCGACCCGGGCGCTTTGGGAGCTCGTCGCCACCCTGCGCTCGCCCTGACCTTCGGCGACCGGAGCCGGTCGGCGTCCCGGCGGCCAGGTGCCGGGACGCCGGCTTCAGGTCAGCCGACCTTCACCTGCCCCTTCATGTCGGGGTGCACCAGGCACTGGACGGCGTAGGTGCCCGCCTTGGTGAACGTCAACTTGAAACTGATGAACACCGGCGGGAGCGACCCGGTGATGCCCGTGTTTCGATAGCCGGTGCCGTCGTACTCCCCGAGGTCGACGAGGACCGGCTTCCCATCCGCCGGCTGCGGGAAGTCGAACAACTCGGGTGGCACAGTGAACCCGGCCGGCGCGCCTCCCTTGGCCAGGTGGACGCTCCCGTCGGGCGCCTTCGACACGGCGCCGATGTCGGCGTCGGTTGCGCCCAGAGCGATCGTGTGGAAGGCGTACTCATTCCACGTGACCGAGCCTCCGACCGGGATGGACACCACCTTGGGCCCGAATTCGGCCACCACCGCACTCGGGAACATCGGGTTCCCGGTGCCGAGGGCGGCCTTGTCCGGCGTCGCCTGCTGCGCCGCTTCCGCCGCGGGCGTGGAGGCCGTCACCTGCGCGGTGAACTGTTGCGTGCCGGCGGTGGTGACCTCGGCCGGGGTGGGGAGGGTGGTGGACTCGGGGGCGACGGTGAGCTTGGCCGTCATGACGCCCCGGTGGACCAGGCAGATGAAGCTGTAGGTGCCGGGCTTGATCGTGTCGGCCAGCGTCATCGAGACGTTGTCACCATCGCTCGCGAGAAGTCCCATGTTGTAGAAGGACTCGGTACCGGTGAACGCCGGCTGGGCGACCTTTGGGCACGCCGGCGCGCTGCCGGTCAGTGACAACGGTGGCAGGCCGGTTTCGAGGTAGCACGGCTGACCGGCCGACTGGTTGGCATCGGGCTGACCCTGCGCCGCCTTGTGGGGGAAGAGGTCGGGCAGGTTGAGCAGCTCGGCCGAATTCTCCTGATCCGCCGGCAACGCGGTCGGCCCGAGGGCGTCGATCTTGGCGACGGCCGTGTCGACGAGGGTGCCGAAGGTCACCGTGTGCGGCACACCGGACGCCTTGGGCTGGTCGAACTTGATCGTGTCGCCCGGGTGGGCGCTCAACGCGTTGGGGAAGAACGAGCCGAACTCGCCGGTGAAGGCCGTGGTCTTGCCGTCGAGGACGACCGTGTACTGCTGCGCGCCTCCGGCCGCAGCGGTGGTTGCAGTGGTCGTCTCCGTCTTCTTGTCGCTGCTGCACCCAGCGGCGAGAAAGACCAGAACGGTCGCGAGAATCCCGAGCCGGCGCATGGCGAACCTCCCTTTTGGCCCCCACTGCGAGGAGCCCATTGGGATACCTAACTCCTGAGACGCCTGAGACACAAGGGCTTGGGCGCCGACTGGTTCAGAAACATGCAAGCCGACCGCCCGTGCCTCTCTAAGGCGACGGCCTCGGAGACGCCCGGGACCGGCGGCGGCCGACGACGACCACCGTGCCGATGGCGAGGGCGACCAGTCCGAGGACTGCGCCCGGCACAAGGGGGCCGGCCCGGCCGCGGCCCGTGGCGCCGGCCACGGGACCGGGCAGGGGCCGCAAGGGTCCGGCGCTCTGGTCGCCGGGCGCTCTGACCCGGAAGGTGCCCACCAGGCCCGCCTCCCGGTAGGGGTCGCGGTGATCGCCGTAGCGATAGACGCCGGGCAGAGCCTCACTGCCGCCGGCGCCGCCCTGCAGCTGGAGGCTCACCGCCTCCATCCCGCCCACCTGGAGGCTGCTGAGCAGGTTGGAGCCCTTCAGGCCCGGTTCCTGGGGCCAGCGGTGGCCCTCGACGCTGAACACCTGGGCCTGCTCGCTCCACGGCGCCAGCACGTCGATCCGGGTGGGGTCGCCGGCGAAGGCGTCGAGCACGGGGGTGTCGGGAAAGGTGCGGTAGTTCAGGCCGACCGTCCCCCGCACTTTGACCGTGTACGGCATGCGGTGGGTGCCAATGGCCTCGTCCTCGTCCTGCAGGAAGAGGGTGAAGTCGCGGTAGGGCGGACCCTCGCCGGCGGGAGGCACCACGTCCGCCCGCCACGAGGCTCCCCCGCCCAGATCGGCACCGGTCGTCGGCTCGCGGTAGGTGGCGCCCGTAGGGCCAACGACCACCGCCCCGTAGAGGCCGAGGCCGGGGTTGGTCAGCACGTCACCCCAGTCCCGGACCATGGCCGCGGGCTGGCCGAGGGCCGGGTCGGCGTAGAACGTGTAGGTGCGGGTGGCGCCGGCGCCCACCGCCTGGGGGGGATCGTTCCCAGCCGCCACACCCCCCGAGTCCAGGGGGTCGTAGGCCAGGATGTCGCACGTGAACGACACCGGTCCGGCCTGGGTGTGGTTGGCCAGCGTGACCCGCACGCAGTCACCGGCGTTGACGTGGAGGACCAACGGTTCGGCCGGCTTGCGACCCGCGACCACATCCGCCTCGTCGGACCCCAGGACGTAGATCTTGCCCTTGTTGCCGGCCAGCATGGGGAGGGCGGCGTCGACGGCGGACACCGCGTAAGGCTTGAGGGGCGCCTCGGGCGGGCAGATCGGTCCGGTGGCGGGGGCGACCGGGGTGCGGCCGGCGAGAGGCATCAGCCCGCCCGCGCCCACCCGGACGAGCCCCCAACTGCCTTCCCGCAACTTGAACGAGCGCCCGCTGTAATAGAGGTAGTCGCCCGCCCGTCGTTGCTGCCCACCGGCGGCGGGCACCACTAGGTCGAACCGCTCGGAAATGCCCAGGTGGACGGTGCTGATCGGCGGCGATGTGGGGCTGAAGGGCTCGGCCCGGAACCAGTGCCCGTCGAGATGCACCGTGTGGATGTCGTTGGCCGCCCCCACCAGGCTGCGGAGCACGATGGGGTCGCCCACGTCGGCCTCGATGATGGGCGTCTCGGGGTCGCCGTGGGCCGGTGTGCTGAAGAGCATGCTGTGGTCGCCGCCCCTGCCGTCGAGGGGCTCGGCTCTGAGGTTGACCGCTCCCCCGGAGGAGCGGTCCACCCGGGTGAGCGGCTGGTCGTCCTGCATGAAGAGCAGGAGCTCCCGGAAGCTGCCGGTGACGTCGGCCGACACCTTGGCGTCGGTGTGGATGTCGGCCACCGGGCCGCTGGCCAGCGGGGCGCCGGTATGGGGATCGGTATAGGTCGACCCGGGCGGCTCGGCCACCAACGCTCCGAAGAGGCCGTGACCCCACGACTTGAGGGCGTTGACGTGGTCGTGGAAGTAGGACGTGCCGAACTGGGCGTCCGGATACCACCGGTAGCGAACGAACTCGGTCCCGACCACCTCGTCGGGCTGGTGGCCGAACCGCAACGGGCGATCGAAGACGACGCTGCTCCCGTCCACCGCCGCCACCGTCGCCGCCTCGAACGACTGGTCCTGATCGAGGCCGATTCCGAGGAGGATGCCGGCCTGGAAGCGGGAGACGTCGGCCACCACGATCTCGGTCGCCCCCGCCTCGACCGGCTCGACGAGCTGTACCCCTTCGGCCCGGAACGGCCGCACCGACTGCTCGTAGTTGAAGCCGGTGTCGACACCGTCGCTGGCCTGGACGTCGAACTGGACGAAGTGGACGTGCAGGCTGACCTTGCTGAAGGCGAGGTCGCGGTTGTCGGAGAGCTCGCTGCGCAGGAGGATGTCGACGCAGTCCTCGCCGGCATTGGCCCGGATGGCGAGAGGGGTCTGCAGGGCGCGGTCGGTCCGGGCCCCGTCGACCTGCGACCGAAGGACGAAGAGCTGGCCGCCGGGATCGACGATCTTCTGCTTGGCGTTGATCGTCACCGGCTGTTCGATGGCATTGACGGCGAAGGCCTTGGGTTTGGTCCCCGCCGGACACACGCTGGCGGGCCCGTTCTCGCCCGGAGCCGGTGGGTCGGGACCCGAGTGGACGGGGTCGAGGAACGGCGCGGGACCGTGGTTGGGGGCGAACGGTGGCCGCTGGCCGAGGTGCGGACGCAGGAACGGGTAGGCGAGTCGCCCGGTTCGGGGGTCGAAGAGCACCTTGGGCCGGCTGCCGGGGGCGGTCGACGAGTAGCCCGGCCACTGCTCGGCGGTCTCGGGCTCGCCGAGCACGTCGCCCGCCCCGTCGTCCCGCTTCCAGTCCCACACCGCCGCGTCATAGCCCCGGGGCACTCCCGGGGGCGGCAACTGCTGCTCGATGCCCGCCTGCAGTTCGGGCCGGAGCTCTGACGAGGGCACTCCCGGGGCCACGCCGCCGGCCCGGTCGTTGAGTGGGCGCAGGGCGGGCAGGCCGTCGGTGGAGGCGGTGCCGTCCTGGAGCGTGTTGTAGACCCTCCAGATCCCCCACATGCCGGAGAAGTAGTGCTGGGCCACGTGGCAATGGAAGAGGAAGTCGCCGGCACTCTGCTGGCAGCCGCCGCTACCGCACTCGTCGAGCACGTCGAAGCTCTCCGAGGGGCCCAGTGACTGGGAGTCGGTGCGGGCACTGGCCTTCTCCACGAGCAGCGGCTTCTTCTCCAGGCCCAGTCCGAAGCTGGTGGCGGGATCCTCCGCCCCCGGCTGGCGGGACCACCGGATCGACCCGCCGTGGACATGGTGGACGTGGAAGACCTCGGACCCGCCATGGAGCACCCGTTGCTTCACCGGGTCGCCCAGGTAGCTCCGGGCGATGGGTGTGGTCGGGTCGCCGAAGGCGTAGGAGCTGTACTCCACCGACTCGTCGGGGGTCTGGCCCCTCTCCTGCTGGACGGTCAACCGGTTGCCGAAGGGCTCGCTGCGGTAGTTGATGGCGCGGGCGTCGGGCCGGTACGACGACGTCATCGGGTCGACCAGGGGGACGAAGTTCCCCGTCCGGTCGAGCAGCTGGTACTGCTCGTCGCCGATCTCGTGATAGGTCAGCACGAACTCCCGGAAGTCGCCGTGCCCGGGGTTGGAGACGATGGAATCCCAGCCCGTGGCCGACTCCTGCCCCGTCCGGGGATCGAGCCACCGGGTACCGGCCTGCTCCACGATCACGGCGCCGAACAGCCCGTGGCCGCTCTCCACCCGGTCGTTGCCGTGGCTGTGCATGACGTGGGTGGCCTCGGGCTCGTCAGCCGGCACCATCCACTCGTAGGCCACCGTGGCCCCGGGGCCGGCCATCGCCCGGGGTTCGGCTGCGGTCGCCGGGACGCGGGTTCCCGCCAGGCGCAGGGCGGAGCCGTGGACGTGAACGCTGGCCGGCTCGTCGCGCAGCTGGTTGGTGAGCCGGATGCGGAGGCACTCGCCCTGGTGGACCCGGAGCACCAGGGGCTGGATGGCGTCGCCCTGCAAGCCGGCGGTGACCGCGGGCGGCCCGTCCCCCTTCCGGGCCGCCGCGTTCTGCGCCTCCTCGGCCCGGACCCGCTCGACGTCGGATGCCAGGGCGTACATACGGCCCTGGGGATCGTGGTCGAGGAAGCGGTTGACGGTGATGTCGACGTCGAGGGCCACCACGTCGTAGTTCCGCACCGGTGCTCCGGCGGGGCACCCGGCTCCCGATCGCACCGACTCGGTGGTCTCGGGGACGACCTTGAGCCCCTCGGCGTCCTCGTGGCCGGACGTGGTGTCGTCGCGCACGGGACCCGACGCCGGCCGAGCGGCGGTCGTCGCGCCCGCCGCCGCCGGCTGGGGCGCGGGAGGGGGAGCGCCGACCGCCAGCATGAGGGCGGCTATGGCACAGGCCGCGAGCGGGAGCCGACCCCGGGGCCGCCTCCTGCTCATGGCCTCATCCCACCTTGACCGTTCCCTCCATGTCGGTGTGGATGAGGCACAGGTACTTGTACGTGCCGGCCTTGGAGAAGGTCAGCTTGAAGAACACGTCGCCCTCGGAGTCGATGGAGCCCGAACTGTAGAACCCGGTGCCATCCCACGTGCCGCCGTCGACGTTGACGGGCGGCGGCGGTGCGTCGCTGCTGGGAGGCCCACCCCCCCCGCTCGAGTCGTCGGGCGGTGCCGGCGGTGTGTAGCCGACGGGCGTGAGGGCCTTGACGTTGAACTTCCACGACCCGTCGGAAGCCTGGATGAAGGCGGGACGGGCGTCCTCGGGGGCGTTGAAGCTGACGGTGTGGAAGGACAGGTTCCAGGTAACCGAACCGCCCACGGGGACGGAGATCTCCTTGGGGGCGAAGATGTTGGCGATTACCGACTGGAGCTGCTCCGAGCCGACTCCGGCCTTGACCTCGCCCGGCGTGGCCTCTGTCTGGGCCTTGGTCACCTCCGGCTTGAGGAGGGCGACCTCGTCGGCCAGCTGCTTGTCGCCCGCGGCCTTGACGTCGGCCGCGGACTGGGCCCCGGTGCCGGCGACGGTGATCTGGCCGGCCATATCGGGACCGTGGAACAGGCAGATGAATTGGTACACGCCGGGCGGGAGGCCGTCGGCGAGCTGCACGTCGAACACCTCGTCGTCCTTGAGGATGCCGCTGTTGTAGAAGGGCTGCGTTCCGTCGAACTGCGACGCCGTCGCCTTCGGGCACGGGTCGGAGCCGGGCGCGAACTGGCCCGCGGCCAGGAAGCACGGCTGGGTGGCCGACTGGTTGAGCTTCACCGCGCTCAGATCACTGAAGTCGGCGTCGTCCGGGAAGACGAAGGGAACCTTCAGGTCCTGCACCTCCTGCGGCGGCGGGGCGTCGCTGTGCTTCTCCTCGTCGCTGAGGCTGTTGTAGATCGTCATCAGCTTGTCGATGCTCGACCCGAAGGTGACCGTGTGCGGCTCACCGAGGAAGTTGCTGTGGAACTGCAGCTTCGTGCCCGGCGCCACGGTGGCCGCCTTCGGGAAGTACTCGATGGCCTCGAAGTTGATGTCCTTCGACCGGTTGTCGACCTGCAACGTGACCGTCTCGTCCTTGGCCACCGTGGTCGCCGTGCTCGTCGTCGTGGTCTTGTCCTTGCCGCATGCCGTGCCGACCAGCACCACTAGCCCGGCCAACGCCCAAACTCGCCTCATCGCAGCCTCCCAGCCTCCGACGTCAGGTCCGCCCGCACGTCCCAAGCATTGGAGACGAGCGCGGACACCGCGACGCTAGCAACGAGCGCGGCCGCGATCCATGGTGGTACCACGACTCCGTACGGTGGTGTATCCCCCCGACCGCGGTGGGCCATGACCGGAGGCTCCAGGACTCGGCTGGCGCCCGCCCGCCGGACTCGTGGGATCTCCTGGCCCTCGCGACCTCGCCCGCGCTTCGCCGGTCGGGGGGATCAGGGCACCGGGACCCGATCGCCGGCGGGCTTGAAGAACCGTCCGATCACGGGAAGCTCCCAGAACGACTCCGCCCGGGCCACCGCGATCGCGCCCGGCAGGACGTGCTCCGATCCGTCGTACACGGCGTACCGGGGTTGCCAGTCGGGGTCGAACTTGGCCGCGAACCGCCAGAGCGACTCGATCTGCATGGAGTCGGACATCTGCCGGAGCAGCCACCGCTGCGACCGCTGCCCCAATCCGTCGCCGAACTCACCGGCGATCACCGCCCGCATGGTGGCGAAGTTGAGACCGAGGCCCGACAGCCCGAGTTGGCGCAGGTGGCGGATGGTCTCCACCACCACGAAGTCGGTGATCCCGTTGGGATGCTCGCCGTCGTCGCGACGCATGAGGTCGAGGGAGTACCCGTCGATGCCGGGCGCGGGCACGAACTGGCAGAAGGCGACCGGCCTGGACGCGGCCTCCGACCCGTCTTCGGCGCCGGGCCCGGGTCCCCAGCACACGGCCAGCAGCAGACCGGTGTCGTCGGGTTCGAACACCCGGCCCAGCGTCATGGAGAACCCCCGCTCGACGTCGCCCCGGCGGCTCTTCGTCATCACCTCCAGGAGGGACTCACGAAGCTCCGGGCCCAGCGTCGCCGGGTCGTGGAAGTCGACCCGGTAGCCGTTGCGGGCGATCCGGTTCACGGCCTGGCGCAGACCCTTGCTGCGGCCGCCGTCCAGGTTGAACCGCTGGCAGTTGACCACCGCCTCATCCCCGACGTAGCGGCAGTTCATGGCCGCCTTCCGGTAGACCGGCAGCCACTCCTCGCCTGCTCCCAGCACCGCGATCGTCCACGACTGGTGGTCGGCGAAGCGGCGGAACTCCTCCCACAGCCGCTCCCGTTCCGTCACCGGCCCGATGGGATCGGGTGAGACGAGGCAGACGCCGCCGTAGAGGGCATAGGCGACCACGCCGTCGCCCCAGAAGAAGTGACGTTTGTCGGACCGCAAGGCGAAGTAGGCCAAGGTGTCGCGGCCGTGGGCGGCGACGACCTCCCGCGCCCGGGGCAGGTCCTGGCCGCCGTGCCGGCCCGCCACCACCGGCCTGAGCAACGCCCAGCCGGCATAGGCCAGGAGCCCCACTCCAACCGCGCCCAGGGCCGGAGTCAGGAAGTCGTCGAGGGGGCGATCGGGCAGCCGGCGGCCGTTGAGTCCCACGAGGCGCTGGGCAACGGCCATTACCGCCTGGCCGGCGCTGGGGGCGGCGCCGCCCGCCACCTTCACGACCAGTGTCCCCAACACGATGACTCCACTGGCGGCGCCGGCGACGGCCAGGAGCCCCCGGCCCAGCGACGCCGGCTCGGACTGGCACCGGAAGGCCCGGCGCTGGCGCAGCAGGTACAGGCCCACCACCGCGGCCACGACCGCCTCCTCCAGGTCGACGCCCTTCGTCAGGTGGAGGACGACCGACGCGGCCAGCAGGGTCAGGGAGATGCGCCAGGCCCGGCGCTGGCCCCGGCGGACACCGCGGGCGAGGATCAGCAGGGCCAATCCGCACAGTGCGGTCAGCGCGCCCGCCGCCTCGGGCACGGCCAGGGGCATCAGCCGGAGAAGGGCTTGGAGCCGGAACCGCAATGGGGCGGTGAAGGCGGAGGTGAGGTCGACCAGGCCGGCGACGGCGATGGCGGCGGCCGCGATCCGGCGCCGGCGGCGGTCGCGCGCCAGGGGATCGGCGACCTGTGGCCACGACGGTCCCTGGGGATAGGTCGCCACCAGTTCGGGCCGGGCGTCGGTCATCTTCGGTCGCCGGGCCAGGAGCCGCTCCAGCCGGGTGCCCCCGGGGAGGTCGCGGCGGCCCTGGAAGAGCCGGACGTGCAGGTCGGCCCCCGGCTCCAGCTCCACCCACGAGAGCTGGCGGTGGGCCAGGAACACCGACGGCAGGCCGAGTCGGGACGGCCACTCGGCCACCGCCTCCGATCCGCAGCCGGTGTTCACGTAGAACCCGTCGCCGAGCAGGCTCAGTTCCGGTCGGTGGGTGTGACCGGTGATCAGGCCGGCGTAGCCCTCGGCCACCAGGCGGCCGGCCAGGGCGCGGGCGGCGTCGTTGTTGCCGTGGCCCCGGGTGGCCTCCAGCATCCCGCTGACCGCCCGCCACGCCCGCCGGGCGACGAGCACCAGTCCGCCGCCGACCAGGACGACATCGGCGACCACCGCGCCCGCGACCATGAGGATCCGGCCCGACCAGGCCGGGGCTCCCGAGTGATTCCCCAGATCCGCCAGCAGGGTGTAGAGCAGCGGGAGCTTGACCGCGAGGGCCAGGGCCAGGGGCACGAGCAGCCACCAGAGGTGGCGCAGGACCCCCCGGTAGGCCAGCCGGGAGGTGACGAAGGCCGGCATCCGGCCGGCGTCGGCCAGGTCGGCCCAGCCCTGCAGCCAGGCCTGGTCCTTCAGATTGGGGAGCACCTCCCGGACCAGGTGGTGGCCGAACGGCGTCTCGCCCGGATTGCGGGGGTCGACGAAGGAGTTGGCCGGGTCGAGCTGATGGCCGTGCTCGACCCGTACCCGGCGCCGGCCCCGGCCCGTCTCGAAGCGCAGCTCGGCCGCCAGGGCCAGCTCGGCGCCGATCCCCTCCCGTAACTGGCCCGCGGCCCGCCGGTCCCAGGCGAGCTGGGCATCGTGGTTGCCGACCAGGCAGATCACCCGGCGGCCAGGGGTGGCGGCGAACCGGGCCGCCGCAGAGGCGAGGCGAGGATGGGCGGCCAGGGCCCGCTGCGGGCTGTTGGCCGTGGTGGCCAGCAGCTCGATCATGTCGCCGGCGAAGACCACGACGCCGGGCCCCTCCCAGTCGTCCAGCACGGCACCCAGCTCGGTGGTCACCGACGTCGACGAGCGGGTCGGATCCTTCTCCAGGTGGAGGTCGCTGACGACCAGGGCCCGGGTCCCGGCGTCGAGGTCGACCTCGATCAGATCGGGGACGCCCGCGTCACTCGAAGGGTGCTCACAGGAAGGACAGGCGCCTGAAGCGGCGGCGTCGGTCACAGGTCGCGGAGTTCCTCGGATAGGGGCCGCCGGGTTGCCCGGGAACTCGAGCCGGTCGCGGCCATCAGCCCGCAGGCGACGGTCACCGCTACGGCCGCCAGGTAGCCCCAGGGCACCGCCACCCGGGTCGGCGCCGGATCGAACACGCCGGTCAGGACCCTCACCAGCATGTGGGCGAGAGCCCATCCGCCGAGCGCTCCCAGCACGCCACCGAAAATGGCGAGCACGGCCGCTTCGGAGCGGGCGAACGCCGCCACCTGCCGGGGACGGGCACCGAGGGCGGTGATGATGGCGAAGCTCCGCCGCCGCTGCGACAGCCCCAGGCCCAGGACCAGGCCCCCGGCGGCGATGGCCAGCACCAGCGCGTAGGCCAGCTCCACCCTGGTCAACCCCCCGAGGTCGACCGCCGTCAGGCTCGACCCGACGACTCGGCGGCTGGTCTCGATGTCGTTCACGGTAGCGCCGGTACCGACGGCCTGGCGCACCCGGTCGGCTAGGACGTGGGGAGGGACACTGCCGTTCTCGATCAGGAACGTGCCCGGCGACGGGTCCCCGGTCTGCCGGGCGATGTAGGACGCGTTGGCTACGACGAAGCTGTCGGTGGGCGCGGTCGGAAACTCCTTCACCACCCCGGCGAAGTGGAAGTCGACCTCGACCAGTCCCCCGGTGGCGGCGTCGCGGATGCGGAAGCGGAGGCGGTCGCCGAGATGGAGCTGGAAGTCGTGCGCCGTCTCGTCGCTGACCAGGGCCGCGTCGGCCTGGGTGGCCAGGCGGTTGAGCATGTCCCGCGCCGATCCGCCGGCGAAGTAGGCGTCCTGCAGCTTGGCCGACGGGCCGATGGTGGCGGGGTCGACGCCGTAGAGGTCCTGCAGATCATTGCCGACGTACACGAAGCGGTGCTGCATGGCCTCGACGTGGACCACGCCGGGCACCGCGGCCAGCCGGGCGGCCCGGTCGGCGGGCACGCTCGCCGCCGGGGGCTCGATCACGGTGACCGGCGCTCCGTTGGTCAGGAGGGCGTCGACTCCGACCTGCTGGCGGTAGGTCGAGTTGAAGACCGCGGTCGAGATGGCGAAGGCGACGGTCAGCGAGAGGAGCACCACCGCGCCGGCGAGGGACCGCCGCTGGCGTCCGAGCGTGGCCGCCGCCGGTGCCGCCAACCCGCCGGCGACCGGTCGCAGGGCGACGCGCAGGACGCGCCCGCCCCGCCCCAGGGCCAGGTCGGACAGACGCCAGGCGAGAAGGCCGCTGCCGGCCCACAGGAGCAACGGGCCGGCGAGCGCCCAGTAGCTCACGGACACCGTGGGCACCCCCTCGGGAGCGACCACGACCGAGTACCGGCTCCGGCTGGTAGCCCAGAACACGAGGCCGGCGGCGGCGAGAAGCACCAGGTCGACCCCGTAGCGGAGGGCCAGTGGGCGGCCCGCCGGTGCGACCTCGCGCCGGGCGGCGGCGACCGAAAGCACTCCGCTGTCACGGCGGGCCGGCAATCCGACGGCCACGACTGCGATCAACATGCCGGCGGCGGCGGAGGCCGCGGCCCACCCGACGGACTGGAGCGTCGTCGTGCCCAAGGTCCCCGACCGGAACCCGAAGCGACCGACGAGCAGACCGCCGGCGAGGCCGATCGTGGAGCCGAGGACTCCGACCGTGGCCGCCTCGGCCAGTGCCAGTCGGTCGAGCTGGCGCCGGGAAGCGCCCCGCAGCCGGAGCAGCGCCAGTTCCCGTCGCCGGCGATCCCGCCCGGCCGACACCACCGCCCGGGCCAGGAGGGCGGCGAGGGCTGCTCCGGGGGCGCCGAGCAGCACGAAGAGGACCTGGGCGTAGAGGGCGTCCTTGCGGGCCGTGTCCAGGGTCGCGCCCAGGTTGTCACCGACCACGACCGATCCGGTGAGGTCGGCTTCGAGGCGCCGGGCCGCGCCGGTCTCCCGGGTGAAGGCGGCCGATGGGTCGGACGGGAGGGCGTGGTCGAGCCGTACGTGGATCTGGTTGCGCACCAGGTCGGGTCGCGACCCGGCCAGTGGGTCGAAGGTGGAATGCCAGGTGGCCAAGGGCAGGAAGAGCACGTTGTCGGGGGGTGCGGTGGCCTGGGAGCCGGGAGGGGCCCCCACCACCTGGAAGAGCGAGTCGGCGAAGGGGGCCTCGACCACCCCGGAGACCACGACGCGCACCGGAGCCCCGCCGGCCACGCCGATCTCGACCGTGTCCCCCGGACCGGCGTGGAGGTTGGCCGCCGTCTGCTGAGCCAGCAGCACCCCCTCGTCGGAGCCGGCGAGCGTGCGCAGCTCCCGGGGGAACGCGGCCCGGTAGCCGTCCGGCAGGCCCACCACGACGCCCGGACCGGTGGCCTGGGTGGTGCCGCCGACCGTGGCCTGCAGGCCCGACGTCTGAGCCATCCCCACGGGGACGGCCTCCCGGATGCCGGCCCGCCCGGTCAGCGTTTCGAGGGTCGCCGCGGGGACTGCGCCGGGCTGTACCTCGACCTGCCAGTCCACCGACACCTGACTGATGGCCCGGACCGTCATCTGACCCTTGGCCGAGGCGATGAACGCCCCCAGCGAGCCGAGGAGGGCGACGGCCAGGGCCACCCCCGCCGCCGGGCCGAGGACACGACCGGGCCGGCGGCGGACGAGCGCGGCAGTCCACCTCACCCGACCCACACTCCCATCGACTCGATCTTGCCGTCGGCCATGACCCATCTCTTCCGGAAGCGGTCGGCGACCACCGGATCGTGCGTCGACACCACCAGGGCCGCGCCTACCGCCGCGGCCGCGTGGTCGAGCGCGTCGAGGACCGACGCCGCAGCCGCGTGGTCGAGCCGGCCCGTCGGCTCGTCGGCGACGATGAGGCGGGGACTTCCGACGAGGGCCCGGGCCACGGCGACGCGCTGCGACTGCCCGCCGGAGAGCTCCTCGGGCAGCTGGCGGGCGACCGCGCCCAGGCCGAGCTGTTCGAGCGCCTGGAGGGCGGCCGCCATCGCCACCGCGTCGTCGACCCCGGCCAGCTGCAGGGGCAGGGCGACGTTCTCGGCCGCGTCGAGCGCCGGCACCAGGCTCGGCCCCTGGAACACGAAGCCGACGGTGCCGGGCCGGAGGGTCAGCGGGGAGCCGCCGAGGGCGGGCCAGGCGATGGTGCCCACGGTGGGGCGGTCGAGGCCGGCCAGCAGGTGGAGCAGGGTGCTCTTGCCGGAGCCCGACGGGCCGACGATCACGATCCGGTCCCCGGCCCCGATCCGGCAGGTGACGTCGTGCACCGCCACCACCGAGGACGCCCCCGAGCGGTACGTGCGGGCGACGCCGGCGGCGACCACGACGGCCCCTCCCGCCCCTTCCGCCTCGTCCGCCATCCGCTGACCCTCAGCCGACGACGATGCCGTCGGCGAGGACGATGACCCGGTCGGCGACGGCGGCGACGGAATCGCTATGGGTGGCCACGATGATCGCCCGGCCCGCCCCGGCCTCGGCCGCCAGAAGTTCCAGCACCCGCTGCTCGGTGGAAGAGTCGAGCTCCCCCGTCGGCTCGTCGGCGATGAGGACGGCAGGGTTGTTGGCCAACGCCACCGCCAGCCCGGCGCGAACGGCCTCGCCCCCCGAGAGCTGGGCGGGCAGGGCCCGGCGCCGCCCGGTGAGCCCGACATGGTCGAGCAGTTCCTGGCGGCGGGTCGTGTCCGATCGGCCCGCCAGGCGCTGGGCGACGCCGATGTTGCCGTCGACGTCGAGGTGGCCGATGAGGTTGTCGGACTGGAGCAGCACGCCGACGGCGCGGCCCCGCAGCTCGGCCCGCTCCCCCTCCGACCGGCGGGTCATCACCTCCCCCGCGATGCGAACCTGGCCGCCGTCGGGGTCGTCGAGTCCGGCCAGGCAGGCCAGCAGCGTCGACTTACCCGACCCGGACGGTCCGACCACGGCCACGATCTCGCCCGCGTCGACCCGCAGGGACACCCCCCGCAGCGCCAGCACCTCGTCGCCGCCGGCGTGGAAGAAGCGGTAGAGGCGGCGAGCGTCCAGGGCCGCCGCCATCATCGCCACGCGAACGAGTCGGTGACGATCCTCCACGGATCGACGTTGTCGGAACCGGCCGATCCCAACAGGGTGAGGACCACGGCCTTGCCGTCCTTCCAGAACTCATAGCGCTCGACGTCGTCGTTCACGACCTTGCCGGTGACGGCGTCGGGCGAAGAGTCGGCGGTGTAGGTGACGACGACCGCCATACCGGCCGTTCGCTCCGCCGTCTTGACCGCGCCCAGGTGGAAGCACGGCGCGGACGCGGCCAGTACGAGGACCTCGTCCGTCCTGACCGAGTCGACCGTCGGCGCCGCCGGCCTATTGACGACGACGACGTCGATGGCGTTGAGCTTGTCCGTGAAGGTCACCCCGGTGGCCGATTCGGTGCGGGCCCAGCCCTCGGGCACCTTGACCGTGTAGAGGTTGTCCGGTGAGGCGTAGGCCACGAACGCCTGGTCGTCGGGGATGTCGCCCGGCGGGCTGGTCTCGGGGCCGTTGTTGGGGCCGGCCACCGTCGTCGCCGAGGCGCACGTCGAGTTGCTGCCCGGCACCGTCGGGTACGACCCGGCGGCGCTGCCGGAACCGCCCGGTCCACAGGCGGTCAGACCGAGGATCGTGGCCCCGGTGAGCACGCTTCGTCCGAGTCGGTTCATGCCGGCAACCTACGTCCGGGCCTCTCCGCGCCTCCCCCGGCCACGGTTCGCGTCCGGTTAGAACTCCGCCGGCCCCTGCCCCGCGTCTCCCGGGGCTGCCTACGATCGGAAGATGCCCGAACCCCACGTGGTGGTCGTCGAGGACGACGAGGGGATCGGGACGTCACTCGTCCGCACTCTCGTCGGTCAGGGCTACGACGTCGACTGGGCCCGTACCGGCGCCGAGGCGCTCGCCCTGGTCCGGGACACCACCGCCTTGGTGGTGTTGGATCTCGGTCTCCCCGACCAGGACGGCCTCGACGTGTGCCGGCGCCTGCGGGGCCGGCCGACGGCGCCACAGGTGCTCGTCCTCACCGCCCGGGGCGACGAGGCCGACGTGGTGCTCGGCCTCGATGCCGGCGCCGACGACTACCTCACCAAGCCCTTCCGCCTGGCCGAGCTGCTAGCCCGCGTGCGGGCCCGCACCCGTCGCTCGGAGTCGCAGAACGACCTCCTGGAGATCGGCGACCTGACGGTCGACCGAGGCGCCCGCGTCGTGCGCGTCGCCGAGGAGCCCGTCGACCTGCGACCCAAGGAGTACGACCTGCTGGTGGCGCTGGCCCGGGCCGCGGGGCGGGTCGTCACCCGGGAGCGGCTCATGGAGGACGTCTGGGACGAGCACTGGTTCGGGTCGACCAAGACCCTCGACATCCACATCTGGGCCCTGCGCCGCAAGCTGGATGCCCCCGCCGCCACCAGCCGGATCACCACCGTCCGGGGCGTCGGCTACCGGATGGAGAGGCCGTGAAACGTCGGATCCTGTCGTCGATGGTGCTCGTCACCTTCGTGGCGGTGGTCGTCTTCGCCGTCCCCCTCGCCTTCGCCTCCTCCCGCATCTACCGGGAGCGGGAGGTGGCCCGCCTCGAGCGGGAGGCCACGATCGCCGAGGGCGCCCTGAGCGCGGGCGGCCTGGGCTCGGCCGGCCTGAGCGCCTCCGATCCGGTGGAGCTTCCACCGCATCCGAAGGCCATGCAGATCGGGCTCTACGACGGTGCGGGCCGCCTCGTGTCCGGCGACGGGCCCGCCCAGGGCGGCACCGAGGTCGCATCGGCGCTGACGGGGCGGATCGAGAACGACCGTGACGGAGCCTGGCTGGCGGTGGCCGTCCCGATCCACGACGAGGAGGTGGTGGTGGCGGCGGCCCGCGCTGCCGGCCCCTGGAGCGTCGTCACCACGAACACCTACCGGAGCTGGCTGGTGATGGCGGCCCTGGGCGGATTGGCGGTGGTCCTGGCCGCCGCTCTCGGCCGTTGGCAGTCGACCCGGCTGGCGGAGCCGGTCGACGACGTCGCCCGCATGGCCGTGCGCCTGGGCGACGGCGACTTCGCGGCACGGGTCGAGCCGACGGGCGTGGCCGAGCTCGATCGGGCGGGGGATGCGCTGAACCGCACCGCGGCCCGGCTGGGTGAGATCCTCGGGCGGGAACGGGCCTTCACCGCCGACGTGTCGCACCAGCTCAACACGCCCCTGACCAGCCTGCGCCTCGGGCTGGAGAGCGCCCTGGTCACCCCCGGCGCCGATACCGAGGTCGCCCTGCGGGACGCGGTCGGCGAGGTCGAGCGCCTGCAGACGACCGTGACGACGCTCCTGGCCGTCGCCCGCGACCGGACCGCGGCGACGGATGCCCGCTGCGACCTGGGCGCGCTGTGCGGGGACGTCGCCGATCGCAGCCGGGCCCGGCTGGCCGCCGCCGGGCGGCCGCTACGAGTCGACCTGGAGGAGGACCTCCCCCTGGTTCGCTGCCCGCCGGACGTCGTCCGGGAGATCCTGGCCGTGCTCCTCGACAACGCCCTCCGCCACGGCCGCGGCACGGTGACCATCACCGGCCGTCGCGCCGGCCACGGGGCCGTGGTCGAGGTCGGCGACGAGGGCGACGGCCTGGCCGAGCCGGCGTCGGCCTTCGAGCGCCGGCCGCCCGATGCCAACCGACCCGGCCGTGACGGACACGGGATCGGCCTGGCGTTGGCCCGGTCGCTGGCCGAGGCGCACGAGTCCCGGCTGCAGCTCACCCGGGCCGCGCCCAAGCCCATCTTCACCCTCGCCCTGCCCGGCTCACCCGCACCGGACTGAGCGCCGGGCGCCGGCACTCACTCCACCTCGGCCAGCACGATCTGGTCCTTCTTGGTGACGGTGAGGTAGATCACGACGGCCAGGATGGTCACGAGGAAGATGGCGCTGGTGCCGACCGTCCCCAGGCCCCGGCCCCCGGCGGAGCGGTCCTGGGAGAGGTAGTCGCCGAGCGACGCGCCCAGGGGACGGGTCAGGACGTAGGCGATCCAGAAGGCCAGCACCGGGTTGAGGCGCAGGTGACGCCAGGCCAGAGCCACCAGGGCGATGAGGGCGCTGAACATCAGCGCCGACTTCCAG
The DNA here is from genome assembly GCA_034666105.1 of Actinomycetota bacterium. GTDB lineage: Bacteria > Actinomycetota > Acidimicrobiia > Acidimicrobiales > AC-14 > JAXDMK01. The sequence goes on along the minus strand of JAXDMK010000072.1, from coordinate 27,200 downwards.
TACCCGAGGTTCAGGCTCTCCGCCACCAGGTCGCCGGCGGCGGTGCCCAGGGCGAAGGTGAACAGGATGGCGGCCCAGTAGAACGCCTCCCGTTTGGGCGTGCGGATGCTGTGGATCGATAGCGTCTTCTCGCTCGAGTACCAGGCCGCGAAGGTGGCCAGCATGGCCACCGTGAAGATGGCGGTGGTCACCTTCAGGCTGACCCCGAAGTTGTCCACCAGGTTGTCGGTGATGAGGGTGCCGACGATGCTGATGAGCACGACGGCCGTCCAGTAGATCCCGGGCACGTACCCCCGGGCCCGGAACTGGAACACGAGGGCAGCGACCAGCAGGACGGCCATGATGCAGGTCACGCTGGTCAGACTGAGGTTCAGGTGCTCCCCCAGGAAGTCGGCCGCCGTTTCACCCACCGTCGTGGCCAGCACCTTGATGATCCAGAAGAAGACTGTGACTTCCGGGACCTTGCTCAGCAGCTTGGCAACGTCCGGGCGGCGGGTAGCTTCGACCATGGGCGGACCCTACGGAGGACGAGGTCCGCGCCTGCTTCGGCCGAGGTTCGCGCCAGGTAAGCCGGATGTCAGCCGGGTGGTTTACCGCCCCGACGGGGCGAAGCGGGCGTGGGCGACAGCCGGCGAGGGGGCGAACTCGACGCACTCGTAGCCGGGAGGGCCGCCGTCGAGGTTCTCGAACAGACGCTCGCCGCTCCCGAGGAGGATGGGCACCACGACCACGTGGAGGTCGTCGATCAGGCCCGCCTTCAGGTACTGCTGGACGGTGGACGCGCCCCCGCCGATCCTCACGTCCTCGCCGGCGGCCGCGGCCACGGCCCGTTCGAGGACGGCCTCGATGCCGTCATCGACGAAGTGGAACGTGGTCCCGCCCGCCATCGGGAGCGGCGGTCGGGGGTGGTGGGTGAGCACGAACACGGGGTGGTGGTAGGGCGGCTCGTCACCCCACCACCCGGTCCAGTCGGAGTCCTCCCACGGGCCCCGGATGGGCCCGAACATGTTGCGGCCCATGATGGTGGCGCCGACGCCGACGTCGCCCCGGGCGATGAAGTCGTCGTCGACGCCTTCGTCGCCGCCCTCCAACCCGAACATCTGGCGACCGGCCCGGGTGGCGAACACCCACTCGTGGAGCCGCTTTCCGCCCACGCCGAGGGGGTTGTCGGCGCTCTGGTCGGGTCCGGCGACGTAGCCGTCGAGCGACATGGCCAGGTTGTGGACTCGTACTTTCGACATGCGCTGCCTCCTGTTGAGTCGGGTCGTACCCAATGAAGCGGATCGATTCATCGGATCGGAGGTGATCGGCGAGCGCCAATGGCTTTCGGGCGACGGCGGCGTAGGGTGTCGGCGTGACTCCGAAGAAGGGCATCCTGGGCTCCGGTCTGACCCTCGACATGGTGATGTGCCTGGTGCTGGTGGGCTTCGGCATCGGCCTTTCGGTCGTCAGCGTGATCAACGGCGGCGTCTGGCTCCTGCTCCTGCTGCTCGGCGTCCCGCTGCTCGGCCTCGGCATCGCCGGCGTCGTGCTGGCCTGGCGCAACCGGCTGTAGCCACCCCTTCTGGCGCGTTGAACCGATGAGCGGTATGCCCCCGCCGCCACCCGGCTCCCCGCCCTACCAGCCCGGTCCCCGCACCGACGGCGCCGCCATCGCCGCCCTCATCCTGGCTATCGCCTCGTTCGTCCTCTGCCCGGTGCTACCGGCCGTCGCCGCCCTGTTCGTGGCGTCCGCCGGCAGACGGAACATCGCCGCATCGGGGGGAACGGTCCAGGGTCTGAACCTGTGCCAGATCGCCACCGTCACGGCCTGGGTCAACATCGCGCTGTTCGTGGGCGGGGCGCTCCTGGCGGCCGGCGTCCTGATGGCCAGCTGAACGCCGCCTGCGGGCCCAACGTGGACCGCCGATGCGACCAACCGACATGACCGACGACGGCGTCGTGCGCTGCCCGTGGGGAGTGGACCCACCCGAGTACCGCCGTTACCACGACGAGGAGTGGGGGCGCCCGGTCGTCGACGACAACCGGCTGTTCGAGAAGCTGTGCCTGGAGGGCTTCCAGGCCGGCCTGTCGTGGCTCACCATCCTCCGCAAGCGGGACGCCTTCCGCCGCGCCTTCGCCGGGTTCGACCCCGCCGAGGTGGCCCGCTACGGTCCGGCCGAGGTCGACCGGCTGCTGGCCGACGCGCGCATCGTCCGCCACCGGGGCAAGATCGAGGCCACCATCGCCAACGCCCGGGCCACACTCGACGTCCAGGCGCAAGAGGGGTCGCTGGCCGCCCTGGTGTGGCGCTACGAACCGGCGCCCGGGCCGGCGCCGGTCACCTTGCACGACCTGGCCGCGACCACGCCCGAGTCCGTCGCCCTCAGCCGCGAGCTGCGCCGGCGGGGCTTCCGGTTCGTCGGCCCCACCACCGTCTACGCGGCCATGCAGTCAGTCGGCCTGGTCGACGACCACCTGCTCGACTGCCACGTCCGGCCGGCGGTGGAAACGGTCCGCGCCGCGCTCCCCCGCCCCTCGGCCAAGGGCTGAGAAATACCAAAAGAAAACCTTGTGCATGGATTCACATGGGCGTACATTGTGAATGCATGCACAAGCTCGCCTGCGCCAGGAGGTCGTGATGACAGGAGAGAACCCTCTTTCCCGTCTCGCGGTGGCTCCCGGATCGCCCGCCAGCTTCGATGATCCCAACGGCTGGCGGAAGGACGCCCTCTGCCGCGGCGTCGACACCAACCTGTTCTTTCCCGCCGGTGAGCTGGGCGAGGAGCCGGTGCTGCACGCGGAGACGGCGAAGGCCGTGTGCTTCCGTTGCCCGGTGCGCGAGGAGTGCCTGGAGTACGCCCTCGTCACCGACCAGCCCTTCGGCGTGTGGGGCGGCACCACCGAGGCCGAGCGACGGTCGATCCGCCGCCGGCGTCGCCGCCGCGCCGTCGCTTCCTAGCGCCTCGACCCGCCCGAGGAACCCACCCGTCGAGCGACGAGCGGGACCACGCCTACCCCGACGTCGGGCGCCTACCGCTGACCCGCACCACGTGGAGACCGAGGAGCATCGCCAGCAGGCCGGCGGCCACCAGGACCGGCGACGCCGACCCGGTGCGCGCCAGGGGCTGCTGGACGACGATGGTGGCGGGGACGGTACCCACGACGGTGGAGACGGTGACGATGGCGCCGACGACGGTGGAGGGCACGACCACGACCGGTGCCGACGTGACCGGCACCGGGAGCGCCTTCACCGAGAACTGGCCCAGGCTCTGGTTGCAGGTTCCGTTGGGACCCTTACCGAAGACGGTGATCTCGTTCTGTCCGGGGGGCGTACCAATCGGGAGCTGGACCGCGACCGTATAGTTGCCCAGTCCGTTCGATGCCACCGTGCCCAGTACGACCGGCGGGTTGAACAGGCCGATGCCCAGGGGCGTGCTGGCGGCGAAGCCGACCCCGGAGATGGTGAGCGTCTCCCCCGGTAGCAGCGACGTGGGCGTCACCGTGGCCGGCGTGGCCGTTTGCGGGCCGGAACACTCGGCCTGGGCTGCGGCCGGGCCGGCGGGCATCATCACGACGCCGAACACCGCCATCGCCAGCGCGGCCGATGCTGCCAGAAGCCGTCTCGTCACGGTCCCACTCCCCTTGGTTTGACGCGTTTGGCGCACACACTATGCAGATGGGGCCCCGCCTGCCGCGATGCCCTCGATTGGGCTCCCCCGAGAGGGTGTTACGGAACGACGGAGGACGCCGGCACGAAGCCGGCGCCCTCCTCACTGCAACCACCCGGAGGCGGGGAAGAACGAACTACTTTCCGTTGCTCTCGTAGCGCTCGCCGTGGGGCTTCTCGGCGGCGTAGGAGTGCATCGTGTAGGAGATGCGACGGTCGTTGAGCTCGGCCCGGTCGAGGCGGAACCCCGGCTCTTCGGCAGGACGGTTGACGATGAACGACAGCGCCGTCGTCTGCTTGGTGTAGGTGCGGTTGTAGGCGTTCACCTTGATGTAGTGGTCCGGGTACGCCTTGCGGCACGCCGCCACCTCGGTGAAGCAGGCCGAGGCGTCCTTGGTGTCGAACATCGGCAGGCCCCACATGTCCCAGTACGCGTTGCGGGGGTGCGGGTCGTCGGTGAACTCGATCGAGATGGCCCAGTTGTTGTCGAGGCCGTACTGGATCTGGAGCTTGATCTCGTCGTCGGTGAGCTCGGGCAGGTGCGAGAACGTGCCTTGTCGGATGCGGATTCCCATGATTCCTCCTGCCTCAGCCGGCCGACGTGGGCGTGGCCACGACGTCGGGGGTGTCGGTTGACTCGTAGTTGAAGCTGATCTCGCCCCACACGTCGAGGGCGGTCTGCAGGGACGGGTAGCTCTTGGCCACCTTCTTGAGGATGTCGGGGCCTTCCTTCATGAAGTCCCGACCCTCGTTGCGGGCCTTGATCATGGCCTCGGTGGCCACCCGGTTGCACTCGGCGCCGGCGGCGATGCCCATCGGGTGACCGATGGTGCCTCCACCGAACTGGAGGACGACGTCCTCGCCCAGGTAGTGCAGCAGCTGGTGGCTCTGGCCGGCGTGGATGCCGCCCGAGGCGACCGGCATGACACCCGGCATCGACGCCCAGTGCTGGTCGAAGTAGATGCCGTTGGCCCGGTTCTCGGGGACGAAGTCGTCGCGCAGGGTGTCGTAGTAGCCCTTGATGATGGCGGGGTCTCCCTCGAGCTTGCCCACCACGGTGCCGGAGTGGATGTGGTCGACACCCGACATGCGGGCCCACTTGGCCGTCACCCGGAAGTTGACCCCGTGGTTCTTCTGCCGGGCCCACGTGGCGTAGCCGGCCCGGTGCAGGTGGAGGATGCAGCCGTTGTCGCGGGCCCAGTTCGACATCGACGTCATGGCGGTGTAGCCGATGGTGAGGTCGATCATGATGATGACGGAGCCGATCTCCTTGGCGAACTCGGCCCGCTTGTACATCTCTTCCATGGTCGCCGCGGTCACGTTCATGTAGTGACCCTTGACCTCGCCGGTCTGCTCCTCGGCCCGCTTCACGCCCTCGATGGAGAACAGGTACCGGTCCCGCCAGCGCATGAAGGGCTGGCTGTTGATGTTCTCGTCGTCCTTGGTGAAGTCGAGTCCACCGCGCAGGGCCTCGTAGACCACCCGGCCGTAGTTCCGGGCCGACAGGCCCAGCTTCGGCTTGACGGTGGCGCCCAAGAGGGGACGGCCGTACTTGTTGAGGTACTCCCGCTCCATGACGATGCCGTGCGGGGGCCCGGGGAAGGTCTTGAGGTAGGCGATCGGGATCCGCAGGTCCTCCAGGCGCAGTGCCTTCAGGGCCTTGAAGCCGAAGACGTTGCCGATGATCGACGACGTCATGTTGGGGATCGAGCCCTCTTCGAAGAGGTCGATGTTGTAGGCGATGTAGGCGATCTTCTGCTCGGGGTTCCCGGGCACGTCCTCGACCTTGTAGCACTTGGCCTGGTACTTCTCGTAGGCGGTCAGACGGTCGGTCCACACCACGGTCCACGTTGCGGTCGACGACTCGCCGGCGACGGCGGCTCCAGCCTCGATCGGGTCGACGCCCTTCTGGGGCGTGATCCGGAAGGCGGCCAGCACGTCGGTGTCGGCCGGCTCGTAGTCGGGCTCGTAGTAGCCCATGGTGGCGTAGGGAATGACACCGGCGCCCCAGCGCTTCTCACCGGTGACCGTGCCCTTCGCGGATGATCCGTTTCCTGCCATGCGGTACCCCCAAATTCTTTAGGCCTGAAAATCGTCTGGATTTGTGGCGGGTGGATGTGTGGCGGGTGGATGTGCGGCGTGTGGATGTGTGGCGTGTGGCGGCTTGATGTCGGCTGCGTATCCATTGTGCCGGACGCTGGCTTCACCTGTCCATGACGCATTCGCTTCGCCGCGGGCTATATTGTTCACGTGACGTTTAATCAGCTGCGGACGTTCCTGGCCGTCGTCGACAGCGGGTCGGTTTCGGAGGCGGCCGACAACCTGTTCGTCAGCCCGCCTGCCGTCTCCGCCGCCCTCGCCTCGCTGCAAGCCGAGCTGGGGGTGGCGCTGGTGGCCCGGGTGGGTCGCGGTGTGGCCATCACCGCCGCCGGGGCCGTGTTCGCCCCCTACGCCCGGGGCGTGCTGCGGGTGGCCGAGGAGGGCGTGGCCGCGGCCCGGGAGGCGCTCGACCCCGAGAGCGGCCGGGTCCGGCTGGCGGCGGTGACCACCGCCGGCGAGCACGTCCTGCCCCGGTTCCTCGCCTCGTTCCGGGCCCGCCATCCCCAGGCCGAGGTCTCGCTCGAGGTCGGCAACCGGGAGCGGCTGTGGGAACTGCTGGCCGAGCGGGAGGTCGACCTGGCCATCGGGGGCCGGCCGCCGGGCGGGGGCCGGTTCGTGTCCCGGGCCAGCCGGCCCAACGTCCTCGTGCTGGTGGCGGCGGCCCGGCCGGGGTCGAACGGGGTGCGGGAGGTCTCCCTCGCCGAGCTGTCCCGGCAGGTCCTGCTCCTGCGGGAGCCGGGCTCGGGGACGCGCAGCACGGCCGAGGAGCTGTTCGACGAGCTGGGCATCTCCCCCGCCGCCACCCTGACCCTCGGATCCAACGGCGCCCTCCGGGAGTCGGTGCAGGTGGGGCTGGGCATCACCCTCATCTCCCGGGACGCGGTCGCCCGTGAGCTCGACGAGGGCACGCTGGAGGAGTGGCGGTGTCCCACGCTTCCCCGCCACCGGGCCTGGCACCTCGTGTCGCGAGCCGGCGAGGAGCTCGCCCCCACCGCCGGACTGTTCCTGTCCCATGTCACCGCCGACTCCGAGGGCGGCTTCGTCCTGGCCGGGCCCCCATCGGCCGGGTAGGGTCGATGGCCGTCTACGAGGCTACGAAACCTCCCGCTAGAAACCCCGAGTTCGGGAACCCCCTAGGAGGACCCCCCGCATGAGCATGTCGGATCTCGCCGCTGTCGCCAAGGCCATGGTCGCCGACGGCAAGGGCATTCTCGCCGCCGACGAGAGCGGTGCCACCATCGGCAAGCGCTTCGCCGCCCTCGACATCGAGTCCACCGAGGAGAACCGCCGCCTGTACCGCACCACCCTGCTGGGCACTGCGGGAATCGAGAACGTCGTGAGCGGCGTCATCCTCTACGACGAAACGATCCGCCAGAAGGCCGACGACGGCTCCACCATCCCCGAGTTTCTGGTCACCAAGGGCATCCTGCCCGGCATCAAGGTCGATACCGGCTCCAAGCCCCTCCCCCTCTGCGAGGGCGAGCAGGTCACCGAGGGCCTCGACGGCCTCCGCGAGCGCATCGCCGAGTACGTCGCCCTGGGCGCCAAGTTCGCCAAGTGGCGGGCGGTCATCGTCATCGACACCAAGAACGGCCTGCCCAGCGACACCGCCATCCGTTGCAACGCCCACGCCCTGGCCCGCTACGGCGCCCTGTGCCAGGAGGGCGGCCTCGTCCCGATCATCGAGCCCGAGGTGCTCATGGACGGCGAGAACGACATCGACACCTGTTACGAGGTCACCCTCAAGACCCAGCGCCGGGTGTTCTGGGAGCTGGCCCAGCTGCGGGTCGAGCTCGAGGGCATGATCCTCAAGCCCAACATGGTCGTGTCGGGCAAGAAGTGCGCCACCCAGGCCGGCCCCGAGGAAGTGGCGGAGAAGACTCTCCGCTGCCTCTACCACTCGGTGCCGCCCGCCGTCCCCGGCATCGCCTTCCTCTCCGGCGGCCAGTCGGCCGACCTGGCCACCCTGCACCTCGACCTCATGAACAAGCAGGGCCCGCACCCGTGGCAGCTCACCTTCTCCTATGGCCGGGCGCTCCAGGACGAGGCCCTGCGCACGTGGCGGGGCTCGCCCGACAACGTGGCGGAGGCCCAGAAGGTCTTCACCCACCGGGCCGCCCTCACCGGCGCCGCCCGCAACGCCACCTACGACCCGTCCCTGGAGAGCGGCGACCTCGCCCTCGCCGCGGCGACGGCCACCCAGGACTAGAACTCGGAGGGGGGCGGGCCCCCCTCCGAACCTCCCCCCAACTGCGTGCGTGCCGGCCTGGCGGCCGGCGGGGGGCCGTCTGGAAGGGGCCGCCGGCGGCGGCGTTCGCAGCCGGCGGAAAGGCGTCGCGGCGTCAGATCGGTGGTGCCTGGGTTGCCGGGTCGGTGGTTTCGGTAGCCGCGGCCCGGGCCGTGCGGGCGAAGGCGACGGCGTCCTCGAGCCAGGCCAGGCGTTGCGCGGGGGTGGTGGCCAGCCAACCTTCCTCCTGCGCCTGCCTGGCCCCCGCCCACCCACCGGCATCCCAATCAGTCACCGGCCCTGAGCCTTTATCCGCACAAGCGCCTCCACATCGGCCAGGTCCTGGGTCCGCCCCGCGGCTCGCTTCATTGTGATCAGGTCGTCGATAGAAGCGACACGAACCGAGGTGCTTCCCAACCGGACCGGCTTCGAACGCGTCCACAGGTCCTCGAAGGGGATCAGGTCCTCGGCGAAGATGTCGACCCGACGGAACGGGTCGTCCGGATCGGCGAGGGAGAAGACCACGAGGTTCTGGGTTGCCACCCACTCGGCCCGGATCTCGGGGTCGGCGAAGTCACGGGCGTCGACCGGCAGCAGCGGAGTGAGGCCGACGGCGATCAGGGCGTTGACAGCGCGGAGGGGGTCGTCGGCCGACAGATCGAGGGCGACGTCGAGATCGGCGGTGAACCGCAGATGCCCGTGGAGTACCACCGCGACGCCGCCGACGACGACGAAGCGGGCCCCGCTGGCGGTCAGCGCGGCGAGCAACGGCTCGAAGATGGTCACGACGGAGACGGCGCCGCGGGCAGGGGGAGGACGACCTCCACCGTGGTCCCCCGCTGGGGAAGCGACTTCACGGTGACCTTGGCGCCGATGAGCTCGGCCCGCTCCTGGATGCCGAGCAGGCCGTAGGAGTGGCGGTACTCCTCGTCGCCCGCCGACTCCTCGGCGAAGCCCCGGCCGTCGTCGGCGACCACCAGGTGCACCCCCTCGTCGTCGCGGTACAACCGGAGCTCGACCCGGGTGGCGTCGGCGTGCTTGACCACGTTCTGGAACGCCTCCTGAACGATGCGGTAGAGCGCCACCTCCACGTGGGGCGGCAGGCTCACCGCCTCCAGCTCGACCGACACCTCCTTCACCGGCAGGGAGCGGGCCAGGCTCTCCAGGCTGGCGCCGAGGCCGAGGTCGTCGAGGGTGGTGGGACGGAGCCCGACGATGGCGCCCCGGGCGTCCTCCAGAGCCGCCGTGACCAGCTCCTTGGCCACCCCGAGCTCCCGCCCGATGACATCAGCGTCGGCTGCCGCGGCCCCGTCCTCCGCCGCCAGCAGGTGGTACCAGAGGCTGATCAGGCGCTGGCTGATCCCGTCGTGGATCTCACCCGCCAGCCGCCGGCGCTCGTGCTCCTGGGCCTCGATGGTGCGAATGGCGAAGCCCTCCAGCATCTCCTCCCGGTCGGCCAGGCGCTGGTAGAGGCGGGCGTTCTCGATGGCCCGGGCCATGAGGTTGGCCACCTGGATGAGCAGGGCCAGGTCGTAGGGGCCGTAGTCGCGGGGCGCCTTGGAGTGGACGTTGAGCACCCCGATAACCCGTCGCCCCCGGGGGATGAGCATCGGCACCGACACCATGGAGGCGTAGTCCTCGCCCCGCAGGGCGGGGATGTACTGGTACCGGGAGTCCTGCCACTTGTCGGGCACCACCGCCGGCTCGGCGTGGAGGGCGACCCACCCGGCGATGCCCTGGCCCAGGGGCAGCTCGACCTGGCCGATCTGCTGGTCGAACGGGGGGGTGGCGCCGGCCAGGACCACGCAGTTGCGCTCCTCGTCGAGGAGGTGGACGAAGCACACGTCGGAGCCGGTGGCCTCGGTGACCAGGTTGGCCACCCGCTGGACCACGTCGGCCACGTCCATGTCGGCCGACGTGGCGTCGATGACCAGGCCCAGGAGGCGAACTTCATCCCGCATGTGGGCCTCTAATGGAAGATCCCCTCCCGGAGGGCCATGGCGATGGCCTGGGCCCGGTCGGCCACCTCCAGCTTGCGGTAGATGCCCCGGGCGTGGGTCTTCACCGTCTCCTCGCCGATGAACAGCTTCTGGCCGATGGCCCGGTTGGAGAGGCCGTGCACCATCAACTCGAGCACCTCGCTCTCCCGCTGGGTGAGGCCGAGGCGGGCGCCGGGCCAGAACTCGCCGCTCTGGAGCCGGGCCGCGGTCATGGCCACCCGGCCGGCGAGGGAGGCGTCGATGGCGACGTCGCCGTCCATCACCCGGTCGAGGTGGTCGGCCAGCTCGGGGCCGGTGGTGGTCTTGAGCAGGAAACCGGAGCCGCCGACCCGCAGCGCCTGGAACAGGTACTGCTCGTCGTCGTAGACGGTGAGGAAGACGACCTTCACCGACGGCACCGCGGCCACGATGTCCTTGCACAGGTCGAGCCCGCTCTCGCCCTTGAGGCGGACATCCAGCAGGGCCACGTCGGGACGCAGTTCGGACGCCAGCTCGAGGGCGTCGGGGCCGTTGGTGGCGGATCCCACCACCTCCACCCGTCCGCTCTGGGAGGCCAGCATGGAGCGCAGTCCTTCGAGCACGACCTGGTGGTCGTCGACGAGGAGCAGCCGTACGGGGGTATGGGTTGTCGGGCTCACAGAACGAAAGTATCCCCCGTCTGAGTCACCCGCGGAGGGAGGCGCCCCGACCCCCCTTGCTATTAGGTTGGGGAAATGAGTGGGGAAAGCCGTGTCGCAATCATCCCGTCCGTTCTTCCTGCCGACCACGCCCGGATGGGCGAGGAGGTAGCCGACCTAGAGGCCGCCGGCGTCGACCGCATCCAGTGGGACGTGATGGACGGTCGCTTCGTCCCCAATCTCACCTTCGGACCCGACCTGATCGCCGCCTGCCGCAAGCACGCATCGGTGCCGTTCGAGGCCCACCTCATGGTGGTCGAACCCGACCTGATGTTGTCGAAGTACGTCGACGCCGGCTGCGAGATCGTCATCGTCCACGAGGAGGCCTGCACCCACCTCCACCGCACCCTGGCCAGCATCCGCGACATGGGAGCCAAGGCGGGAGTGGCCCTCAACCCCCACACCCCCCTCGACACCGTCGAGAACGTGCTCGACCTGGTCGACCTGCTGCTGGTGATGACGGTCAACCCCGGCTTCGGGGGCCAGGCCTACATCGCCACCATGGAGCCGAAGATCGCCCGGGCCCGGGCCATGATCGACGCCAGCGGCTTCGACATCGACCTCGAGGTCGATGGGGGCATCAGCGCCGATACGGTGTCGGGCGCGGCTGCGGCCGGGGCGCGGGCGCTCATCGCCGGCAGCGGCCTCTACAAGCACCCCGGTGGCCTGGCCGCGGCCGTGGCCGACATCCGCAAGCGGGCCGAAGACGCCATTGCCACCGTCGGCCGTTCTCAGGAAGGCTGACCCTCCATGCCCGACAAGCAGGTCAACATCCAAAGGGCCTGGCGCAACAACGGCGATGGTCCCGGCCGGCCCATCATGCTCGCCATCGCCGGCGACAGCGCGGCCGGCAAGACCACCATCACCAAGGGCCTGGTCAACGCCCTCGGGCCCCACCGCATCACCTCGATCTGCGTCGACGACTACCACAAGTTCGACCGCATCGAACGCAAGACCAAGCCCTTCACCCCGCTCCACCCCGACTGCAACTACGTCGACATCATGGAGCAGCACCTCCAGCTGCTGGCCCTGGGCCAGCCCATCCTCAAGCCCGTCTACAACCACAAGGACGGCACCCTCGGCCGTCCCCTGCTGGTCGAGCCGCGCGAGTTCGTGATCATCGAGGGCCTCCTGCCCCTGTTCACCAAGCTGGCCCGGGCCTGCTTCGACGTGTCTGTCTACCTCGACCCGCCCGAGCCGATCCGCTACGAGTGGAAGATCAACCGCGACACCCAGAAGCGGGGCTACACCGAGCAGGCGGTGCGCGACGACCTCGAGAAGCGGGAGCCCGAGTCGGCCGCCTACATCCGGCCCCAGCGTTCGGCCGCCGACATCGTCATGCGCTTCGACCGCATCGAGGGCCGCGATCCGGAGGAGCCGCTGTCGGCCAGCCTCATGCTGCGGCCCACGATCGCCCACCCCGACCTGGCCAACATCCTCACCGAGGAGCACCGCCAGGCCATGCACCTCAAGCTCACCCGCGACGAGGACGGCAAGCCCGTCGACTCCCTCCACATCCACTCCTACGCCGACCGGGAGATCACCCGCGACGTGGAGCAGTCGATCTGGAAGCAGCTCGGGGTCGACGACCCGATCCCCGACTCCCTGGGCGTGATCGAGGACAACGTCCGCAGCGAGCCGCTGGCCATCTCCCAGCTCATCCTGCTCTACCACCTGTTCCAGGCCCAGCTCGGCTAGCTCGACAGGGCCAGGGGTTCCTCCTAGGTCGCGCCCGGCGACCAGGCCAGGCGGATCCACCGGTAGCCGTAGCCGTTGATCTCCAGCTTGGAAAGGTCGGGGCTCGGCTCGTAGTCGGCGTCGCCCAGGACCTCCACCGGGTCGCCGGAGAGCTCGCCCAGCTGGTCGGCCAGGTCGACGACGCACGGTCCGTCGGCCAGGTTGGTCAGGGCCAGCATCACGCCCGACGGGGCTTCGTGGCGGAGGGCCAGGACGGACCGGACCCCGCTGTCGAGCGGCGTGCACCGGCCGGTGCCGAACTCGGGGCATTCGTGGAGCGTGTGCAGGGTGCGCTCCATCCACGCCAGGAGCGAGTGGTGGTCGCGCCGCTGGGCGGCCACGTTCACCTTCCGGTAGCCGAAACGGCCGTCGTCGATCACGGGGCGGGCGAGGTCCTTTTGGGCGGCGGTCGAGAAGCCGGCGTTGGGGGCGCCGGACCACTGCATCGGGGTGCGCACCGAGTTGCGCTCGGGGAGGCTGAGGTCGTCGCCCATGCCGATCTCCTCCCCGTAGCGGATGACCGGCGTGCCCGGCAGGCTGAACTGCAGGTGGTAGGCCATCTCGATGCGGCGCCGGTCGCCACCGAGCATCGGCGCCAGGCGGCGGCGGATACCGCGGTCGTAGAGCTGCATCTCCGGCTCCGGGCCGAAGGCCTCGAACACCTCGGCCCGCTCCACGCCGGTGAGCCGGCCCAGATCGATCTCGTCGTGGTTGCGGAGAAACGTCGCCCAGGTGCAGGAGTCGGGGATGGCCGGCGTCATGGTGAGGCCGTTGAGCACGGGCCCGGCGTCGCCCCGGGCCACGGCGAGGAACATCTGCTGGTTGAGGAGGAAGTTGAACAGCATCGGGAGCCGGTCGCCGCGGCCGAAGTACTCGGTGAGCTCCTGGGGCTCGGCGTTGGCCTCGGCCAGGACCACGGTGTCGCCCCGGCGCCACGACATCAGCTCCCGCAGTTGGCGCAGGTAGTCGAAGTCCTTGGGCGGGTCGGGGTTGTTCGGCTCCGACATCTCGATCACGAACGGGGCCGCATCCATGCGGAAGCCGGCCACGCCCATCTGGAGCCAGAAGGCGATGATCTTCTGCACCTCGGCCCGCACCCGGGGATTGGCCGCGTTGAGCTCGGGCTCGAAGTCGTAGAAGCGGTGGTAGTACCAGGCCTTGGCCGTGCGGTCGAAGGTCCATGTCGCCTTCTGGACGCCGGGGAACACCATGCCCTGGTGCAGGTCGGAGGGACGTTCCTCGCTCCACACGTAGTAGTCGCGGAAGGGCGAGTGGGGGTCGGCGCGGGCCGCCTGGAACCACGGGTGCTGGTCGGACGTGTGGTTCACGACCAGATCGATCATCACCCGCAGGCCCCGGTTGGCGGCCTGGTGGATCAGCTCGACGAAGTCCCCCAGGCTGCCCAGGCGGGGGTCGACGCCGTAGAAGTCGGAGACGTCGTAGCCGTCGTCGCGGTTGGGCGTGGGGTGGATGGGGTTGAGCCACAGGCAGGTGACGCCCAGTCGCTCGAGGTAGTCGAGGCGGCCGATCAGCCCGGGCAGGTCGCCGATGCCGTCGCCGTTGGAGTCCTGGAACGTCTCGACGTCGAGGCAGTAGATGACCGCTTCCCGGAACCAGCGCTCGTTCATGCCGGTGTCTCTACCCGGTGACGAGGAGGCGGGGGTCGAACGTGGCCCGGATCCGGGTGATCTTGCCGTCCTCCACGTGGCTCCAGTTGGCGGTGGGGCAGGGCGGCGCCACCGAGGTGTGGAGCTGGAACCAGGTCAGGACGTCGGGGCCGTCGACGAAGACGTGCTCGACGACGACGTCGGTCACGATCTCGGACAGGGCCTCCAGCCCGAGCCGGCACTGCTTGGCCCCGACGGCCTGGCCCAGGGGCCCGTCGAACGTGACGTCGTCGGCCAGCAGCGACTGGTAGGCGTCGAAGTCCTTCGCCTTCCACGCGTCGAAGTACGTGGCGAGAACGGTCCGCGGTGCCTTGGCCATGTCAGCTCCTGTCTCGGAGGGGGACGTGTCCTGCTTCTACCCGTTATCCCGGGGGAGGCGACCGGTGCGCCACAGGGTGCGCCTGACCTGGGGGTTCGCCAGGTTCCACTCCCGCCACAGCCAGGCCAGGGCGGCGGCGCCGGCCAGCTCCTGAGCCACCAGCACGGCCAGGGGGCGGTCCAACGGCGGGAGGCCCCCGTCGAGGCGCCGGCCAAGGAAGGGCCACCAGAAGGTCTCGGTGCGGGTCCACATGCCATCGAGAACGAGGTGGAGGAACGTGCCGATCGGTACCGCCAGCAGCCGCCGGCGGGCCGGGCGCCGGTGGCGGGTGACGAGCATGACGCCCACCAGCAGCACCACGCTGGCGCCGACGGTGTGCATCACCCGGGCCCCGCCGAAGGGGGCGTCGACCAGGTCGGGCAACAGGGCCCCGACCACCACCAGCCGGTAGTCGATGGCCGGGTCGCGGAAGATCATCCACACCAGGACGAGGGCCAGCCCTGCCGGCCACAGGATCAACGAACGAGGATGCGCCCGCACTGCTCGCAGTGCAGGAGGGCGTCGGCCGGCAGCCGGGTGGCGTTGTTCATCTCGGTGACGGACAGGCTCAGGTGGCACCCGTCGCACCGGCCGTTGACCAACCGGGCGATACCGACGCCGTCGAGGCGGGTGCGCAGCCGCTCATACGACGTCATGACTTCGCCGGGGATGCCGGCGACCGCCGTCGACCGGGCGTGGATCTCGGCCGCCAGCTCGTCGTCGATGCCCGATTGGGCCTCGGCGAGGGTCGCCCGCAACCGGCCCGCCCGCTGGTCGAGGTCGACCCGCTGCGACTCCAGACCCGCCACCTCCTCGTCGAGGGGCTCCCGCTCCGTCATCGTCTCCAGGACGTCGTCCTCCAGCGAGCTCTTCCGCCGCTTCAGCGCCTCCACCTCCGACTGCAGGGCCTGGAGTTCCCGGATCAGGCTGACGGTGCCCCCGTAGAGCTTGGCCTGGGCCTCGGCGAGCTTGTTCTCCACCAGGGCCAGCTCGTCCTCGAGTCCCCGTTGGCGGCGCACCACCTCGGCCCTCGTCGCACCCACCTCGGTGAGGGAACGGTCGAGGACCGTGCCCCGCTTCTCGAGCGCCTCCAATTCGGCCAGCTCCGGGAGGGTCCGGCGCCGGTGGCGGAGACGGTCGACCGCGGAATCATGCTCCTGCACCAGCAGGAGGTTGTCGAAGACGCCCGTGGCCGCGATCCCTAGTCCTTGTTGCCGTTCAGCGCCCGCTCCCGGGCCTGGGCGATCAGGGCGTCGATATCGGGGATGGTGATCTCGGGGACCGTCGGCGGGGTCGGGGAGGGGGGAGCCACGACCTTCGGGATCGTGGCCACCGGGGCCGACGGCGTGGCCGGCTTGGTGTCGGAGCCGTCGTCGGTCGAGGTTGAGTCGGAGTCGCGCGAGCGCTCGTCGGGGATTCTCTCGCCCACGAGGGAGAGGAACTTCGGCGTGCGCTGCCCGGACCGGTCGGGCGCGGTGAAGTCGACCGGCTCCGTGCCGGCCAGGGCCTTGCGGGTGAACGAACCCCAGATCTGGGCCGGATAGGTGCCGCCGAAGACGGTGACGCCGTTGACGTTGCGCATGGAGATGTCGCCCTCCGGCGCACCCATCCACACCGCGGTGGCGAGGGTGCGGGTGAAGCCGACGAACCAGGCGTTGGTGTTGTTGTCGGTGGAGCCGGTCTTGCCCCCGACGTCCCACCCCGAGACCCGGGCCGCCGTACCCGTGCCCCGCTGGACGACCTGGGTCAGCACCTCGTCGACCTGGCGGGCCACCTGCTGCGAGATCGCCTGGTCGCCCTTGGGCTGGTTCCGGAAGATCACGTTGCCCTGGCGGTCCTCGACGCGATCGACGACGTAAGGGCTGTGGTGCTCCCCGTCGGCGGCCAGGGTGGCGTAGGCGCTGGCCATCTGCAGTGGCGTGACCAGCTCGCTGCCGAGGGTGAGGGACAGGTAGGGATGAAGCTCATTGGTGATGCCCATGCGGTGGGCGACGTCGACCACCTTCTCCGGACCCACCAGTTTGATCAGGCGGGCATAGGCGCAGTTGACCGAGTTGACAGTGGCCTCGGTGAGGCTGAGGACGCCGGCCGCCCCGCCCTCGACGTTGTTCGGCTTCCAGTCCTCACTCCCCGGGTTGGGGATGACGCAGGGCGAGGTGCCGAGGATGGTGTCGTTGGTCTGGATGCCGTTCTCCAGCGCCGCCACCAGGGTGAACGGCTTGAAGGCGGACCCGACCTGGCGGCCCTGGGTGTCGGTGACCAGGTTGAACTTGGTCTGCCCGAAGTCGCTGCCACCCACCATCGCCCGCACCGCCCCGGTGGTCGGGTCGACGGTGACGAGGGCGGCGGTGAACTTGCCGTCGGTGTCGGGGAGGATCGACGCCACGCTCTCCTCCGCCATCTGTTGGTAGGCGGGATTGAGGGTGGTGTGGATCGAGAGCCCGCCGCGGAACACGGCCTGGTAGCGCTGGCTGTCGGTGTCGCCCAGGCGGGTGTCGGTGAGCAGCTGCTGCTTGACGTACTCCGTGAAGTAGTCGGTGCCGGGGGCGGGGCCGCCGGCCTCGGCCATCGGCGGCGGCAGGGCCTCGCCCTTGATGTCGCCGGCCTGGATCGGGGTCAGGTCGCCGAGCACGACCATGCGGTCGACGATGACGTCGCGACGCTCCTTGGCCGCCTCCGGGTTGCCGTAGGGGTCGGCGTACACCGGATTGCGGATGAGGCCGGCCAGCAGGGTGGCCTGTCCGATCGAGAGCTTGTCGACGTCGGTGTGGTAGTAGCGCTCGGCTGCGGCCTGGATGCCGTAGGAGTGGTTGCCGAAGTAGACGGTGTTCAGGTACCGCTCGAAGATCTGGTCCTTCGTCATCTGGTCTTCGAGGCGGATGGCCAGGGCCGCCTCCTGCAGCTTGCGGTTCACGTCCTGCTTCGCCGTCAGCAGGACGGTCTTGACCAGCTGCTGGGTGATCGTGGAGCCGCCCTCGGCGATCTGGCCCTCCTGCAGGTTGTTGACCATGGCCCGGGCCATCGCCCGCAGGTCGAGAGGCCCGTGGTCGTAGAAGCGCTCGTCCTCGGCGTCGAGCACGGCCCGCCTCACGTGGTCGGGAATCCGGGCCAGGGGGACGGGGACGCGGTACTCCTCGTCGTGGAAGATGCCGAGCTGCGACCCGTCGGCGGCGTAGACGACGGAGCGAGTGGCGAGGGGCCCGAGGTCGAGGCGGTCGGCGTCGGAGCCGACGGAGCCGGCGGTGAAGAAGTGGACCGCCTGCTGGCCGACGAGCACGGTGCCCAGCGCCAGCCCGGCCCCGCCTACCAGCAGCGCCACCGCCCAGCGGGCGAAGGTACGGGTGGCGGAATGCACAGCCCGTCCAGCCCCATCACCGAGCGGAGGACTGGCGTGCATGGCCAGAACCTACTTCCCCAACGGCCCAGATTTGACGCCACCCCGGGGGGCGGCGCCGGAATCGGCGTCGGGCGTCAGCCCCACTCCTCGCCGAGCATGGCCTCCAACCGCTCCTTGCGGCGGGGCTTCTCGGTCTTCGGCGTCTGCTTGGCCCGGCAGCGGCCGGACAGGCCGTGCAGCCAGAGCGCGCTCTTGGCGTCGTCGTCGGGTTCGACGACGACGCGGGCGTAGCACTCGGGGCAACGGAAGGTCTTCGGCGTCGCCGTCGTCTTGGTTGTGGTCTTCGGCGCCAATGTCTTCGAGCTCAGGGTCTTCGTGGCCAGCGTCTTCGTCGCCAGCGTCTTTGGGGCCAGCGTCTTCGCGGTCAGGGTCTTGGGTGTCATCGTCTTCCCTACAGGACTCATTGGTCCTTTCGTGCCCATGGAAACACCAGGATACGCCTCGTGGACACCGTCCGTGGCCGCGGGGGCTACTGCTCGGGCCGGGTAGGGGCTGGCGGCGGTGGAGCCCATCACCTAGCGTGTCCGCAACACCCGGGGGAAGGGGGGTCCGCGTGCACCCGTGCCGCGCGGAAGCATCGTTCTGATGGCCGACGCCACGCTGGTCTCGCTGCTACTCGTCTTCATCTGGGCCGCGGTCCTGATTCCGCCGGCGGCGGGGGCCCGAGCGGCGCGGGAGGCCGAGTTCCTCGGCAGCATCCGTCCCGACGGCTACCCCCTCGTGGGCACCCTCGGCCGCGGCCAGGCCGACTTCGACGCCGTCGACCAGCCTCGGCTCCGGCCCGCGCTGACGGCCAACGCCCGCCGCCGCCAGGTGCTGGGCGGGTTGGTGGTGGCGATGGGGGCCACGCTCCTGGTGGGCCTGCTGCCCGCCTTCCACCTGCTCCTCATCGTCCACCTGTTCCTGGTGAACTCGTGCCTCGCCTACGTCGGCCTCCTGGTGCACATGCGTGACCAGGCGACGGGCCGCACCGCGACGGCCTCGACCACGCCGATACGTACGCTGGCCATCGCCGCCGAACCCGCCTTCGCCTACGCCGACGACGCCTACGAGGGCGGGTACGCGGACGACCTCGGCTACTACCCGGTGGACGACGAGGAGGAGGCGGCCTTCGCCGACGCCGACGCCTACGGCTACGCCGAGGAGGCCGACGAGGAGTACGGCGGCTACGGGTACGCCGCCGACGGTTACGCCGATTACGACGACGCCGAGGACGAGGCGGAGGCGGCCTACGTCGACGAACTCGGCCTCGCCCTTCCCGCCTGATCCCTCGGCCGGGCACTTCCCCGCCTGTTTCCGGCAAAAGCGTTGATCTGCACGGTTCGTGTCCTCTCCGGTTAGTAAGTGCGGCTAACTTGCCGGGATGCACCGGCGTCAGGACGTTCGGCTCGTGTCCGGGCTGGCCCTGGCCCTGTCCCTGTTGCTGGCGGCAGCCGGGTGCGGTTCCGGCAGTGGCGGCTCCCTGACGGAGACGACGGTCGCGACCCGGGCGACGGGTTCGGTGACCGTGTTCGCGGCGGCGTCGCTCACCGAGGCCTTCGGTGACGCCCAGGTAGCGTTGAAGGCGACCGCCCCGGACCTGTCGGTGACCTACAGCTTCGCCGGATCGGGCGCCCTCGTGGCCCAGATCCGGCAGGGAGCGCCGGCGGATGTGATCGCCACCGCCGACACCGCATCCATGGCAAGGCTGACCGATGCCGGACTGGTGGACGCACCGGTCACCTTCGCCCGCAACCGGCTCGAGATCCTGGTCGCGCCGGGTAACCCGCGGGGCATCGCATCGCTCGCCGACCTGGCCCGGGGCGACGTCAAGGTGGTGCTCGAGGACGAGACGGTGCCGGCCGGCAGGTACGCGGCCCAGGCGCTGGCGGCGGCGGGAGTGACCGTCGATCCGGTGTCGCAGGAGGTGGACGTCAAGGCGGCGGTGGCCAAGGTCACCCTCGGCGAAGCCGACGCCACCGTCGTGTACGCCACCGACGTCGCCGCCGCCGGGGCCAAGGCCGAGGGAGTGGTGATCCCCGACGCGCAGAACGTCGTCGCCGAGTACCCGGTCGCGGTCGTCAAGGCCACCGCCAACCGGGGCGGCGCGACGACCTTCGTCGACGCCATCGTCCGGGGGACCGGCCAGGACGCGCTCCGCCGGCGCGGCTTCCTCCCCGCCGCCTGACATGCCGTCGTACCGGATGGGACAGGCCGCCGAGCTGCTCGGGGTGAGCCCGGACACGCTGCGGCGCTGGGTCGACAGCGGACGGCTGCCTGCCATCCGGTCGGAAGGCGGGCAACGGATGATCGAGGGGGAGGAGCTGGCCCGGTTCGCGACCGAGATCGTCGAGGAGCGGAGCCCCGACGTGATCGTGGGCCGATCGGCCCGGAACCGCTTCCCCGGCATCGTGACCCGTGTGGTCAAGGACACGGTGACGGCGCAGGTCGAGATCCAGGCCGGCCCCCACCGGGTCGTGTCCCTCATGACCCGGGAGGCGGCCGACGAGTTGGGGCTCGCCCCCGGGGTGATGGCGGTGGCCGCGGTGAAGTCGACCAACGTCGTGGTCGAGATCGCCGCCGACTGACGTGGGCGGAGGGCGCCGGCGCCGGGGGTTGGACGGGGTGCCCGACCGTGTCCCGATCGGGCCCGTCGTGGTCGCGGTGCTGGCGACGCTGTTCTTCGCCCTGCCCTTCGCCGGACTGGTGGCGCGGGCTCCCTGGTCGTCGGCGGGGCACGAGCTGACCCGTCGGCCGGCGCTCGACGCGCTGCGGCTGTCCCTGGTCACCTCGCTGTCGGCGACGGCCCTCTGCCTCGCCCTGGGGGTGCCGCTGGCCTGGGTGCAGGCCCGGGTGGACTATCGCGGTAAGCGGGTCGTCCGGGCCCTCACGACCCTGCCGATGGTGCTGCCCCCGGTGGTGGGCGGGGTGGCACTGCTCCTCGCGCTGGGCCGGCGGGGCCTGGTCGGCCGGGAGCTCGACCGCATCGGCGTGAACCTCCCCTTCACCACCGCCGGGGCGATCGTGGCCGAGGCGTTCGTCGCCATGCCGTTCCTGGTGCTCACCCTGGAAGCGGCCTTTCGGTCCGCCGACCACCGGCTGGAGGATGCGGCCCGCACCCTCGGGGCCGGCCGTCTGGCCGTGTTCCGGAGGGTGACGCTCCCTCTGGCGGCCCCCTCGCTGATGGCGGGCACGGTGCTGTGCTGGGCCCGGGCCCTGGGCGAGTTCGGGGCAACGATCACCTTCGCCGGCAACCTCCAGGGAACCACCCAGACCCTGCCCCTCTTCGTCTACGTCAAGCTCGAAGGCTCGAATCCGGATGCCGCCATCGTCCTGTCGCTGGTCCTCCTCGCCGTCTCCCTGGCCGTGCTGGTGGGGCTGCGCGACCGGTGGCTCACGGCCCGATGAGCCTGACCGCGGCCGTCCGCGTCGACCTCGACGAATTCACCCTCGATGTGGCCCTGGTCGTCGAGCCGGGCCGGACCCTGGCCGTCATCGGACCCAACGGTGCCGGCAAGACCACCCTCCTGCGGGCCCTGGCCGGGCTGCGGGCCCTCAGCGGGGGCCGCATCGAGCTCGACGGCACCGTCCTCGACGACCCCGCCGCCGGCGTGTACCTGCCCCCCGAGCGGCGGCCGGTGGGCGTGGTCTTCCAGGACCATCTCCTGTTCCCCCACCTCGACGCCCGGGACAACGTCGCCTTCGGGCTGCGGCGGCACGGTATACGCCGGGCCGACGCCCGGATTCAGGCCGACGGGTGGCTGGAGCGGGTGGGGCTGACGGAGCGGGCGTCGTCCCGACCGGGGCAGCTCTCCGGCGGCGAGGCCCAGCGGGTGGCCCTGGCCCGGGCCCTGGCCCCCTCCCCCGCCCTCCTCCTCCTGGACGAACCTCTGGCCGCCCTCGACGCCACCACCAGGAACGACGTGCGGCGCGACCTCCGCCGCCACCTCTCGACCTTCCCCGGCGTGCGGGTACTCGTCACCCACGATCCGGTCGACGTGGCCGCCCTGGCCGACCACGTCCTGGTCCTGGACGGGGGCCGGGTGGCGCAGACGGGAACGCCCGCCGAGATCACCGCCCGGCCGCGGTCACCGTGGGTGGCGGCGTTGGCCGGCACCAACCTGTTCGCGGGCGAGGCGGTGCCCGGTGGACGGCTGCTTCTGGACGGGGGCGCCACGCTCGTCGTCGCCGACGAGGTCACGGCCGGACCGGTGCTGGCGGTGGTGCATCCCCGGGCCGTCTCCCTCCACCGCTCCCGGCCGGAAGGGTCGGCCCGCAACGCCTGGCCAGGACGGGTCACCGCGGTCGAGCCGGTGGGCGACCGCCTCCGGGTGCGGGTCGACGCCAACCCGTCCGTCGTGGCCGAGGTCACCGCCGGCGCCGTCGCCGACATGGGCCTGGTGGACGACGCCGACGTCTGGATCGCGGTCAAGGCCACCGAGGTGGTCGTCTACCCGGCCTGAGCGCCGCCCGCGACCTCGTCGTCCGGCACCCGGAGCACCGACCCCGGCTCCCGACCCGCCGGCGGCGATGGCCGGGGACGGGGCGCGAGGGCGGGGATCTTGCGCTCCACCGGCGTTCCCGTCGCCACCAGCAGCTCCTCGCCGTGGTGGGCCACCGCCAACGGCTCGCCGTCGAGGAGGACGTAGGTCGCCACCGTAGGGGTGATCTCGACCCGCAGCCGCCGGCCCCGCACCGCCAGCCGGAAGCTGACGCGGTTGAGCTGCTCGGGAAGGCGGGGGGCGAAGCACAGCCGGCCGCCGTGGTCGCGCAGCCCGCCGAACCCGCACACCACCGCCGACCAGGTGCCGGCCAGGGCGGCCAGGTGGAGGCCGTCGCGGGTGTTGTTGCCCAGGTCCCGCAGGTCGATGAGGGCCGTCTCCCGCAGGTAGTCGAAGGCCAGCCCGAGGTGGCCCACCTCGGCCGCGATCACCGCCTGGGTGCACGCCGACAGGGACGAGTCCCGCACCGTCAGCCGCTCGTAGTAGTCGAAGTCGCGGGCCTTCTCCTCGGGGGTGAAGGCGTCGCCCCGCAGGTGCAGGGCGAGGACGAGGTCGGCCTGCTTCACCACCTGCTTGCGGTACAGGTCGAAATAGGGGTGGTGGAGGAAGAGCGGGTACTCGTCGGCCGGCGTGGATCCGAAGTCCCACTGCTGGTGGTCGGTGAAGCCCTCGGCCTGGGGATGCACGCCGAGGGCGGTGTCGTAGGGCACGAACATGGTGGTGGCGGCGTCGCGCCACGAGGCCGTCTCCTCGTCGTCGACTCCCATCGCCCGGGCCTCGTCCGGGTTTCGCTCGGCGGTCGCCGCCGCCTCCCGGAGGTTCTGCTGGGCCATGAGGTTGGTGTAGACGTTGTTGTCGGCGACGGCGCTGTACTCGTCGGGCCCGGTGACCCCGTCGATGCGAAACCGGCCCTGATGGTCGTGATGGCCGAGCGACCGCCACAGCCGGGCGGTGGCCACCAGCAGTTCCAGGCCGATCGTTCGCTCGAACTCCCGGTCGCCGGTGGCGTCCACGTAGCGGATGGCAGCGGCGGCGATGTCGGCGTTGACGTGGAAGCCGGCGGTGCCCGCGGGCCAGTAGGCCGAGCACTCCTCGCCGGCGATGGTGCGCCAGGGGAACGCCGCCCCCTTCAGCCCCAACTGGGCCGCCCGTTCCACGGCCCGGGGCATGGTGTCCCGGCGCCAGGCGAGGGCGTCGGCCACCGCCCGGGGCACGGTGTAGGTGAGCATGGGCAGGACGAAGACCTCGGTGTCCCAGAACGAGTGGCCGTCGTAGCCGGGGCCGGTGAGGCCCTTGGCGGGGATGGCCCGCTGCTCGGCCCGGGCCCCCGCCTGCAGGACCTGGAAGAGGGCGAAGCGCACCGCCTGCTGCACCGCGGGATCGCCGTCGACCTCCACATCGGCCCGAGCCCAGAAGTCGTCGAGGTAGGCCCGCTGGTCGGCCACCAGGCCGTCCCAACCGGCCTGGCGGGCCGCCCGCAGGGCGGCTGCGACCTGGTCCCGGAGGGCGGGCACCGAACGCAGTCCCGACCAGCCGTAGGCCACGAACTTCACGATTCGCAGCCGCTGGCCCGGCTGCAGCGTGGTGGTCACCGACATCCGGCCGATGTCGGGGAAGCTCTCCGACTCGACGTCGAGACCCTCGGCCGGGCCCGCCACCACGTGGTCCATACCCGCCGCGACCCGGATGCCGCTGGCCCGGGTGCTGTGCAGGAGCAGGACCTTCAGGCCATCGGCGGTGTGGTCCTCGGTGACGAGCGGCGAGTCGATGGCGGCCGCCACGCGGGGGTCACCGGACCGCACCGGTGCGGCCTCGTTGGCCACCAGTTCGGACTGGACGACGATCCGGGCCGGCTCGCCTACCGCCTCGACGGTGTAGTTGACGGCGGCGACCGACCGCTGGGTGAGCGACACCAGCCGCTCCGAGGTCACCCGCACCGCCTGGCCCGCGGGCGAGACCCACTCCACCCGGCGGGTGAGGGTGCCGGCGCGCAGGTCGAGCGCCCGCTCGTGGGACCGGACCGCGCCGTAGCGCACGTCGAAGGGCTCGTCGTCGACCAGGAGGCGCATGAGCTTGCCGTTGGTGACGTTGATCACCGACTGCCCCGACTCGGGGTAGCCGTAGCCGGCCTCGGCGTAGGGCAGGGGCCGCAGCTCGTAGACCCCGTTGAGGTAGGTGCCGGGCACGCCGTAGGGCTCGCCCTCGTCCAGGTTGCCCCGCAGCCCGATGTGGCCGTTGGACAGGGCGAACACCGACTCGCTCTGGCTCAGGAGGTCGAGGCGGAGCTCGGTCTCCCGCACGCACCACGGCTCCACCACGTAGGAGGGCTCGGTGATCACCCGGATGCCGGCCCCGGCTCGACCAACTCGCCCAGATCGGCGACCACCACGTCGGCCCCGTGGGCCCGGAGGGCGTCGGCGTGCCCCACCCGGTCGACGCCGACGACGTAGCGGAATTTCCCCACCCGACCCGCGTCCACCCCGGCCAGGGCGTCCTCGAACACCGCCGCCGCGTCGGCGGCGACCCCGGCCAGGGCCGCCCCGGCCAGAAAGGTGTCGGGCGCGGGCTTGCCCCGGAGATGGCGCTGCTCGGCCACGATCCCGTCGATGTACCCGTCGACCAGGTCGATGACGCCCGCCGCCACCAGCACGTCCCGGCAGTTGGTGCTCGACGACACCACCACCCGGGCCAGTCCCGCCTCCCGGCAGCGGCGGAGGTAGTCCACTGATCCCGGGTAGGGCTGGACTCCGCCCTCCCGGATCAGGCGGAGGACGATGTCGTTCTTGGCCAAGCCCAGCTCCCGCACCTCTTCGTCGGGGAGCACGATCCCCCGGGACGCCAGGAAGTCGCGGGTGCCGTCGTTGCGGGGCTTGCCGTCGACGTAGGCGACGTAGTCGGTGGCGATGTCGAACGGAACGAAGGGCCCCGCCCGCTCCTGGAGGTAGGCGTCGAACATCTGCTTCCAGGCCGCGGCATGGACCACGGCGGTGCTGGTGAGCACGCCGTCGAGGTCGAACAGGCAGGCCCGGACGTCGTCCGGCAGGCCGAGCACCGTCGTCAGCCTACGGCCCGCCGGCCTCGGTCAGAGGACGAGCACGAGGATGACGGCGAGGATGGCGAGCAGGGCCAGCAGCCGGACCGCCCATCCGTAGCGGCTGGGCCCGGCGTCGCCGCCAGGCTCGTCGTCGTCGTACCACTCCGACCACAGGTCGGGGTCGTTGGGATCGGGGGCGACGGGCCCGACGGGCGTCGGCATCGGTGCTAGTTAGCGGCCGGTGGTGGTGGGGACCCGCACGTCGGCCACGGCCGATGCGGCCCCTCCCTCGATGGCGACGTCGGGCAGGATCCGGTCGAGCCACCTGGGCAGCCACCAGTTCTTGTCGCCCAGCAGCTCCATGGTGGCGGGCACGAGGAGCATCCGGACGATGGTGGCGTCGAGCAGGACGGCTCCGGCCAGGCCGATGCCGAAGAGCTTGATGACCCGATCGTGCTCCAACAGGAAGCTGCCGAAGACGAAGACCATGATCAGGGCGGCGGCGGTGATGACCCGGGCGGTGGCGGCCAGGCCGTCGGCCACCGACTCCCGACTGTCGCCCGAGTGCTTCCACGCCTCCCGGATCCGGGACAGGAGGAACACCTCGTAGTCCATCGACAGGCCGAAGACGATGGCGAACAGCATCATGGGCACGAACGGCTCGATCGGGGCTTTGTCGAGATTGAGGATCGACGCCCCCCACCCCCACTGGAAGATCGCCACCACCACACCGAAGGCGGCGCCCAGGGACAGCAGGTTCATGATCACCGCCTTGAGCGGGACCAGCACCGACCGGAACACGGTCATCAGCAGGAGGAACGACAGGCCCAGGACGGCCCCGAAGAACAGGGGCATGCGGGCCGTCATGTAGTTGGAGAAGTCGACCAGGATGGCGACGGTGCCGGTGACGGAGACGTCGAGCCCGCTCCCGGCGGTGGCCGGGGGCAGGACGTCGTCGCGCAGGGTGGACACCAGCTTGGTGGTGGCCGCGTCCTGGGGCGACGTCGTGGGGATCACCCGCCACAGGGCGGCGGTGGGGTTGTCGGGGTCGTTGAGCACGGCCGGGCTGGCGAAGGCCACGCCGGGAGTCGAGGACAGGGCGTCGGTGACCTTCTGCAACGCAGCATCGGGCGTGCCCGCGGGCACCTCCGACACCACCATCATGGAACCGTTGAAGCCGGGACCGAACCCGGTGGCCAGCAGGTCGTAGGCCTTGCGGGTGGTGGTGTCCTTGGCGTAGTTCCCCTCGTCGGAGAACCCGAGGCGCATACCCAGGACGGGGATGGCCAGGATGATGAGGACGACCGCGCCGGCGATGGCCGTCTGCCACGGGCGGTGCTGGATGAAGCGGCTCCATTTGTAGGACAGGGTCTCCCGGATGGGCTTCTGGCCGAACCGGGGGACCTCCCGCCGCAGCGGGGCGTAGACGAAGCTGGCGGCGAGCACGATGGCGGCCAGCGGCAGGCCGATCAGGAAAGGGGACACCTTCAGGCCCACGCCGATCAGGGCGACGGCCACCAGGCCGGCGGCGATCAGGCCCCGCCAGCGGGTGACGTCGACCCGCTGGCCGGCGAAGCCCAGGAGGGCGGGGAGCAGGGTGAGCGACGCCACGATGGTGACGGCCACGACGGTGGCCGCGCCCACGGCCAGGCCGCCGACGAAGCTGACCTGCATGGTGAGCATCCCGAGGAGGGAGATCACGACGGTCGTGCCGGCGAAGGTGACCGCCCGGCCGGCGGTGTCCAGGGCGATCGACACCGATTCGGGGATGGTGTGGCCCTTGTGCAGGTTCTCCCGGTACCGGGTGACGATGAACAGGGCGTAGTCGATCCCGACGCCCAGGCCGATCATGACCCCGAGGACCGTGGCGAAA
>JAXDMK010000071.1:0-16195 GCA_034666105.1 Actinomycetota bacterium | reverse complement strand
CGGTCGGCGGCCCACCAACTCGCACGCCGGACGGGGACTTCGGTTGTGCAGGCGGCGGCCGTCATCGACACCGCCCGTGGTCTGGGCGCGCTGCCGGCGACGGCGGCCGCCGCCCGCCGGGGTGAGCTGTCGGCGGAGCAGGCCTCGGCCATCGTCGACGCCGCCGGGGCCGACGGCGGGGTCGAGCAGGAGCTGTTGGAAGCAGCCCGTCGGGTGCCGCTGGGCGAGCTGCGCCAACAGTGCGCCCGGACCAAGGCTGCGGCTCAGGTCGACGCCGAGGCCCGCCGCCGGCGCATCCACCAACGGCGCTCGCTGCGGTCCTTCACCGACGCCGAGGGTGTGTGGCACCTCCACTGCCGCAACAACCCCGAGGTGGGGGCCCGCATCATGGCCGCCCTCGACTCGTTCCGGGAGGCCATCTTCCGCCAGGCCCGGGGCGAAGGCCGTCACGAGCCATCGGAGGCCTACGCCGCCGACGCCTTGACCGAAATGGCCCGCCATTCCACCGGCACGCTCGACGGCGCCAGGGACAACGCCGTCGGTCCGGCCGAGGCGCCACGGACGATCGCCAATGCTGAGCCCGGAACGGGTGCCGAGGCCGGGCCCACCGCCCCTGGCGACGCCACCGACGGGACCACTGTCAACGCCGGGGCCACCACCGCTGGCGAAGCCACCGCCGGGGCCGGTGGGGCCGGCGAAGCCACCGCCGGGGCCACCGTTGGCGAAGCCGCCGAGCGTCCGGCCAGCCCTCTTCGCCCGCCGGCGCCGGCCCGGGCCGTCGGGGGCAGACCCAAGATCATCGTGCGGGTCGACCTGGAGACGCTGCTCCGGGGCTATGCGACGGAGGGGGAGGTGTGCGAGATCGCCGGGTTCGGGCCGGTGGCGGTCTCCGCGGTGCGGGACATGATCGCCAGCGAGGATCCGTTCCTGACCGCGGTGGTCACCAAGGGTCAGAAGCTGGTGGGGGTGGCCCATCTGGGGCGGCGGCCCAACGCGGTGCAGCAGACGGCACTTCAGTGGCTCTACCCGAGCTGCGCCAACCAGGCCTGCAGCGCCCGGGCCCGTCTCGACTACGACCACCGCCTCGACTGGTCCCGCACCCACTTCACCGTGCTCGACCTGCTCGACCGGCTCTGCCCCCACTGCCACGCCCTCAAGACCAGGAAGAACTGGTCCCTGGTCGAGGGCCGGGGCCAACGGGCGCTCGTCCCACCCGAAGATCGCCGCCATCCCCGCCACGCCGTCGATCCCAGGGTGAACGGGCCGCCGGGGCGGTAGCGGCCCGGCAACGGGACGGGCACGGCTTTTGCCGCCCGCTTGGCTGGGCGCGGGTACGAGAATCTGTCCGGCAACGGCTAGGTCGGTCGGCTGGTCAATCCCACCGGGCCGGGCTGACGCTACGGGCCGACGGCGGAGCCGAAGAGGGCCGGACGCCACTTGGCGCCGATGCCACGGACCACGATGCTGGGCGTACGGCCGCACAGCTCGGTGACCTTCCGGGGGTCGCCGGTGAGGATGAGGCCCCCGCCGGCGGCGGCGCACACGGCCACCACGCTCCCGTCGGCGTGGTCCTCGGTGGCCCGACCGGCGTCGGCCAGGATCTTGCCGATGCGGCGGGCGAGGGGACGGTCGGTGGGGATCACCGCGATCCCGCCCTCCGCCCCCAGGCAGGCGTCGATGGCCTGGTCGCCGGCCACGCCCCGGTAGAGCTCGGCCAGGGCGGCGGCGGGCACGACCACCTCGGTGGCGGTGCCGGCGGCGGCGGTGAGGGCGGCTCGCACCGTGCGCTCCTGCTCTCCCCCCCGGGCCAGGGCCGCGATTGCCTCCGAGTCGAGCACCAGGGCGCTCACCTCGCCGATGCGGCGGAACTCCTCCACGTCGGCGGAGTCGACCGGGCCCCGCTCGGCCGAGAGGTTTCGTAGGAGGCGGGCCAGGGCCGCCCCCCGCTGCCGGCGCTCGACCTCGTTCTGGAGGACCTCGTTCACGGCCGCCGACAGGACCTCGTCGTTGTCGCCGAGGACATCGGTGACGACGGGGTCGACGGTGATCGTGCGACGTCGCTTCCCCCTAGGCATACCGACATAGTTCTAGCCCCCGGGGACGGGACCCGCCGCACCCGGCGCTCAAGTGCCACCATCCGGCCGCCGATACTGCAAGGTAGAGCCGATCAAGACGTTCCAGCGGCGGCCAAGAGGGCGGCGCAGGCGAACAGCCGCGCGGTCACGAGGAGGAACTACAACATGTCGGAAGACTCGACCCCGGGCGAAGCAGTCCCGTGGATTCTGAAGCACGCCGCTGACCGCCGGGGCGACGGAGCGGACACCAACGGCTACAACGACACCTCCCGCGACGAGGCGCCCGCATCCAAGTTCCGGCGGGTGTCCGGCGCCCCGGTGGCACCGGCGGTGGCGGTCGCTCCAGTCCGCCCGTCCCCGCGCCCGGCCCCGGCTCGCGTGGCCCCGGCTCGCCCGGCCGCGGCTCCGAGCTACACCCCCCCGCCGCCCCCGCCCCCCATCGACTGGGACGCCGAGGTCGAGAACAACTTCCAGGTCGACAGCTACCGGCCGTCGCCCCGGGCGCTCACACCCCCGCCGAGCCGGCCCACGCCGGCGCCATCGTCTCCCGGCTACAGCCCCTACTCCCCCGGTCCGGCCAAGCGGAAGACGGGTGGCGGCATGATCGCGGCCGTCGTCGCCGGGGCCGTGGTCCTCTGTGCCGGTGGCATCGGCGGCGGGCTGCTGCTGGCCAAGGGCAGCGGGCCGTCGCGGGGCGCGTTCGTCTCCAAGGCCGACGACCTCTGCCGGCCGGCCAACGGGCCCGTGGCCGCCATTGTCAAGCCCACCAGCTACCCCGAGCTGGCCACGGCCGCGGGCACCGTCAACACCACCATCGACGCCCAGCTCGGCCAGCTGCGGGCGCTGAAGCAGCCCCGCGGGTCGGCCAAGGCTGACGTCGGCGCCGTCTTCACCTCCCTCGACGGCACCAGCGCCGCCGCCAAGCGGCTGCAGGAGGCGGCCGGCCGCCAGGACGACGCCGCCACCATCGCCGCCACCAAGGAGATGTCGTCCGCCGCCGGTGATGCCCGCACCAAGGCGACCACCACCGGGTTCGCCGCCTGTTCCATCGGCATGCAGACCGGCATCGACGCCGTCTTCGGCGGTACCCAGTCGGTCATGAAGGCCGGCTTCGTCGCCCAGGCCGACGTGCTCTGCCGGCGGGCGGCCGACGATATCTACTCCGACTTCGACTTCAACGCCGACTTCACCGACCCGGCCGCCTTCGTCGCCTTCATCACCCACGGCAACGACGTGTTCGAGCAGCTGGTGACCGACATAAAGGGCCTCCCCGTCCCCCCGGGCGACGAGGCCACCCTGGCCGAGCTGTTCGCGGCCCAGGACAAGGTGCAGGCCAAGAGCAACGAGTTCGAGGGCGCCGCCGACAGCGACGACTTCGACCGCCTCGACGCCCTCGACCGTGAGCTCACCACGCTCACCACGGCCGCCGACGCCAAGTGGGACGCCTACGGGCTGGGTACCTGCGGTTCCAACTTCGGCGCCTGATTTGGGGGCTTCCAGGCCACCACGCACTACCGGCTGGAGGATGGCGGGAGCTGCGGCCTGTTGGCTGCTGCTCGCCGTCACCCCGGCCGGGGCCCGGGCCGGGGGCGACCCCCGCCAGGCCGAGCAGTGGAACCTGGCCCAGATCGGCGCGGCCGAGGCGTGGGCCACGTCCACCGGTGCGGGCGTGACCATCGGCGTGGTCGACTCCGGCATCGACGCCGGGCATCCCGACCTGGCCGGCAAGATCGCGGCCCAGGCCGACTGCGTCGACGGGCCCTGCCGGGAGGGCGGTGCGCCCGACGGCTTCGGACACGGCACGGCCGTGTCCGGCGTGGCCGCCGCCAGCACCGGGAACGGGGTCGGGATCGCGGGCGTGGCGCCCGACGCCAAGCTCGTCGTGGCCCGGGTCCTCAACGACGACGGCGACGGCAACCCGGAGGACATCAGCAGCGGGATCCGGTGGGTGGTCGACCACGGGGCCAAGGTGGTGAGCCTCAGCCTGGGCGACCCGGCCGCCATCTTCAGCGCGTCCGGCAACTCGCTCGCGCCCGCCATCCAGTACGCCTGGTCCCGGGGTGCGATCCCCGTGCTGGCCGCCGGCAACTACAACAGCGGCGTGCTCGGCGTCGGGTCGGCCGGCTACGGCAACCTCAACGCGGTCGTCGTCGGCGCCACCGACCGGGCCGGCGGGGTGGCCTTCTATTCGAGCCCCCTGGGCAACGCCAAGTGGGGCGTCGTCGCCCCCGGCGGCAACGACGAGGGCGTGGGCGAGGACATCCTGTCGACCGAGTTGGGCGGCGACTACGCCTGGCACGCGGGTACCTCCCTCGCCGTCCCCCACGTGAGCGGCGTCCTGGCCCTCCTTCTGGCTCAGGGCCTGGGCCAGCAGGCGGCGGTCGACCGGCTGCTGGCCACGCTGGACACCGCCCCGTGCGGTGACGGCTGCCGGGGTCGGCTGCGGGCGGACAGCGCGGTCGCGGTCGCGGCGACGGCCGGTGCGGGCACGACCACCGCCCCCCAGTCGGGCGGCGCGTCGGATTCGGGCGGGTCGGGTCTGCCGACCGGCCTGGTCGTGGCGGGCGCAGTCGTCGTCCTGGGGGCGGTGGCCGCGGCCGGCGCCCTGGGCCTGCGCTCCGCTCGTCGCTAAACCGACGGCGCCGGCGTTGGGGATGGCGGCATCGGGGTAGCGACCGCCCATCTCAAGAAGTGGTGCTAGCCCCATGTTCTGGCGGGCGGCGGTGCGCTTCAATGCAGTCACTCGAAACGCACACGCCAACTCCGGAGGGCCGTCGTCGTGGACATCCTCACCACCGAGCTGTTCCGCTTCACCACCACCGCCGGGCCCGAGGCCGTGTGGCGGACGCTGACGTCGTCCCAGTCGACCCCCCGGTACTTCCACGGCCTCTCCCTCCGCTCCGACTGGCGGCCCGGTTCAGCCGTCACCGCCCGGGGCCGGGGCTGGCGCCTGGTGGGTGAGGTGCTCGCCGTCGCCGAGCCCCGCCGCCTGTCATTCACCCTCGCCGCCGACGGAGACCAGCCGGAGACGTTCGTCACGTGGGAGGTCCACCGGGTCGACGACGGGTCGCCCGAGGCGGGATCGATCGTGCGTCTCTACGTCGACGAGCCCGACGGTGGCGACGACACCGAGTCGGCCTGGTTGCCGGTGGTCTCGGCCCTCCAGTCCGTCCTCGACGAGGCGGGACGGACGAGCACTACTTCCCGCTGATCGCGTCGAGGATGGGCATGCGGGCGGCCCGGCGGGCGGGGAGCACGCCGGCCACCAGCCCGGCGGCGGTGGCGGCGGCCACCAGTCCCAGCAGCTGACGGACGGGCACGACCAGGTGGTTCACACCCAGGTCGTGCATGGCCCCGACCAGGGCCCAGCCGAAGAACACGGCCACCACCACCCCCAGGACGGACCCCAGGCCGGCGATGATCACCGCCTCCGACCGCACCATCGACCGCAGCTGGCTGCGGGCCATGCCGACCGCCCGCAGCAGCCCCAGCTCCCGCGTCCGCTCGTGGATGGAAAGGGCCAGGGTGTTGACGATCCCCAGCAGGGCGATCACCACCGACAGGGCCAGCAGCGCCGTCACCGGGACGAGCAGCTTGTTCACCGCCGCCTCCTGGGCCGCCAGCACCTGGGCCCGGTCGCGCACGTCGACGTTGGGGAAGTCGACCAGCGCCTCCTCGATGGCGTGGCGGCCGGCCTCGGGCGTGATCCCCGGGGCCAGCCGGACGTCGACCTCGAGGCTGAGCTGCTGCTTGAAGTTGGTCTTGAAGGCACCCAGGGAGATCACGTAGTCGCTGCGCACGGCCGTCGACGTGAACGTGTCGGCCAGGCGCATGAGCTTGGTACCGGTGCGGGAGAAGGTCATCGGCACCTCGTCGCCCACCTGCCACCCGTGACGCTCGGCGACGCTGGTCCGGACCAGCACCGAGTCGTCGTCGAGCCGGCGCAGAGCGGTGTTGGCCGCCGGGTCGAGCTCGTAGGCCTCGGTGACCGTCTTGGGGTCGACCGCCACCAGGGTGCGAGCCCGGCCCTCGAGGCCCCACTGGCCGGAGCGGATCTCCGACACCTTGGCCACCGCCTTGGTCTTGCGCAGCTTGTCGCCCACCGCGGTGGGGACGCCACCCTGGGCCCCGGCCACCGTCCGGGGGGTGACGACGAAGTCGGCCCGCAGGGTGTCCTGGATGGTGTGGCTGGCCGAGCTCTTGATGGAGGCGGCCAGGATGGCGACCACGCCGACCAGGGTGATCCCGATCATGAGGGCGGCGGCGGTGGCCGACGTGCGCCGGGGGTTGCGCATGGCGTTGTCCCGGCCGAGGACGGCGGGTTGGCCGAAGAGGCGGATCAGGGGGAGGCCGAGCACCCGGGCCGCGGGCGCGGCCACGAGGGGCGTGAGCATGGCGATCCCGACGAGGATGCCGGCCGAGCCCAGACCGATGGCCAGCAGGGGCGTCTGGACCCGTCCGAAGAGGCCGATGAACAGGGAGGCGAGGCCGACGAGGGTGACCCCGAGGCCGGAGGCGACCCGCCGTCCGAACCCGCCCTGCTCGTCGGCGGTGCGGCCCACGATGGCGGCCATGGGCGAGACCTTGGTGGCCCGGTAGGCGGGGATGACGGCGGCGGCCACGGTGACGACCACGCCCGCCACCAGCCCCAGGGCGGCGGTGCGGCCCCGGAAGACGACCGGCGCCGACGGAAGCTCGAAGCCGATCATGCGCATGATGGCCAGCAGGCCGTGGGCCGCGCCCAGGCCGAGGACGATGCCGATGGCGGAGGCGACCACGCCCACCATGAGCGCCTCGGCCAGCACCGAGGTGACCAGGTGGCGGCGGCTGGCGCCCACCGCCCGCAGCAGGCCCAGTTCCCGGGTCCGCTGGGCGACGAGGATCGAGAACGTGTTGAAGATGATGAAGGCGCCCACCAGCAGGGCGACGGCGGCGAACATGAGCAGGGCCGTGGTGAGGAAGCCGAGGGCCTTGGTCCAGGACTCCTGCGCCTCCCGGGCGGCCTGGTCGTAGGTGACGACCTCGTAGCTCTCGGGAAGGGCGGCGCCGATGCGGGCCCGCATGACCTCGGGCGACACGCCCGCCACCGCCTTCACCGGGATGGCGTCGAAGGTGCCCACCTCGCCCAGCAGCTGCTGGGCCGTCTCCAGGTCGAAGCTGGCGGTGGTCGAGGCGAGCAGGTCGTTGACCTTGCGCACGCCGGCGATGGTGAACTCCCGCACCAGACCCTGGAAGAGGATCTTGATCCGGTCACCGAGGACGAAGCCGTCCTTGGCCGCGGTGACGTTGTCGATGACGACCTCGCCCGGTCCGGTCGGGGCCCGGCCCGCGACGAGGGTGTCCTGCTGGGAGAAGGCGGTGCCGACGGTGGGGAGTCCCGAGGGGCTGATGGCGTTGCCCTGCTTGTCGACCAGTTCGGCGAAGCCCATGACCTGGCCCCACACCTTGTCGACGCCGGGGATGGCGGCGATGACGTCGAGCAGCGACGCGGGCAGCGTCTCCCGCTCGGGAAGGGTCGTGGCCTGGGCCGTGAACTGGGCGCTGGCCCGCACCAGCACGTCGATCTGGGCCGACGACGTCGAGGCCCGGTCGAAAGCGGCGTCGATGGTGTCGGTGAGGACGAAGGTCCCCGAGACCAGGCTGACGGCCAGGGCCACCGCCGCCGCCGTTCGTAGGAGCCGGCTTCTATGAGCCAGGAGCCCCTTCAGAATGCGCCACATGTCCCGTTCCCCCCGGTCGAGTGTGCTGTCGGTGCGGGCTGCCGTCCGATGCGGCGTCGGCGGCCCATGTCGGTTTGGTTGGGGGCCGGATCAGGCGCCGAGGCGCTTCATGTGGTCGATGGCCCGGTCGGCGGTCGGGTCGAGCATCTCGTCGACCACCCGGCCGTCCTTCAGGAACACGATCCGGTCGGACACGGCCGCCGCCGCCGGGTCGTGGGTGACCATGACGATCGTCTGCCCGAACTCGTCCACCGCCAGGCGGAGGAAGCCGAGCAGGTCGGCGCCGGACTGGGAGTCGAGGTTGCCGGTGGGCTCGTCGGCGAAGATGATCTCGGGCCGGGTCACGAGGGCCCGGGCCGCCGCCACCCGCTGCTGCTGGCCGCCCGAGAGCTGGTTGGGCCGGTGGTGGAGGCGGTCACGGAGGCCGATGACGTCGACGATGCGGTCGAACCACTCCTTATCCGCCTTCTTGCCGGCGAGGGCGAGGGGGAGGGTGATGTTCTCGGCCGCGGTGAGGGTGGGGAGCAGGTTGAAGGCCTGGAAGACGAAGCCGATGCGGTCCCGGCGCAGGCGGGTGAGGCGCTTGTCGTCGAGGGAGCCGAGCTCGGTCTCGCCGATGTAGACCCGCCCGAAGGTGAGGTTGTCGAGGCCGGCCAGGCAGTGGAGGAGGGTGGACTTGCCCGAGCCGGACGGGCCCATGATCGCCGTGAACTGTCCCCGCCCGATCTCCAGGTTGACCCCGTCAAGGGCTCGCACCGAGTTGCCGTTGCGGCCGTAGACCTTGGTCCCGTCGACCACGTGGGCGGCGGTGCGGGTGTCCAGGAGGTCGTCCTGGGGGCGGGACTGGAGAACGGTGGGCGAAAGCAGCATCGTCATGGCAGTGGGCTCCCGGGTCTCAGACGAGCTTGGATGCGTAGGCCGGGCAGTACAGGGCGACGGCGGTACGGACGGCGTAGTCGGCGGCCGCCGGAGTGACCGCCACGTAGGCCGACACCATGGAGAGGCCGGTGGCCTTCACCTGGGTGAACGTCTGACCCTGGTCGAACGAGGTGCACACCTGGTTGCCGACCTGGGCCACGTTGGCCGGGGTGATCTGGAAGAAGAGGGGCAGCTGCACCATGCTGCTGATGCCGGCGATGGCCGACTGCACCTGGGCCGCGGTGGGCACGGTGCGGGCGGCGAGGGCGGGCACGGTGATCGGCGGCAGGGTCACCGGGGGCAGGGTGACGACCGGCTCGGGAGCGGCCACCTTGGGCGCGGCCGCCCTGGTGACCGGGGGCGTGGTCACCTCGACCTCGACCTCGGGGACGACGACCTCGGGGGCGACGACCTCGGGGGCGGGAGCGGCGGCGACCACCGCCGCGGTGGCGGCGGGGGCGTTGACTTCGACGGTGGCGTTGGTTGCGGCGGCGGGCGTCTCCTCCGCATTGACCAGCCCGGGGACGAGGACGCTGCCGCCGGCGGCGACCGCAAGGGTCACCACGGCGGTTGCCGCCCAGCCCAGAAATCCCATGCCGTGCCTAGCTCCGGTGAACATCTCGCCTCACTCTCGCGTAAGAAAATACTTATCGGTCGGGCTTATACGAAAGTGATCGGCTCATCCTCCAGACCCCTGTAGGGGCAGTTGACAAACGGTTGTGAAACTGGTCCGAATGACCTATCGGCTCATCTCCGATCCCGCCGATCCGCTCGTCGCCGACTACGTCGGGCTGTCCGACGCCGAGGCCCGGAGGCTCCCCGACGGCGGGATCTTCGTCGCCGAAGGGGCGCTGGTGATCGAGCAGCTGGTCCGGTCCCCCTATCGGGTGCGGTCGTTCCTCGTGACCCCGCACGGGCTGCGAGCGGTGGAGGCGTTGGTCGCCGCGGTCGACGCCCCCGTCTACCTGGCCACCCAGGACGTGATGGAGGCGATCGTCGGTTTCCACTTCCACCGAGGGGCGCTGGCCGCGGCCGACCGGGCTGCGCTGCCCGACCCCGCCGACGTGGCCGCCGGGGCCACCCGGCTGCTGCTGGTGGAGGGCGTCAGCGACAACGAGAACCTGGGTGCCCTCTTCCGCAACGCGGCCGCCTTCGGCGCCGACGGAGTCCTCCTCGACCCCACCACCGCCGACCCTCTCTACCGGCGGTCGGTCCGGGTGTCATCCGGCCACGTGCTGCGCATCCCCTTCGCCCGCATGCCGGACTGGCCGGAGCGAGCGATGGCGCGGCTACAGGCTCAGGGCTTCGAGATCCTGGCCCTCACCCCGTCGCCCACCGCCGACGACCTGCGGTCGTTGCCCCTTGCGCCCGGCCGCCGGCGCGCCCTCCTCGTCGGCACCGAAGGCCCCGGCCTCTCCGCCGTCGCCCTATCGGCAGCCGACCGGCGGGTGCGGATCGCGATGTCGCCCGGCGTCGACTCGTTGAACGTGGCCACGGCCGCCGCCATCGCCCTCCACCACCTGGAGACCGGCTGAGGCTCGGTTGCGTCTACAGGTCGGGCGCCGCGATCTCGGTCAGCTCGGCCACCGTCCAGCTCCGCTGGAAGCCGCCGGGCAGCCGGGCCGGGTCAGGGCCGACGTCGCGGCGGAACGACCGGTAGAAGGCCAACGTCTCATCGGTGAGGCGTTGCTCCTGCCTGGCCTCGTGCTCGGTCAGCCCGACGAGGAAGGACGGGTCGGCCTGCAGCTCCCCGAGGGTGTGGCTCTCGACGTGGTCGAGGGCGCCGCGCAACGTGTAGCACGCCACCTTGTTGCACACCGACGTGAGGTGACGGCCATAGGCCTTCTCGCCCGGGGTCGCGGGGCGGCGGCCGGCCACGTTGAGGTGGAGCTCGAACTGCAACGCCCGCAGGATGTGGCACAGGCCGTCGTCGGTGTAGTTCCGCACCCGAAAGGCGCCCAGCATCCAGTCGTAGAAGATGTCGAGGCGGGGGTCGAGGAAGTTGTAGTCGGGCTCGAAGTCGGTGCCCAGCAGGCGCCCCTCGGCTTGGAGCTGGGTCTTGAGGGGCGTGCCCGCGTAGGGAAGGGTCCGGCAGAAGGTGGCCACCGTCCAGCCGTCACCGACGAACTGCTCGAGGAACTCGATGTTGTTCCGGACGTTGTGGAACCGGCTGTAGGGCTCCATCAGCATGAAGCCGAAGTCGAACGACAGGTCGAGGCGGCGGAACACGTCGGCCGCCTTGAAGTGGGACTGGGGCTTGAGCTGCTTGTTGAGGTGGAGCAGCGACTCCTCGTCACCCGACTCGACGCCCAGGTACACGTGGGTGAGGCCGCCCAGGTCGCGGAGCTGGCGCAGGGTCGCCTCGTCGACCTCGTCCGACCGGCAACTCATCTTCATCGACACCTGGCCGGCCATGTCGGTGGCCGCGATCTCCCGGGCCAGGTCGAGGGCCCAGCTCTTGGCCCGGCGCCCGGTGGCGAGGAAGTCGTCGTCCTGGAACAGGAAGGCCACGACCCCCCGCCGTCGATACAGGTCAGCCATCTCGGCCGCGATCGCGGCCGGCGACCGCAGCCGGCGCAGCTTGCCCCCCTGGGCCTCGTAGAAGGGCCGGATGCTGCAGAAGCTGCAGTTCCACGGGCATCCGCGGCTACCGAGCATCGAGGCCGTGGGGAGGCTCTGCTGCTCGTAGTCGACGTCGGCCCGGTCGGGGAGGGGGAGGACGTCGAGGTCCGCGATCGGCTCCCGGTGGGGGTTGACGACAGGCCGTCCGTCGGCGTCGCGCCAGGCGAGCCCGGCGAGGGGCCGCCAGTCGCGACCGGTCTCGAGGTGCTCGAGGATCTCGACCAGGGTGGCCTCGCCCTCGAAGCAGACGACGGAGTCGAGGCCCGGCATGCGGTCGAGCACCTCGGCTGGCTCGAAACTGGCGAAATGGCCGCCCATGGTGATGTGGCCCCGGTAGCCGGCGGCCCGCAGGGCGGCCACCACCTTGCCGAACGAGGGAGCCATGTACTGGAAGATGAGGGAGAAGCCGACCAGGTGAGGCTGCTCGGCCGCCACCCGGGCACACAGGGCCGAGGGGTCGTCCTCGTAGGTGACGATGTCGCTGGTGTGCCCGTAGTGGCGGACGGCCGAGGCCAGGTAGCGCACGCCCAGGTTGTCCTGGTCCTGGAACCCCACCAGCAGCAGGCGCAACCCGCGGCCGGGCGGCCGGCGGGCGGCCGGGGAGAAGTCGATGTCGGGGGTGCGGCCGAGGGCCACCGGCTGGCCCCCCGCCGCGACCGCCCTGCCGTCCGCGGGCGTGACCGTGAGGGTCATCGGGCTACGGCCCTCCGAGCTCCATTTGCTGCTTGATCAGGGACTCCATCGACTCCAGCCGGGTGCGCTCGGCGGCCAGGTCGTGCAGGGCGGCCTGCAACTGCACCTTGTTCAGCCGGCTGAGGTCGAAGGGGGCGGGATCCCCCGGGCGGGGGATCGGAACCCGGATCCGTCCACCGGCGATGGGCCCGAAGCCGCCGCGGACGGGGTCGTCGGGGGCCGGGTCGGCGTTGGGGCGGAACCTCACCTGGTCGGCCAGGCCTGCCTGCTCGACGATCTGCTCGAGCAGGTCGATGCGGCGGTGCAACATCCGGATCTCGAGGGGGTCCATGAATTCTCCTCGCTGTCGGTGAGCAGCCGGCAACATACACCCGCGCCTGTCGCCGTCGCTGGTCGCCCTGCGGGGAGGGTGTGGCTACAGGTCGAGGAGGCGGTCGAGGCCGACGGTGAGGCCGGGGTGGTCGGCCACCGCCTTGACCGCCAGCAGCACGCCGGGCATGAACGAGTCGCGGTCGTAGGAGTCGTGGCGGATCGACAGGCTCTGGCCGGTGGTGCCGAGGAGCACCTCCTGGTGGGCGACCATTCCCCGCAGGCGCACCGAGTGGACCCGGATGCCCGCCGGTCCGGCTCCTCCCCGGGCCCCCTCGACCACGGTGCGCTCGGTGGGGTCGGGCGCCCAGTCCGACGAGCGCGCCGCCATGCGCTCGGCGGTGAGGATCGCCGTCCCCGACGGGGCGTCGACCTTCTGGTCGTGGTGGAGCTCGATGATCTCGGCCGTCTCGAACCAGGGCGCGGCCAGCTCCGCGAAGCGCATCATGAGCACCGCCCCGATGGCGAAGTTCGGGGCCACGAAGCAGTTGCTCCTGGTGAACATGGCCGCCAGCCGCTCGAGGTCGTCGGGCAGCCAGCCGGTGGTGCCCACCACCGCGTGGATGCCGTTCTCGGCGCACCAGGTGAGGTTCTCCCGGGCCGCGTCGACGTGGGTGAAGTCGACGGCCACGGTGGCGCCCGCCTGGAGGATGGCGTCGGCATCGGGCGACATCTGCAGCCCGCCGATGGGGGCGCCGGTGACCTTGCGCAGGTCGATGCCGGCGTGCAGCGGGTCGACGCCGGCCACCAGCTCCAACTCGGGGTCGCCCACGACCGCCCGGCACACGGTGGACCCCATCCGTCCGCCCGCCCCGAACACCCCGACTTTGATCGTCACCGAGGCGACCCTACTTCCGCCAACCGGTGACACTTACCGCCCGGTGCGGGCTGCCGGCGTCACCGGTTCGGAGGCCCGAGCCAACCGGTGACAGTTACCGCCCGGTGAGGGCGGCAGGCGTCACCAGTTCGCAGGCCGGGTCAGGCCACCCGGTCGGCGAAGTCGTCCTCGGAGAAGGGGCCGACGACGGCGAGGACGCGCTCGTTGCCGAGGACGCGGTCGATCACCCGGCGGACGTCGTCGTGGCCGACGGCCTCGGTGCGGGCCACCAGCTCGGCGAAGGGGACGACCTCGCCGTGCAGGAGCTGGCTGCGCCCGATGCGGTTCATGCGGCCGGCCGAGTCCTCGAGGGACAGGGCCAGCGATCCCTTGAGGTGACCCTTGGCCACGGCCAGCTCCCGGTCGGTGACCCCGTCGGCCAGCAGCTTGTCGAGCTCGAGGTCGATGAGGTCGATGACCTGGCCGGCCCGGCCGGGGGCGGTGCCGGCGTAGATGGCGAACGCACCCGTCTCCAGGTAGGCGGCCCGGTAGGAGTACACCGAGTACACCAGCCCCCGCTTCTCGCGGATCTCCTGGAACAGCCGGCTCGACATGCCGCCGCCCACGATCTGGTTCAGCACCGCCAGCGCGTAGCGGTCGTCGTCGTCGCGGTCGAGCGAGCGCATGCCCACGATGATGTGGGCCTGCTCCGTGCTCCGCTTGACGACTCCCAGCCGCCGGGCCGGGGCCAGACCGGGGACGACCCGGGCCGGGGCGTCGCCGGGGCGGCCGCCGAAGCGGCGATCGATACCCGCCACCACCAGGTCGTGGTCGACGTTGCCGGCCGCGGCCAGGACCATCCTGGGCGGGCGGTAGCGGGTGTTGAAGTAGGACCGGATTTGCTCCGGCGTCATGGCCGTGATAGTCGACTTCTCCCCCAGCACCTCCCGCCCGAGGGGGTGGTCGGGATAGACGGCCTGGTGGAACACCTCGTGGACCAGGTCGGACGGCTCGTCCTCGTTCATGTTGATCTCTTCGAGGATCACCTGGCGCTCGGCGTCGACCTCCTCGCCCCGGAAGGCGGGCGAGTCCATGATGTCGCACAGGATGTCGAGCCCGAGCTCGACGTCCTCGTCGAGGAGGCGGGTGTAGTACGCGGTGTACTCCTTGGTGGTGAAGGCGTTCATGTCGCCCCCCACCGCCTCGATCGACTCGGCGATGTCTTTGGCGCTGCGGGTGTCGGTGCCCTTGAACAGCAGGTGCTCGAGGAAGTGCGACGCTCCCGCCTCGACCGGCGTCTCGTCCCGAGAACCGGCGTCGACCCAGAACCCGAGCGTGACGGAGTGCGAGTCGGGCATGGCCTCGGTGACGACCTGCAGGCCGCTGTCGAGGCGGGAGGTACGGATCAAGCGATTACCGCCGGCCGCCGCCGCCGCCACTGCGGCCGGGACGCCGGTCACGGTCACGGTTGCGCCGGGGGCCGCCACCGTCGCCGGTGCCGCCACCGCCGCCGGTGACCACCTCGGCCGGACCCAGGTCGCCAAACTTCGACTTGGCCTCCGAGTCGAAGGCCTCCTCGAAGGAGACGAACTCCCGGCCCGACGAGTCGACCGCCGGCCGCTCCTCGCGGGGAGCCCGCTCGCGGTCGCCCCGGTCGCCCCGGTCACCCCGGTCGCCACGATCGCCACGATCGCCACGGTCCCGGTCGCCGCGGTCGGACCGCTCGGCCCGGGCCGGACGGTCGTCGCCGTTGGAGGGGGCGACCTCGCCGTCCTCGCCCACCGGGGAGAGGGCGACCTTGCCCTGGGGGTCGACGTCGTCGACGCGGACGATGATGTCGTCGCCGAGGGAGACCACGTCCTCCACCCGCTCGACCCGCTTGCCCCGGCCCAGCTTGGAGATGTGGACCAGGCCGTCGCGGCCGGGGAGGATGTTGACGAAGGCGCCGAACTTGGTGATGTTGACCACCTTGCCGGTGTAGACGTCGCCCACGTTGGCGCGGGGCGGGTCGAGGATCAGCTCGATGCGCCGGCGGGCCTCGGTGACGGCGGCGCCGTCCCTCGACCCGATGGTGACCGTGCCCACCTGACCGTCGTCGTCGACGTTGATGTCGGCGCCGGTCTCCTGCTGCATGGCGTTGATGACCTTGCCCTTGGGCCCGATGACCTCGCCGATCTTGTCCATCGGGATCTCGAAGCTGATGATCTTGGGGGCGGTCTCGTTGACCTCGGCCCGGGGCTCGGCGATGGCGCCGAGCATGACCTCGAGCACCTGCATGCGGGCCTTGTAGGCCTGCTGCAGGGCTGCGCCGAGCACGTCGGCGGGGATGCCGGCGATCTTGGTGTCGAGTTGGAGGGCGGTGACGAAGTCGGCCGTGCCCGCCACCTTGAAGTCCATGTCGCCGAACGCGTCCTCGGCGCCCAGGATGTCGGTGAGGGTCGTGTACTTGCCCTCGGCGAAGACGAGGCCCATGGCGATGCCGGCCACCGGCGCCTTGATGGGCACGCCGGCGTCCATCAGCGACAGGGTCGACCCGCACACCGACGCCATCGACGTGGAGCCGTTGGACGACATGCAGTCGGACACGACCCGCAGCGTGTAGGGGAACGCCTCCATCGGGGGGACGACGGGCAGCAGCGCCCGCTCGGCCAGCAGGCCGTGGCCGATCTCCCGGCGCTTCGGCCCCCGCATGAACCCGGTCTCGCCCGTGGCGAAGGGGGCCATGTTGTAGTGGTGCATGTAGCGCTTGGAGTCATCGATGCCGATGGTGTCGAGCATCTGCTCCATGCGGGGCATGCCCAGGGTGGCGACGGACAGGACCTGGGTCTCGCCCCGCTGGAACAGGCCGGAGCCATGGGCCGTCGGGATGAGGCCGATCTCGGCCGAGAGGGGCCGGATGTCGGTGGGGCCCCGGCCGTCGATGCGCATGCCCTCCTCGACGATCCGCCTGCGCACGATCCTCTTCTGCAGGGCCTTGACCG
>JAXDMK010000070.1:0-38588 GCA_034666105.1 Actinomycetota bacterium | reverse complement strand
ACCATCACGTCTTCGGCGTCCCGACGGTGATCGCCGGCGGCCAGGCGGTCTTCATCCGCCTCGTCGACCGCCCCGGTGCCGACGCGGCCAAGGCGCGGCGCATCGTCGAGCGCTGCCTCGACCTGGTCACCGGCTGGCCGGACCTGAACGAGTTCAAGCACACGACCATCCCGCACTGAGGCCGGCGCCCGCCGAGGTTCAGCCGGCCGCGGCCAGATCACGCAGCTTGCGAACGGTGTTGATGTTGCGGGCCGTCATGCGGCGGTAGAGGTCGGTGCCGACGATCCGGGTGAGCGGGCTCCTGTTGACGTGCTCCCGGTCGATCCGCCGGACGAGCGCGCCCGGGACATAACGCAGATCCTCGATCGCCGGATTGTGGGGGACATCATCGACGATCGACGGTCGGTCGACGTCCGGCCAGAGGAAGAACACGTCGCATTTCATCGACGCGTCGTTCACCCAGGCCGCCGGCACCGACTCGGCGACCATCGCCAGCTCGGCGGCGGTGCGAAGGACAAGAGGTATCGCGACGCCGAAGTCGCCGGCGACGGCGGCTTCGATCCGACGGGCCAGCTCGGCGTCGCCCGGGTTCGAGGCCGTGAAGACGACATTGCCGGAGTTGATGTAGCTGCGGACGTTGCCGAAGCCGAGCCGGTCGAACGTCGCCCTGAGCGCCCGCATGTCGACTGCGCAGTTCCCGCCGACGTTGATGCCGCGGAGCAGGGCAACGTAGGTCACGGGCGGCGCCGGCCCGGACTCCGTCGAGCGCCCTTCCACCTCGCGAGCGTATCGACGGCCTCGGGCGCTCCCCGGCGCGCAGTAGCGTGCCCCCTTCGTGGACCGAACTCTCGTCATCGCCAAGCCGGACGCCGTCGAGCGGGGTCTTGCCGGCCAGATCGTGGCCCGGCTGGAAGCGAAAGGGCTGCGCCTGGCCGCGGCGGAACTCCGCACCATCGACGCGGAGACCGCCGGCCGCCACTACGGCGAGCACCAGGGCAAGCCGTTCTACGACAGCCTGGTGTCCTTCATCACCCGGGGCCCCGCCCTGCTCATGGTCGTCGAAGGGCCGGAGGACTCCTACAAGGTCGTCCGTACCCTCATGGGCGCCACCAACCCGAAGGTCGCCGTGCCCGGGACGATTCGGGGCGACCTGGCCATCGAGATGACCGAGAACCTCGTCCACGGCTCGGACTCGCCCGATTCCGCGGCACGGGAGATCGGGATCTTCTTCCCGGCCCTGCAGTAGAGCGGAAGGCGGGCCTGCGGTGGAGGAGGGTGGGGTTGTGACCCCCGCGCCGAGCGCCTAGCCTCTGGCCGACCCCAAGGCGCGGAGCCTGCACATGTCCGACAACTTCTTTTCTGCATTCCTGGGTCGCGACATGGCGGTCGACCTGGGCACCGCGAACACCCTCGTGTACGTGCGCGGGCGCGGGATCGTCCTGAACGAACCGTCGGTTG
Source organism: Actinomycetota bacterium (assembly GCA_034666105.1). Taxonomy (GTDB): domain Bacteria; phylum Actinomycetota; class Acidimicrobiia; order Acidimicrobiales; family AC-14; genus JAXDMK01. The sequence goes on along the minus strand of JAXDMK010000070.1, from coordinate 37,130 downwards.
TGGCCGTCAACGTCAAGGATGGCCGGCCCCTGGCCGTCGGCCTCGAGGCCAAGCGGATGATCGGGCGCACGCCCGGCCACATCCAGGCCGTGCGCCCACTGCGCGACGGTGTCATCAACAACTTCGAGATCACCGAGAAGATGCTGCGGTACTTCATCACGCGGGTCCACCAGCGGCGCTGGGCCAAGCCCCGCATGGTGATCTGTGTGCCGTCGGGCGTCACCGGGGTGGAGAAGCGGGCGGTCCAGGAGGCGGCCGAGTACGCCGGCGCCCGCAAGACCCCCTTCATCATCGAGGAGCCCATGGCCGCGGCCATCGGCGCCGGCCTGCCCGTCCACGAGCCCACCGGCAACATGGTGGTCGACATCGGCGGCGGCACCACCGAGGTGGCGGTGATCTCGCTGGGCGGCATCGTCACCAGCCAGTCCGTCCGCATCGGCGGCGACGAGCTCGACGAGGCCATCATCCAGTTCATCAAGAAGGAATACAGCCTGGCCCTAGGGGAGCGCACCGCCGAGGAGATCAAGATCGCCCTCGGCTCCGCCTACCCCCTGGAGGAGGAGCTGCACGCCGAGATCCGGGGTCGCGACCTGGTGACGGGGTTGCCGAAGACGGTCGTGACCTCCACCGAGGAGATCCGCCGGGCCATCGAGGAACCGGTGCAGGCCATCGTCGACGCGGTGAAGGTCACCCTCGACAAGACGCCGCCCGAGCTGGCCGCCGACATCATGGAGCAGGGCATCGTCCTCACCGGCGGGGGAGCGCTGCTCCACGGCATCGACGTCCGCCTCCAGACGGAGACGGGCATGCCGATCGTCATCGCCAAGAACCCGCTCTACTCGGTAGCCCTCGGTGCCGGTCAGTGCCTCGAGGAGTTCAACGTCCTTCGGCAGGTGCTTTCGACGTCCGGCGAGCGGTAGCTCCCGGGGGGGACTCGCTTGGCTGTGTACCGGCGTTCGAGGCGCCACCGCTACCTCTTGCTGCTCCTCGTCCTCACGTCGGTCACGGTGATCACCCTCGACTTCCGTGACGACGGCCAGGGCCTGCTGGAGTCGGTCCGGTCCGGGGCCCGCGACGCCTTCGCCCCCGTCCAGTCGACGGTGGGGAAGGTGTTCTCGCCCGTCGGTGACTTCTTCGGCGGGATCACCCGCTACCGGAAGGTGAAGTCGGAGAACAACCGCCTGCGCCGGGAGCTGGAGCAGGCCCGGGGCGACGCCATCCGGGGGGCGGACGCCGTCCGCGAGCGCCAGCTCCTCGATGCCCTCCAACGCCTCGATTTCGCGGGCGACCTGCGAGGAGTCAGCGCCCGGGTGGTGTCGAACTCGCCGTCGAACTTCCAGCTCACGGTCACCGTCGACCACGGCCGCGACGACGGGGTGGCCACGGGGATGCCCGTCGTCACCGCCGCCGGCCTGGTGGGACGCATCGCCGAGGTCTCGAAGGACCGGGCCACGGTCCTGCTCCTCACCGACCCCGCCTCGAGCGTGGGCGTGCGCCTGGCCGGGACGGGCGACGTGGGGGTGGTCACCGGCTCGGGCCGGCGGGACGTGCTGCCCCTCAGCCTGGTGAGCGTGGAGACCAAGGTGGCGGAGGGGGAGGCGGTGGTCACCAGCGGGCTGCAGCAGGGCCTGTTCCCGCCCCAGATCCCGGTGGGACGGGTCCGGGGCGCCAAGATCACGCCCGGCCAGCTGGAACAGGAGGTCACCATCGAACCGGTGGTCGACCTCGACCGGCTGGAGATCGTCCGCATCCTCATCTGGGAACCGGAACCGTCCCCCTGACCCCCTCTCGAACTGGTGACAGTTCGCGCCCTCTGAGGGCGGAAAACGTCACCGGTTCGGGTCGGGCGACCCGACCCGGTCCGGTTCGAGGGCCTAGTCTCGGCGGGATGTCCTGGTTCAGGTCGCCGGCCGCGTTCGCCGACGCCGCCGGCCGCCGATGACTTCCGATCCCCGGTTCCGGGTGCCCCTGCTCCTGATCTCGGCCCTCGCCCTGCACCTGACGCTCTTCTCGGTGATGCGGGTGGCCGGGGCCGCGCCCGACGTGATGCTCCTGGTGGCGGTGGCCGGCGGCCTCGTCGGCGGACCGGTGCGGGGGGCGGTGCTCGGCTTCGCCGCCGGGATCGCCATCGACGTCTTTCTCCGCACCCCGATGGGTCTGTCCGCCCTGGTGTTCACCCTCGTCGGCTACGGCGTGGGAGTCATCTCCACCGGCGTCCTCACCCCTTCGTGGTACCTGCCGGTTGTCACCGCGTCGATCGCCAGCGCCGCCGGCGTGGTGCTCTACGCCCTGGTGGGGGCGGTGTTGGGCGAGCCCATGGTCAGCCGCCGCCTGGTCCTGATCGTGAGCGTCGTGGCCGTCGGCAACGCCATCCTCGCCGTCCCGGTCATCCGGGCGGTGACGTGGGCCATGGGCGACGACGGCGGGCCCATCGCCGACGTGCGGGGCCGCCGGGCCCGGGCGGAGTGGCTGTGAGCGGCGACACCACCCGGCTGCGGATGGGGATCCTGGGCGTGGTCGTGATCTCCCTGTTCAGCGCCCTCCTGGCCCGGCTCTGGTACCTCCAGGTGCTGGCCGCGCCCACCTACAAGACCGAGGCCCAGCTCAACAGCGTGCGCTTCATCTACACCGAGGCCCCCCGGGGCCGGATCCTCGACCGCAACGGCAAGGTGCTGGTCGGCAACCGGGTGGTACCCACCGTCGTGGTCGACAAGACCGAGCTGGGCGACAAGCCCGACGACGTCATCGCCCACCTCTCGGCCCTGGTCCACGTGCCGGTGAACGTCCTCAAGGAGCGCATCGACGATCCCCGGTACAGCCCGTTCAAGCCCATTCCGGTCGTCGACGACGTCCCCAAGGAGACGCTCATCCACATCCGGGAGCACCAGGCGGAGTACCCGGGCGTGCAGGGGGTGATGCTGACCAAGCGCTTCTATCCCAACGGCAGCCTGGCGGCCCACGTCGTGGGTTACGTGGGGGAGATCAACGACAAGGAGCTCACCCCCCGCAAGAGCAAGGGCTACCGGGCGGGGGACGCCATCGGGAAGTCGGGCGTGGAGCTGGCCTACGAGGACGACCTGCGGGGCCAGCCGGAGGTGGAGAAGCTCGAGGTCGACGCCCAGGGCCGCGTGCTGCGCTCGCTGGGCAAACAGCCGGCGGTGCAGGGCCACGACGTGCGCCTCACCCTCGACCTCGACCTGCAGAAGGTGGCCGAGGACTCGCTGGCCCAGTCGATCGCGGCGGCCCAGGCCACCTACGACAACGACTCGGGGAAGCGCTTCGTCGCCCCCGCCGGGTCGGCCGTCGTCCTCGACCCCCATGACGGCAGCGTGCTGGCCATGGCGTCGTACCCCACCTACGAGCCGGCGCAGTTCATCGACGGGATCAGCGAGAAGACCTTCGGCGAGCTCAACGACCCCAACGGCCATTACCCCCTCACCAACCGGGTCACCCAGGGCCTCTACGCGCCGGCGTCGACGTTCAAGCTGGTCACGTCGATCGCGGGCCTCGAAACGGGTCTCATCACGCCCCAGTACACGGTGAACGACCGGGGCTCCTTCACCATCGGTGACCCACCGACGGTGCTGACCAACGCCTTCAGCGAGGCCTTCGGCTACGTCAACCTGTCGGCCGCCCTCACCGTGTCGAGCGACGTCTACTTCTACGAGCTCGGATCGCGGTTCTGCCCGGGGCGGTGCCGCACCGGGATCCAGGACACGGCCCGGGAGCTGGGGATGGGCGACTTCACCGAGATCGAGCTGCCCTTCGAAGCCAGCGGCCGCATCCCCGACGAGCAGACCAAGAAGCGGCTCCACGACTCCAACCCCGACGCCTTCCCCGACCCCGAGTGGTACACGGGCGACAACCTCAACCTCGCCATCGGCCAGGGCGACACCGTGATCACGCCCCTTCAGCTGGTGAACGCCTACGCCACCCTGGCCAACGGGGGCACCGTGTACGCGCCCCACGTCGGGGGATCGATCCTCGACGTGAACGGGACCGAGGTGCGCTCCATCGCCCCCAAGGTCAACCGCAAGACCGAGATCCCGGCCGCCATCCGCGAACCGGTGATCGCCGGGTTCGAGGGGGCCGTCTCCAACTCCCGGGGGACGGCCGCGCCCGCCTTCGCCGGCTTCCCCACCTCCACCTTCCCCATCGCCGGCAAGACCGGCACGGCCCAGGTCTCGGGCAAGCAGGACACGGCCCTCTTCGCCGCCTTCGGCCCCACCACCGACCCCCGGTACGCGGTCACGGTGGTCATCGAGGAGGCCGGCTTCGGCGCCTCCGCGGCCGCGCCCGTGGCCCGGCGCATCTTCGACCAGGTCATGGGGCTGCCGCTCACCCCCATCACCCGCGTCCAGGCCCACGACTGACGATGCGCCCTTCCTGATGGCACTCGACCTCCGCAGCGCCGGCGCCCGGCGCTCATCGAGCTCGTTGCGGCACGTCGACCTCCTCCTGGTGGCGGCCATCGCCGGAATCTCCGCCATCGGCCTGTTGATGATCTACTCGTCCACCCGCCAGGGTCAGTCGGCGGCCGGCCTCGACCCCGGCTACTTCGTGAAGCGGCAGGCCCTCTTCGTCTTCGTGGGCGTGGTCTTAATGGTCGGCATCGCCCTCCTCGACTACCAGGTCCTCCGCGACATCGCCCCCGCCATCTACGGCGCGGCCCTGTTCGTCCTCCTCCTCGTCGTCTCGCCCCTGGGCACCGAGCGCCGGGGCACGCAGGCCTGGTTCCAGGTGGGCCCGTACCAGTTCGAGCCGTCGGAGGTGGCCAAGCTGGCCCTGGTGATCGCCCTGGCCGCCTTCTGCGCCGCCCACCGGGGCGACCTCGACACCGGTCGCCTCACCACCGCCCTCGGCATCGCCGGCATCCCCTTGATCCTCATCTACCTCCAGCCCGACGTCGGGACGGGCATGGTGTTCGTGGCCATCCTCATGGGGATCCTGCTGGTGGGCGGGGCCAGCCCCCGCCAGATCGCCATCCTCACCCTGATGGGGATCACGGCCATCGTCATGGTGCTGCAACTCGGGGTCCTGAAGGACTACCAGCGCGACCGGCTGTCGGCGTTCCTCGACCCCAAGGAGGACGTGCAGCGGTCGGCCTACAACCTCAACCAGTCGAAGATCGCCATCGCCGCCGGGGGAGTGGGGGGACGGGGCCTCTTCCAGGGCACCCAGACCAACCTGTCCTTCGTGCCCGAGCAGCACACCGACTTCATCTTCACCGCGGTGGGCGAGGAGCTGGGCTTCGTCGGAGCGTGCACCCTGCTCGGGCTGTTCGGCCTGGTGATGTGGCGGACGTGGCGGGCCGCGATCACGGCCAAGGACCAGTTCGGGATGCTCGTCTGCGTCGGCGTCCTGGCCATGCTGGTGTTCCAGGTCTTCGAGAACGTGGGCATGACGATGGGGATCACGCCCATCGCCGGGATCCCTCTCCCGCTCATGTCCTACGGCGGATCGGCCACCGTGGCCACCTTCGCCGCCCTGGGCCTGGTCCTCAGCGTCCAGATGCGCCGCTTCACCTGACCGGAGCCGGTTCGCCCTGCGTGAGGTAAACTCCGTCCCGATTTGATGACCTCTCTGTGGCCACGAATCCAGCTGCTGCTGGCCAAGGTCTCCCTGGCGCCCCGACAGGCGCCCCTGCCCCAACCGGTCCCGAGCACGGCCTGGCTGGCGCGCCCGGCCGACGAGCCCTCCAGCAAGGGGCCGGCGGCCGACGATTCAACCAGCGAGCCGGCTGCCAACCCACTTTCGATCGAGCGCTCCGGCGCGCGGAGGGCCCTCTGCCCTGCCGCCCGCGACGGGCGCTACGCACGCCGGGCGGCGTGCGCGTGCAGAAGGGAACGCTCCCATGTCCGAACCTCTCCCCGACCACCCGGAGCCCGGCCCCCGACCGGTTTCCGCCACTCCTCCCGCCGCTGACGGCGGGTCGAACCCCACCACCGCCGGAGACGGCGGTCCCAACCGACGGCGGCGAGGGTCCCGGGGCCGGGGCCCGGTCCGCCCGCCCGGCGCCGGCCCTGACGCACCCGCTCTAGCCTCGCCGGGCGCGGCCGCGCCTGTCCCCGGCCCGGGTCCGGCCACGCCCCGCGCGCCACAGGCGGGCGCCGACGACCGCCTGCCCGACCTGCCCGACCCGCCCCGCGAGGGCCGGCCGTCCACCCCCCGCCGGTCGGGCGGCGGCAGCGGTGGACGCAGCGGCCCCGGAGGTCGGGCCCCTTCCACCCCCCGCCCGACCTCGCCCAAGATCGGCGACTCCCGCCCCGCCGGCGAGCGGGCCGAGCCCGACGAGGCCGATCGCGGCCCCGACCGGCGGGTCCCCGCCGGCGCCGGAACCGGCGGCGGCGCCGAACAGCCGGTCCGGGTGGCGGTGGTGGCGGGCGACGGCACCGCGGCCACCAAGCGCCGCCGGAAGCGGGGCGGCCGGGGACGGGGCGCCGCCGGCCCGACCTCGCCCGCAGGCGGCCTCCGGGAGACCGAGGACCCCGTCGAGCTCGACGAGGAGACCCTCGAGCGGCGCCGGGGCCGGGAGCGCAAGGGCCGGCCCGTGGGCCGCTACATGATGGCCGTCCACGTGCGCCCCGAGGCCACCCAGATCGCGGTGCTCGAGGGCCGGTCCCTCATCGAGCACTACGTGTCCCGCCCCACCGACGACGCCAGCCAGATCCACGGCAACATCTACCTGGGCAAGGTCCAGAACGTGCTGCCGGGCATGGAGGCGGCCTTCGTCGACATCGGGACGCCCAAGAACGCGGTGCTCTACCGGGGCGACGTGCACACCGACCACGACGAGGTCGACGAGAAGGTGTCGGGTTCGGCCCGCATCGAGCAGATCCTGCGGCCGGGCCAGACCGTGCTCTGCCAGGTCACCAAGAACCCCATCGGCACCAAGGGGGCCCGCCTCACCCAGGAGGTGTCCCTCGCCGGGCGGTTCGTCGTCCTGATCCCCAACAGCTCCACCTACGGCATCTCCAAGCGGTTGGCCGACGACGAGCGCAAGCGCCTGCGCCGCATCCTCGACGACGTCCGCCCCGAGAAGCACGGGCTCATCGTCCGCACCGCGGCCGAGGGGGCCACCCCCGAGGAGCTGCGCCGCGACGTGGCCCGTCTCCAGAAGCAGTGGACCCAGATCGAGCAGCTCGCGTCCCGCCCCGCCCCCGCCCTGCTCTACCGGGAGCCTACCCTGGCCGTGCGGGTGATCCGGGAGGAGTTCAACAAGGACTACCGGGGCGTCGTCATCGACGACCCCGAGCTCTACGCCGAGGTTCACGACTACGTGGCCGCCCTCATCCCCGAGCTGGTCGACCGCATCGAGCTCTACGAGGAGGGCGACGTGCTGCCCCTCTTCGAGCGCCAGCACGTCCACGAGCAGCTGCACAAGGCGCTCGACCGCAAGGTGTGGCTGCAGTCGGGCGGGTCGCTCATCATCGAGCGCACCGAGGCCCTCACCGTCATCGACGTCAACACCGGCAAGAACGTGGGCACCTCCAACCTGGAGGAGACCGTCTACCGCAACAACCTGGAGGCGGCGGAGGAGATCGCCCGCCAGCTGCGCCTGCGCGACATCGGCGGCATCATTGTCATCGACTTCATCGACATGGAGATCCGCCGCAACCGCGACGACGTGCTCCGCTGTTTCAAGGAGGCCCTGGCCCGGGACAAGACCCGCACCCAGGTCTTCGACATCTCCGAGCTGGGCCTGGTGGAGATGACCCGCAAGCGGGTGTCGGAGGGTCTGGTGGAGGCCTTCTCCGCCATCTGCCCCACCTGCGCCGGCCGGGGCATCGTGCTCGACGTGACCCTCCTTTGAGCCACGTCGGATTCTGGGCCCGCGGGCGCTCCTGTACGCTGGTCGGTCTATGTACGCAGTGATCAAGACAGGTGGCAAGCAGTACAAGGTCTCGCAGGGTGAGCGGCTCGACGTCGAGCGCCTCACCGGCGACGGTGACGGGGTGGTTTCCTTCGCCCCCGTGCTGGTGGTCGACGGGGAGACGATCTGGGCCGAGCCGGCGCAGCTGGCCGGGGCCCAGGTGACGGCCAAGGTCGTGGGTGACGCCAAGGGGCCCAAGATCACCGGGCTCACCTACAAGAACAAGACCAACTCCACCAAGCGGTGGGGTCACCGCCAGCACTACAGCACCATCGAGATCACCGGCATCACGAGAGAGGCCTGAAATGTCCAAGACGAAGGGTGGCGGCTCCACCCGCAACGGCCGCGACTCGGCCGCCCAGCGGCTGGGCGTCAAGGTCTACGACGGCGGCGTCGTCAGTCCGGGCAAGATCATCGTCCGCCAGCGGGGCACCCACTTCCACCCCGGCGAGCAGGTCGGCAAGGGCGGCGACGACACCCTGTTCGCCCTGGCCGACGGCAAGGTGAAGTTCACCTTCCGCGGCGGCCGGCGCCTGGTCGACGTCCTCCCCGAATAGCGGTTCCGGCCGGCGGTCGCCGGTCGTATCCTCCTTCCTCGATGTCCTCCTTCGTAGACGAGGCCTCGCTCTGCGTCCGCGGCGGTGACGGAGGGGCCGGATCCGTGTCCTTCCGGCGGGAAGCCCACGTTCCCCGGGGGGGTCCCGACGGCGGCAACGGCGGACGAGGGGGCGACGTGTGGCTGGTCGCCGACCACCAGTGCGCCTCCCTCCTCGCCTTCCGCGACCATCCCCACCGCATCGCCACCAGCGGCGCCCACGGTGCCGGTGGTGCCCGCCACGGCCCCGGCGGCGGCGATCTGCGGGTGAGCGTGCCCGTGGGCACGATCGTGGCCGAGGACGGACGGGTCGTGGCCGACCTGGTGAACAGCGGCGACTCGTGGCTGGCGGCCCGGGGCGGACGGGGCGGACGGGGCAATGCCAGCTTCCTCTCCAACAAGCGCCGGGCCCCGTCCTTCGCCGAGCAGGGGGAGGCGGGCGAGGAGCGGTGGCTGAAGCTCGAGCTCAAGCTCATGGCCGACGTGGCCCTGGTCGGTTTCCCCAACGCGGGCAAGTCCACCCTCATCTCCCGGGTGTCGGCGGCCAAGCCCAAGATCGCCGACTACCCCTTCACCACCTTGACTCCGAACCTGGGCGTGGTCCGCAGCGACGACTACGAGTTCGTCATGGCCGACATCCCCGGGCTCATCGAGGGCGCCAGCGAGGGCAAGGGCCTCGGCCACCAGTTCCTGCGCCACATCGAGCGGGCCCGGGCCCTGGTGGTGCTGGTCGACCTGGCCCCGGCCGACGGGGTGGCGCCGGCGGAGCAGGAGCGCATCCTCCTCCACGAGCTGGGTAGCCACCGACCCGAGCTGCTGGAGCGGCCCCGGCTGGTGGTGGGCACCAAGGCCGACGTCGCCGCCGCCGATGTCGAGTGGGACGGCGAGCGGATCTCGGCCGTCACCGGCGCCGGGATCAAGGAGCTGGTCGGACGGCTGGCGGTGCTGGTCGACGAGGCCCGGGCGGCCGAGCCCGACCCCGGCGCCTACGTGGTCTACCGGCCTGAACCGGAGGGGATCCGGGTCGAGCGCGACGTCGACGGCGCCCTGGTGGTGCGGGGCCAGGCCGCGGAGCGGGCGGTGGCCGTCAACGACCTCACCAACCTCCAGGCCCTCGACTACGTGCGCGATCGGCTGAAGCGGCTCGGCGTCGACAAGGCCCTGGCCCGGGCCGGGGCCCGGGAGGGCGACACCGTCCGGATCGGCAAGATGACCCTGCAGTACACGGACGAGAGCGCGGTCCGGCCGACCTCGGAAGGGCGGCGCCGGGCTTGATCGTCGTCGCCAAGATCGGGACGTCGTCGATCACCGACGACCACGGCGAGATCGCGGTGCCGGCGGTCGAGAAGCTGTGTGCCGAGGTCGCCGACCTGCGCCGGCAGGGCCACCGGGTGGTGGTGGTGACGTCGGGAGCCATCGCCGCCGGCCTGCCCGCCCTGGGCCTGTCGGGCCGGCGGCCCAACGACATCGCCACCCTCCAGGCCGTCTCCGCGGTGGGCCAGAGCCGGCTGATGGGCGTCTATGGCGCCGCCCTGGGCCGTCACGGACTGGTGGTGGGTCAGGTGCTGCTGGCGCCCCTCGATTTCGCCCACCGGTCGCAGTACCTCCACGCCCGCCAGACCCTCAACCGCCTGCTCGAGCTGGGCGTGGTGCCGGTGGTGAACGAGAACGACGCCATCGCCGACGACGAGATCCGCTTCGGCGACAACGACTTCCTGGCCGCCCTGCTGGCCAACCTGGTGGCGGCCGACCTGCTGGTGCTCCTCACCGACACCCCCGGCCTGCTCAGCGCCGACCCCCGGCTCACGGAGGGCGGGTCGCTCATCGAGGAGATCGTGGAGGTCGACCACGAGATGGAGGGCATGGCCGGCGGCCGGGGCTCGGTGCACGGGAGCGGGGGCATGGCGTCGAAGCTGGCCGCGGCCAAGATCGCGTCCTGGTCGGGGGTAAGGGCGGTGATCGCGGCCGCCACCCGTCCGGGAGTGCTGGCGGGGGCGGTCGAGGGTCGTCCGGGGGTGGGCACCGTGGTGCGGCCTCGCGACCGGCGGCTGCCGGCCCGCAAGCTGTGGATCGCCTTCGCCCTGCCCATGGCGGGCACGATCGTGGTCGACGACGGGGCCCGCCGGGCGCTGGTGGAGCGGGGCCGGTCGCTGCTGCCGGCGGGCATCGTCGAGGTCAGGGGCGACTTCGACGCCGACGCCGCGGTCGAGATCGCCGATCCCACCGGGCGGGTGTTCGCCAAGGGCCTGGTCCGGCTGAGCGCGGTCGAGCTCAAAGCGGCCGCCGGCCGGCGCACGGGCGACCTGCCCGAGGGCACCCCCCACGAGGCCGTCCACGCCGACGACCTGGTCGCCCTGCCGTGATCGGGGCCGGCCGGGGCAGTTGCCGCCGGCACCCGGGGCCGGTGGTGATCGCCCTCTCGGTCCTCGGCCTCCTGCTCCTGGCCGGGTGCACCACCATCCGCGGCCTGGTCGACACCGAGAACGCCCTCACCCGGGCCGGGTTCACCCACGTCGACGTCAACTTCTCCAGCAACAACGGTTTCGACCAGGTGGAGGTCGCCCTCCGCCCGAAGTCCACCGAGCTCCCCAAGGCTGACGCCGAGGATGCGGCCCGGGTGGTGTGGACCACCTTCCCGCTGCGCTTCGACCTGCTCCGCCTCGAGCTGCTCGGGACCGGGGGACCGGAAGTCACCACCTACACCTACAGCGAGATGGCGGAGACCTTCGGCGCCCGTCCCCCCGGCCTCGACGACAAGGAGCTGGGCGACGACGTGGTGCGGGCGGGAGTAGGCGTGGCCATCGTGCTGGCGATCTTCGGCCTGCTGTTCACGGTGGGGGTGGTGCTGGCCATCGTCCTCGGCCTGCGGGCCAGCCGCCGGCGCCGGTCGGTGGTGCCGCCGCCGTGGCCGCCGGTGGCCCGGTGATTCGGCGGGGCCGTCCCGGGGTCTAACTCAGGTGGTGGCGGTGCCCGGTTCGGCGGCGGGCTCGGCCGCCGCCGCCGGTGAGCTCAGCTCGCCGGCGCCGGCGGGCGACGCCAGCCCCAGCTGGCTGCGGATCTCGGCCAGGCGGGCCTGGGCCTCGGAGTTGACCTGGGCCTGCTCCACCTCGAGCATCCGCGACTCCACCGATCCCTCGGTGAGCTCAGCCGTGCCCAATGCCTTGGCGTAGCGGGCCTCGATCTTGTCGCGCACCTGGTCGAGGGTGGGCACGTCCTGGCCCACCGTCTCGTTGAGCGACGTCATGGCCTTGTTGACCTGCTCCTGCATCTTGGCCTGGTCGAGCTGGCCCAGCAGCTTCTGGCGGTCGGCCAGCTTCTTCTGCAGCGCCAGCGAGTTCTGCCGCACCGCCTGCTTGGCCTGGTCGGCGGCCTCGGTGGCCTGGAGGAGGAGGGCCTTGAGGGAGTCGGCCTCCTTCTCCTTCTCGATGAGCCGGTTGGCGAAGGCCTCGGCGGCCTTGGTGTAGTCGGCCATCTTGGTGGTGTCGCCCCTGGTGGTGGCCTCGTCGGCCATGGTGACGGCCTGGCGGGTCGACCCGTTGAGCTTCTCCAGCTCACCCATGGTGCGGTTGAGGTTCATCTCGGTCTTCTTCTGATGGGCGATGACGTTGGCCGCCTGCTCCATCAGCCGTCGGTGTTGGTCCTGGGCGTCGCCGATCGCCTGCTCCAACTGGACCTTGGGGTCAGCCCGCTCCTCGAACGACCCCGAGAGCTTGGCGGTGAGGTAGGCCCACCAACGTCCCATGAGCTTGAACATGTCCCCGACTGTACGCCCGAGTGGCAAACGGGTACGTACTCTCTGGGGAGGAGGTCCTCGTGCACATCCCGTTCCACGCCTCGGAGCGCAGCAGCCTCGGGGTCGAGGTCGAGCTGGCGATCGTCGACCGGGAGACCCGGGAGCTGGTCAGCGCGGCCACCTCCATCCTTGACGAACTGGGGGGGTCCCATCCCGGCGGCGAGCACCCCAAGGTCAAGCACGAGCTGTTCGAGTGCACCCTCGAGATCATCACCGGCATCTGCGCCACGGTGGCCGAGGCCAGGGACGATCTCGAGCTCACCCTCAAGGAGGTGACGGGTCCGGTCGCGGCCCGGGGCCTGGCCCTGCTCTGCGCCGGCGCCCACCCGTTCTCCCACTGGCGCAATCAGCAGGTCAGCCCCAGTCCCCGCTACGCGGCCCTGCTGGAGGAGACGCAGTGGGCCGGCAAGCGGCTGCAGATCTTCGGCGTGCACTTCCACGTCGGCGTGCGGTCGGCGGAGAAGGTCATCGCCATCGCCAACGCCCTCAACACCTACATCCCCCACTTCCTCGCCCTGTCCGCCTCCAGTCCCTACTGGGAGGGCTACGACACGGGCCTGGCGTCGAGCCGGAGCAAGGTCTTCGAGTGCCTGCCCACGGCCGGGTTGCCGTACCAGCTGGCGGGGTGGAGCGAGTTCGAGGCGTTCATGGGCACGTTCATCGCGGCCCAGGCCATCACCAGCATCCGCGAGGTGTGGTGGGACATCCGTCCCCACCCCGACTTCGGCACCGTCGAGCTGCGCATCTGCGACGGCATCCCCACCATGCGGGAGGTGGCCTCCCTGGCGGCCATGGCCCAGAGCCTGGTCGAGTGGATGGACGTCCGCCTGGACGCGGGCGAGAAGCTGGTCGTGCCCCGGGAGTGGGTGGTGAAGCAGAACAAGTGGACTGCCTCCCGCCACGGCCTCGACGCCGACCTCATCGTCGACGACCAGGGCCGCCGGGTCCCCCTGCGCGACGCCATCGCCGAGCTGGTCGACGAGCTGTCACCGACGGCCGCCGGCCTCGGGTGCCTCGACGAGCTGAAGGCCAACCTCCAGGTGTTGGACCACGGCGCCAGCTACCGGCGCCAGCGGGCGATCGTCGCCGCCGGCGGCTCGCTCAGCGACGTGGTCGACTCCCTGGTGGCCGAGCTCGACTCGGGCCGCCCCGGGGCGGCGCCGTCCTAGGAGCTGCTGCCGCCCTTTTTCTCGGACTTCTTGGCCTGCTTGGCCGCCCGCTTCTCCTGGAGCGACTTTCCCGATTTCTTGGGTTGTGCTTTGGCCGGCGCCTTGTTTCCCATGGCCTCAGACTACGCCTGAAGGGCAGAGGGTTTGCGGTCGATTCCCGCCGGTGAGGACTCCGGCGTGGTCGAGATGCACGACGAGCTGCCGGCGGAGGAGATCGAGGCGGCCGAGGCGTCGCCGGTGGCCGACGTCGACCACGGCCACGACCGCGTCACCGCCCTCGACGGCACCCTGGCCGACCACCTGCGCACGGTGCACGACCTCGACGCCGACCCGTCCCTGAGCGCCGCCACCCAGGAGGGACTCCACGACCGGCTCCACGGCCAGTCCAAGTCGTCCGACGACTAGTCGCCGGCGATGAGGCGGCCGGGCCGGCCGCCTCAGGCGATGATCGTGACCGGGGTGCCGGGCGGGGCGGTGTTGGCCAGTTGGGTGATGGCCTCGTTGGTCATGCGCACGCAGCCGTGGCTGGCGGGGGTGCCCAGCAGGGCGGGGTCGTTGGTGCCGTGGAGGGCGATCTGGCCGATTCCCGATCCGAAGCTGTAGTACACGTCGGAGAAGGCGGCCACGCTCATCTGGTAGGCCCCGTACGGCCCGGTGGGGTCGGTCACCCGCACCGTCCCGTCGATGAAGAAGTTCCCGGTGGGCGTGGGGCCGCTGGCCGCGCCGGTGGCCACGGTGGTGTCGAGGAAGGGGGTGGCGCCGTCGTAGGCGATCAGCCGTCGCTCGCTCACGTTGACGACGATGCGGTACTGCGTCTGGCGGATGGAGACGTCGGCCTTGCGGATCCAGGCCGTCGACTCGTTGGGTCGCATCGACACCTGCACCTCCAGCCAGTCACCCCACTGCTGCATCACCAGGTAGACGCCGGGCAGCCCCTCCCACGTGGGGTTGTCGAGAGAGTCCGCCGGCTCGGCGTCGCCGGGGGCGTTGTAGAGGCCCACGGTGGGGACGATGGCGTCGGCCACCATGGCCGGGGACGAGGGGGGGCGGGCGTAGCCCAGGCGCAGGGTCGACCCCGGCTCCACCTCGCGGGTGGGGCCGAGGACGGGGAGGGCGGTGGTGGACGTGGTGGGGCCAGGGGCCACCGTGGTCGTCGGGGCCACCTTGCCGATGGCCGCCACGTCGGAGTTGTCGCGGGTGGCCATGTTGTGCCACGTGATCCCGAACAGGGCCGCAGCCAGCACGGCGACCGCCGCGCCGATGGTCGTCGAGGTGCGACGAGTCATTGCCGGGGAAGCCTACCGGTCCGCCCCCAGTCCGAAACCGCGGCCCGGAAGCCGGGGGCCGGGGCCTAGGACAGCGGGGTGGGTGCGATCCGGGGCAGGACGACGTCGATGCAGGCCGCGGTGCGGGGGTTGCCGCCGGCCAGGGCCACCATCCGGGCGGCGGCCTCGCTCAGCCGGCTCTCCGTCAGCTTGCCCTTCGCCATGGCGTCGACCAGCCCGTCGCGCATCTCCTCGGCGAAGAAGCCGTCGGTGGCGAGCAGGCCGTCGGCACCGGCGGCGACGGCCATGGGGGCGGAGTCGAAGAACCCCCATGTGAGGTTGACCGCGCCCATGCCCAGGGAGTCGGTGATGGCCACGCCCTGGAACCCGAGGTCGCGAAGGAGGGCGTAGGCCTTGGGCGACAGGCTGGCGGGAAGGTTGCGGTCGAGGGCGGTGTAGCGGATGTGGTTCATCATCACCACCGGGATGCCGGCCCGGACCAGGTCGCGGAAGGGGCGCACGTCGGTGACGCGGAGGACGTCGAGGGGCGTGGTGATCGGCGCCGCCGCCTCGAAGTGGATGTCGTCCGTCGCCCGGCCCTGGCCCGGGAAGTGCTTGGCCGCCGACCGCACGCCCCCGTCGGCCATGCCCTGGGCGAAGGCGGAGGCGTACTCGGAGGCGATGGCGGGGTCGGCGGAGAAGGACCGGTCGCCGATGATCTCGTCGTAGGGCCCGTCGGTGAGGTCGGCCACCGGGGCCAGGTTGAGGTCGATGCCCAGCCGGGACAGCTCCAGGGCCACCGTCCGGGCGTAGGCCCGCACCTCGGCCGGCGAGTCCTCGTTGGCCATGCGGCGGGCCGACCGGCTGGTGCCGAGGATGTCGCCCAGGCTCGACACCCGGCCCGGCTCCTCGTCGACCGTGACCACGATCGGTCGCCCGGCCTGGGCCCGGATGCCCTTCACCAGGCGGATGACCTGGGCCTCGGACTCGACGTTGCCCGGGTTCAGGAAGATGCCGCCCACGCCGATGTCGAGGACCGTCTTCACGATGGGGTCGGTGGGATCCTTGACATCGGGGATGCCGACGATGAGCGTGCGGGCCGCCCGCTGGGCGAGCGAGAGAGGCGCGCAGTCGGGGACGGCGGCGGTGCCGGCGGCGGCGGCGCCGGTCGCGGTGGCGGTGGCGGGGGACGCGTCCGCGGGGCCGGTGGCGGTGGGGCCGGTGCCGCCGGCGGTGATGGTCGGGGCCGACCGGGCCAGGGTGGGTGACGGGCCCAGCGGGTTGAGGTTGGAGGCGGGCGCGAGGGCGGCGAGCGACCGCGGGTCGCGGGCGGTGTCGGCGCCGGCGGACGTGGAGGGGGGTGTGGTGATCCACACGATCGCCCCCGTGAGGGCGACGCCGACCACGGTGAGGGCGAACAGCACCCAGGCGCGCGTCCGGTCGTGCACGGGCCGGGACGCTACACGCACGAGTCCCGGGCCGACGCAGTCACGGGGGGCCGGTCACGAGGCGGTGGCCGACTCCTCGAGCGCCAACCGGAGCGATTCCAGTTCGGTCACGACGCCGTCGATGTCGGCCCCCAGGGGTTGCAGGGCGTCGACGTCGGCCGGGCCCAAGGAGAGCTCGACGGCCCGGGCCACCGTCTCGTTGAGCTGGGCGTTGAGCTTGCGGAGGCGATCGAGGGCATCGCGGGCCACGTCGGCCACCCGCTGGGCCGACTCCAACTGGCGACGGAGGGCGGCGACGGTGGCTTCCAGCTGGGGCCGTCCCGGCGACCGGCGCAGCTCGTCCTCCCGGGCGGCCAGCTCGGCGGCGATGGAATCGGCGTCGAGCTCACGGACGGCGTCGTCGAGGCTGTCGCCCCGCTGGGCGATCTGCCAGGAGGCATCGACGGCCACGCTGACCTGGGCCGACAGCTCCGCCAGCCGGTCCCGCAGCGGCCCCGGGCGGGTCTCGCGGACGGTCTCGTTGAAGCGGTCCTCGGCCTTGACCGTCTGGCGCACGAGCGAGCGCCACGGTTCCTTCACCGTGGCCGGGTTCATGCCCGGTCGCTTGGCCTTGCGGGGGATGGCCCAGGCCACCTTCCCCGCCCACGCCACCGCGCCCACCGCCGCCGCCGCGGCCAGGGGCACCCCGGCCAGGATGGCAACCGCCGTCCCCGCCCCGGCCAGGAGGATGGACGACGGCGCCATGATCGCCCGCGCCATCGCCGGCGTGCGGGCCCGCTCCGGCAGCCGTTCGAGCATCCCGCCATTCTGGCCTCCGCGCGTCTCCCGTATCGCCCCGCCCGTCAGATGGCCCGCCGCCGCGGTGGGAAACTCTGGTCGTGGCCCGTTCGTCTCAGCGATTCCCTCTCCGGTACGGCTTCTGGCGGCCGCTGTTGAGCGTGGTGGGCGTCGGGCCCGCGTTCTCTCGCCTCGAGGTCGACGAGACGAGCCTGGACGTCAGGATGGGGTGGGGCTTCCGGGCCACTGTCCCGCGGGCGTCCATCCGGAGCGTGCGCCGGTCGGGGAACCGTTGGAACGGCATCGGCGTCCACGGGTGGGGCGGATGGTGGCTGGTGAACGGCTCGGTGGCGGGGATCGTCCGCGTCGAGATCGATCCGCCGGCCAAGGCCCGGGTGCTCGGGGTGCCGGTCCGACTTCGCACGCTCGAGGTGAGCATGCAGGATCCGGAAGCCGTCGTCGCCGCCCTGAGCGGCGGCTGAGGGTCAGGCGGCTGAGGGTCAGGCGGCGTCAGGGGGGGGCGGACTGGCGGGTGGCGGAGGCGGGCGCGTTGAGGGCCCGGTCGAGGAGGTCGGCCAGTTGGCGGCGCTCGTCGGGCTCGAGGCCGGACAGCACCCGGATCTCGACCTCGGCCCGCAGCTCGACCAGCCGGCGGGACGCCTCCTCGCCGGCCTCGGTGAGCACCACTGCGTGCCGGCGCCGGTCGTCGGGGTCGCGGCCCCGCTCGACCATGCCCGCCTTCTCCAGGATGTCGAGGACGCCCACCACGTCGCTGGCGTCGAGCCCGAGGTGGTCGCTGATCGCCCGTTGCGAGACCGGCGCCAGCTTGGACACCACCGCCATCACGCCCAGGCAGGGCGGGCGGAAGCCGGCCTCGATCGCCCACTGCTCGGTGCTCATCACCTCGCCGATCTCCCGCCGCATCTCCCGGGCCAGCATGAACACGCCGGAGACCACGTCGAACCGGCCCCCGCCCGCTTCGCCGGTCTGGCCACCGCTGTCCACCGGGCCAGGGTAGTCGTTCTTGACATTCGATGGGGATGATCTATCGTTGGAAGTGCCAACGAATTTAGGGAGCAACCGCATGGCGGAAGGCAACGAGCGGCCCCCGGCCATCCTGGTCGAGGGACTGGAGAAGCGGTTCGGCGACGTCCACGCCGTCCGCGGCGTCGACTTCGAGGTCAAGGGCGGGGAGACCTTCGGGTTCCTCGGGCCCAACGGCGCAGGCAAGTCCACCACAATCAACGTGCTCTGCACCCTCCTCCGTCCGACGGCCGGGCGGGCCACGGTGGCCGGCTTCGACGTGGTCAAGGAGCGGGACGACGTCCGCCGCGAGATCGGCCTCGTGTTCCAGGACATGACCCTCGACACCTACCTGACCGGCGCCCAGAACCTGCGCTTCCACGGCCAGCTCTACGGGGTGCCGTCGGCCGACCTCGAGGTCCGCATGAAGCAGGTGCTCGAGCTGGTCGGCCTGTGGGACCGGCGGGACAAGGAGGTGGCCACCTACTCGGGGGGCATGAAGCGGCGCCTGGAGATCGCCCGCGGCCTGCTCCACTCGCCCCGGGTCCTCTTCCTCGACGAACCCACCGTCGGCCTCGACCCCCAGACCCGGTCCTCCATCTGGGAGTACCTCGACCAGCTCCGTCGCC
Organism: Actinomycetota bacterium; assembly: GCA_034666105.1. Classification (GTDB taxonomy): domain Bacteria; phylum Actinomycetota; class Acidimicrobiia; order Acidimicrobiales; family AC-14; genus JAXDMK01. The sequence continues at coordinate 18,558 of JAXDMK010000070.1, read as the reverse complement.
AGGAGGACCTCACCATCTTCCTCACCACCCACTACATGGACGAGGCCGAGCACTGCGACCGCATCGCCATCATGGACGTCGGCCAGATCGTGGCCCTCGACACGCCCCAGGCGCTGAAGGCGGCCATCGGCACCGACCGGGTGCGGCTGGTGACGGCCGACGACACGGCCGCCGCCGCCGCCATCGCCGGCCGCTTCGGCCTGGAGGTGGGCACCACGCCCGACGGCCTCGTCCTGCAGGTGGCCGACGGCGAGGCGTTCGTGCCCCGCCTGCTGGCCGACCTGGGCGTTTCCGTGCGCTCGGTGAGCGTCACCCGGCCTACCCTCGACGATGTCTTCATGACCTACACCGGCCGCACCATCCGCGACGCGGAGAGCTCCGGCAACGAGATCCCGCCCATGTTCCGGGGACGGAGGTAGCCCGATGACCACGACCCGTCCCGAGACGCCGCCGACCCCGACGCCGGCGACCACGCCCGCCCCGACGGCGGCGGGCCCCGGTTCACTCCTCCCGGTCGCCCCTATCCGCCGCGCGCCCACCGGCCTGGCCGCCGATCTGCGGGCGATCAAGATCGTCTGCCACCGGGAGCTGCTGCGCTGGCTCACCGACCGCCGGCGGCTGGTGGCGGGGATGGTCCAGCCCCTGCTGTGGCTGTTCGTGCTGGGAACGGGCCTGTCGCGGGTGGTCCGGCCCGGCACCGAGGGCGTCGACTTCCGCACGTTCCTCTTTCCCGGTGTGCTGGCCACGTCGGTCATGTTCACGGCCGTGTTCTCGGGCGTGTCGGTGGTGTGGGACCGGGAGTTCGGGTTCCTGCGGGAGATGCTGGTGGCGCCCATCAGCCGCACGTCGATCATGGCCGGCAAGTGCCTGGGCGGGGCCATCGTGGCCACGGTCCAGGCGCTGGTGCTGGTCGCCCTGGCCGGACTGGCGGGGGTTCCCTACAACCCGGTGATGCTCATCGAGCTGGTGGCCATCCTCTTCCTGGCCTCGCTGTCGATCACCGCCTTCGGCCTCCTGTTGGGGGCGAAGGTGGCCAACATCCAGTCGGTGATGCCCGTGATCCAGATGGTGATCACGCCCATGATGTTCCTGTCGGGGGCGCTGTACCCTACCGCCGGCCTTCCCGCCTGGCTGGCCGTCGCCACCAAGCTCAACCCGCTCACCTATGCCGTCCAGCCCATGCGCCACGTGGTGTTCGCCCACCTCGACCTGTCGGCGGCCGCGATGAAGGCGCTCGACCCCCGCATCACGTGGATGGGGTGGCCGGTGCCGGTGGCCCTCCAACTGGTGGTCCTGGCCGCCCTCGGCAGCGCCGTCTTCGCGGTGGCCGTGGTCCGCTTCAGCCACACCGACTGACCATCGCCGGGCCGCTGTCGGCCCGGCCGAAATCCGGACCCGCGGCCGCCATAGGCTGGCGCCGCGTGTCGCTCCTCGATCGAGGCCCCCGGACCAGCGTCGATCGGTGGTTCCCGGTCCGCCTGTTCGGGGCGGCCTGGGTCGCGATCACCCTCGTGACGGGGGCGGGAATCGCCAGCCTGGGCGACTACCGGTTCCACCGGATCTCCCCCCACGCCATGTCGGCCGGAGTCCTCAGCTGGCTCGAGGGATGGACCTGGTGGGACGGGGCCTGGTACGTGGGGATCGTCCGCCACGGCTACTTCTTCCGACCCGGACACATGTCGTCGGTGGCGTTCTTCCCCGGCTACCCGCTGGCGGGCCGGGTCCTCACCGCTGTGCTCCGCGACCCGCTGCTGGCCCTCGTCGTCGTCAGCAGCCTCAGCGGACTGGCCGGGGTCGTGCTCTTCCACCGGTGGTGCGGCCGCCACATGACATCCACCGAGGCCCGCTACGCGGTGGCGAGCCTGGTCGTCTACCCGTGCGCCTTCTACCTCATGGGTGTCACCTACGCCGACGGGATGTTCCTCGCCCTCGCCCTGGCCGCCTTCGTCTTCCTGGAGGACGACCGTCCGGTGGCGGCCGGCGTCATGGCCCTGCTGGCGACGGCGACCCGTCCCCTCGGGGTGGCCGTCGTCGCCGGCCTCTGGTGGCGGACGCTCGAGCTACGGAACTCGTCGCCGTCCGGCCGCCGCCGGCGGGCGGTCGGGCTGCGACCGGCCGACGCCGGCCTCCTCCTCGCCCCGATGGGCCTGGTCGCCTACTGCGGGTACCTGGCGGTCCGCTTCGGACGTCCGTTGGCGTTCGTCCAGGCCGAGGCGGGCTGGCGCCAGGAGCCGGGTCCGGCCACGTGGTCGAAGGTCTCGTGGTTCCGGGAGATGGCCCGCTCCCCCTATCTCAACCCGGGCCACCTCCACCTGGTCGGCAACGCGTTGGTGGCGGTGGTGGCGGTCTGCCTGCTCCCCAGCGTCTTCCGCCGCTTCGGCACCGCCTACGGGGTCTACGCCTCCGTCCTCGTGGTGGGCGCCGCCCTCTCCACCAGGGACTTCATCGGCATGGGCCGCTACGTGCTCCCTGCCTTCCCGCTGTTCGGGGTCGTCGGCGCCGCCGCCGCCCGGAGCCCCCGGGTTGCCCGGGCCGCCCTCGTGGTTAGCGCCGGCCTGCTACTGGGCCTCGCCTTCGTGCACGGCCGGGGCACGCTCGTGTCCTGACGGGCCCGCGGGATGGGCGGCCGACATCCGGCGGTAGAGGGCCGCCGACCCGAGAAGGACGGCGGCGAAGCCGGACACCAGCACCCACGTGAACGCCTTCGAGGTGTCGAGGTCGTCCCGTCCCCGAAGGACCGACACCAGGATGAGGACGAGCATCACCATCGCCACCTGTAAGGGGATGCGGACCGCCTGCCAGTCCCGGTCGAAGCGGATGCCGACGCCGGCGACGCCCAGGCAGAAGATGGCGCCCATCACCCGGGCGGTGAGGGGTGTCAGCATCCACGGCCACCCGTCGATGGCCCGCGTCGGGGCCAGGAAGAGGAAGAGGCCCATGGCCGTGGCCGCCAGTCCCGTCAGGCCGATGGCCGCCGCCGCGGGGCTGGAAACAGGACGACGGGCCGGGGGCGGGAACGTATCTCCCACCCGCCGGTTGGCCAGCCACACCCCGAAGACCAGGAACGGGGTGGTGAAGTACAGGCCCGCCCACAGCCAGAAGGCGACGTGGCCGTGGTTGAACTTCTCCCAATGGAGGATCGTGTTCAGGCCCTGGATGGAGGCGAAGGTGCCGACGGGCACGAAGCCGCCCTTGATCGCCCGCCAGCTGGTGGCCCGGGCCGCCTGGAGGAAGAACCAGGCCCCGCCCAGGTAGACCGACCCCAGGATCATGGCCGTCAGCGGCGGGTTGATCGTCCACGCGAACAGGCGCTTGGTGTCGGCCGGCCAGAAGAACAGCACGGTGAAGCCGACCACCAGGAACGGGATGATGAAGATCGACAACGCCCGGGTCGCGGGGAGTACCCGGTCCTCGTTCGACGACGCCGCCATCGGCTGGCTCCCCTCCGCTAGAAGTTGGAAATGACCGCCGTGAAGACCTGGATGATCGTGGCCGGGTTGCTGGCGTCGTAGGCGGCGGCGTTGGTGGCCTCGGCGATGCGCTTGAGGACGGCCAGGTCGGCGTCCTTGCCATAGGCGATGGGGAAGATGCGTACCGGTCGGCTCGACTGTCCCTCGCTGCCCGAGCGCAGGTCGGTGAGGAGCTTCTCGACGTCGCGGTTGCGGGGGTCCTCGTTGCGACCGTCGGTGAGGAGCACGACGGCGTTGATCTTGGCCGCGTCGTACGACTCCCGGAGGTTCTCGAACGACGCTTCGGCCACGGTGTAGAGCGGGGTTCCCTGGGTGGGGACGAGGCTGCGGATCTTGGACGCGATCTGCTCCCGCTGGGCCCCGATGGGACCGAACGGCACCAGGTCGAGGTAGTCGGTGGGCTCGGTGGGGCTGATGTCGGTGGAGAAGATGCGGAGGGCGACGTCGTCGTCGTCCTTGAACTGCGACAGGGCCGCCACTGCCGCCTGCTTGGCCAGTTCGAGCTTGGTCTCGCCCTGGTCGTTCTTGTCGTCGGCCGGGTCGCCCATCGACCCGGAGACGTCGATCACCAACATCACCCGGGCGCTGCGCCGCTGCTGGCCCCACAGTTCGAGGATCCGGGCCAGCACCGGCGGGTCCGGCACCTGGAGGATGTTCTGGGGCTGGTCCGGATCGAGCCCGTTGGACCGGTCGATGGGGCTGCCGATCCCCACCTGGGGGTTCGCCGGCCGGAAGCCGAACTGCAGGACCTTGCGCTGGTTCGCCGGCTCCTGCACGAACTGGGCGAAGGCCTGGGCCCCGGCCCGCTCCCCGGCGTCGACCCACGGGGCGTCGACCACGTAGAAGGGGCTGTCGGAGAAGAGGGTGCCCTCCTTGGGGTAGATGGCGACGAGGGGGATCTTGGGCGGACGGGGCTTCTCACCCGGGTCGGTGATCCCGTCCGGGTTGCCGAGGTTGTAGTCGATGACCGACTTCTCCTCCACCGCCAGGGCCGACGTGTAGGTGAGGGCGGTGCCCCGGGCGTCGTTGCGGTACCAGTTGTTCAGGAACGTCGGCGTGATGTCGCCGTAGTGGACGACCGCGTTCTCGACGCCCCGGGCGAAGGCGTCGACCTCGGGTCGGGCCAGGTCCTCGGCGGTGAGGTCGCGGGTCTTGCCGGTGGCCGCGTAGTACTGGGCGATGGTGGCCGACAGGCCGCTGGTGGAGAAGTTGGGATTGGTCTTGGCCAGCCGGAACGGCCCCCACTCGGGGTGGCCCTTGCCGCCCCATCCGGCGGGATCCTGGGCCAGCTTGAGGATGTCGGCGAAGCCGATGGGGGTGGCGGGCCAGCCGATGGCCTCGGCCATGGGCTTGGGCATGGCGATGACGAGGGGCGTCAGCATGAACGGCTTGGCGTCGGTGGGCGCCATCGCCGGCTGACCGGCGGTGGACAGGCGGTAGTTGAGGATGGCGCCCCACGCGGCCGAGGCGGGCGACCAGATGACGGGACGGGGCCCGTTGGTGGCCTCGTCCGGCCAGCCGTCGACCAGCAGCGACATCCCCACGCCCGACGACTTCTTCTGGACCCGGACGAACGCGCACCGCCCGCCGGCCTTGGCCTCGTCCGACGCGTTGAAGGTGCGGGCCAGGTCGGTGAGCAGGTCGACCTTCTCCGGCGACACGGCCATGTCGATGGCGGTGCAGCCCTTGGGGATGGACTGGAGGTCGCCGCCGCCCGGTCCGCCGCCCGACCCGTCGCTGGTGGTGCAGGCGCTGGCGGCGAGGGCCATCGCCACCAGGAGGAGGACGGCTTTCCGGATGGTCGTCGTCATCGGCCGGTGACCTCCCGGGCCTTGGCTCGAAGGGCGTCGAGCAGTCCGGGGTCGGGCAGCCCATTCCCGGCAGGGAGGCCGGCGGCGCCGGGCGCCTTCCATCCCGAGTGGGTCAGGCGGTCGCGGGCCCGGCCGCTGACGATGTCGCGCAGGCGGTCTCCCCGTCCGCCAGGGGTGACCGTCAGGACCACGTCGGCGGTCGCCATGGACGAAGGGTAGATCTTGGTGAGGGAGGCGCGGCTGGCGGCGGCGTCCACCTTGGCCGCCTCGGCCTCGGTGGTGCCCACGAAGTCGTAGGCGGCCCGGCCGATCTGGAGCATCCGGTCGAGCGGCGACCGGGGCGACGGCGGCATCGGCCGCTCGAGCCCCGAGAACCACCGTTGGAAGCCCTCGTCCTCCAGGTCGAAGGTGGACAGGTCGGTGCGGCCGAACCACTCGACGGTGGCCTGGCCGAGCACGAGCAGGCCGATGCCGTCGGCTGCCGACTCGGCGTGGCCGACCTTGACCCGGCCCCACGCCTCCTGGCCGCCCCTGGTCGGCCACGGCTGGTCGGACGCCTCGCCCAGGCACTTCCACCCGATGCTGCCGGGCGTCGGGCAGGTCGGGGCGAGGGCGTCGGCCCGGTCCTTCCAGGCGACGATCACGAGGGGCGAACGGGCGAGGGGCGGGGCCGTGGCCGCGAAGAGGGGCGGGAGCGAGCCCGCCCGGCGGGCTTCGTCGACCAACGCCGGCCACGGGTCCGCCACCAGCCACCCGTCGAGCTCGGGATCGCCGTCGAGGCGGCGGAGACGGTCGGCGGTAGTGCCGGCGCTCTCGACGGTGACGTCGACCTTGCCCGGGAAGGCGTCGTCGAGGTCGGCGCACACCTGGTCGAGGTCGGCCGCGCACACGAGCCGGTAGACCTGCCCGGCGTCGACCTTCTTGTCGTCGAGCCGTCCCCGGACGACCAGGGCGCCAACGACCATGGCCACCGCCCCCACCACGGCCAAGATCCGACGCACGCAGGGAGCGTAGGTCGTGGCCGGTCACAGCGATCGTCGACGCTTGATGCTTGACATTGAGCAAGCGCTCAAGCAGAATTGAGCAGGCGCTCAAATAAGGAGGCTTCCGATGCTCGTGCCCGTGTACATCGTCTACTTGGTGGTGAGCGTGGGGCTCGTGGCCTGGTTGGCCCGGACCTTGTACCGCAATGGGGCCCTCTTCCTGGAAGGCGTCTTCGCCGATCCCCGCATGGCGGAGGCGGTCAACCGCCTGCTCGTGACCGGCTTCTACATGCTCAACCTGGGCTACGCCGCCCTGCTGCTCAAGTCCGACGCTGCCCCCACCGCGGTCGACGCCTTCGAGGTCCTCAGCCAGAAGCTCGGCGTGCTGTTGGTCTCCCTCGCCGGAGTCCACTTCGTGAACATGTGGGTCTTCCACCTCGTACGTCGCCGGGCGGCGGCTCCCGCACCGCTCGGTCCTACTGCGCCCCCCGCCACGGCGTCAGGGCCGGCCGGCGTGTGGGTGCCGGCCCAGTGACCCGGCAGTAGGGTCGCCGCCGATGGCTGCCCCACCTCCGGCTGGCACGCCCCGGCGGAGCACGACGGCCGGCACCAGACCGGCCGAGGTCACCCGGGCCAAGATGATCGAGGCGGCGCTGACGTCGCTCCACGAGGACGGCATCCTGGGGGCCAGCGCCCGGTCGATCGCCCGACGGGGGGGCTTCAACCAGGCCCTGATCTTCTACCACTTCACCTCCGTCCACGAGCTGCTGCTGGCCGCGGTCGAGGAGCTGAGCGGCCGCCGGAGCGAGCGCTACGAGCGACGTCTGTCGGAGGTTTCAACCCTCCGGGAGCTGGTGGCGGTGGCGGGCGAGCTCCACGCCGAGGACCTGGACGAGGGCCACATCACCGTCCTGTCCCAGATGCTGGCCGCAGCCGCCACCATCCCCGAGCTGCGCCAACCGATGCGGGAGCGGTTCGAGCCCTGGATCGACATCGTGGAACGGGCCATCGTCCGGGTGCTGGAGGGAACGCCCTACTCCGCCCTCGTTCCGGTGCACGACTTGGCGCTGGCTGTCGTCGGTGAGTTCATCGGCATCGAGCTACTCCTGAACGTCTCCGGCGAGAGGGACCAGGCCGGCCCGAGGGTGTTCAAGACCTTCGAACTGCTCGCGGCCGTTCTCGAGTCCCTTCCGGGGATGGCGACTGGGTCGCCCTGAGGTCCGGGCTCACGGGCAGCTAGCCAAGGCGACGAGGCTGTCGACCCGTCGAGATCCCGAGTTGGCTCCCGTCCACGAGTCATTCGTGGTGTGGACAACGTAGTAGCGGGTGGAGAATCCCGGAATTGAGATGATCTTGAACGTGTTCGTGCCTGCGCTGATGAAGTTCGCAAAGGGTCCAACCGCCGAGGGTCCGTAGCCGACCTCGTAGGTGTCGACATACGCCGAGTCCGAAGGCGGCGTCCACGAAAGTGTCACTGTCAGCAGGCTGATAACGCCGCAGGTCGGCGTCCCCGGGGCCAGGAGCACATGGGTTGCGAAGACGTTGGTCTCGGATGCGGCCGCGCGGTACTTCGCCCAGGCCAAGGTCGGCGTGACCAGGCTGGCCGTCACGACCAGCGCGGCTGCGACGAACCCGAGTTTCCGGAGCCGTGTCACATCTAGCTCCAGGCGAACGATCCGGCGGGCGTACAGACGGCGCCGGCTGTGGGCGAGGCGCCGCCGACCGCACAGTTGAGCGTGTTGTTCCTGGATTGCACCGCGTGTGCGCTCAGCACGACGACGGCGCTGCTGCCCTGGTAGGTGTTGAGCTGGCCGCTGGGGAGGGAGATGCCCGTGGTGAACGTCACGGCGCCGGTCACGTTCGTGAACGCGGTGGCGGAGACGATGAGGTTCGAGAGCTGGTAGCAGAGGTTGTAGGCCGTGTAGCTGTTGCCATCCAGGCTCGTCCCGGCACCGGGGCAGGTGACCGCCGTTCCGAAGTTGGTAGGAGTCCCACCGGTGACTACGTAGCTCACCGTGGGCGAGGTGCTGGCCACCGTGATGTCGGCGTCGCCCGTCGCGTCCGCGGGGTTGTAGAGGTTCGTCGCACTGGCGCCACCTGCCGTCGTGTCCTTCTTGGTGGCGATGAACACGTCGAGGGCCAGATATCCCGACAGGTTTCCGGCGTAGGTCGTGACCATTGTGCAGCTGGCGGTGTCGGCGGGGGCCATGTTGGCGGTCGAGGCCAGGCAGGCGCCGGTGACGACGTTGGTCAGGCCCACGGTGCCGGCCACGAAGGTGTTGGTCTCGCCCGTAGGCCGGTTGCTGTAGAGGGCCAGGGTGACGCCGACACTCGTCGATGCGATCGCCACGACCGCCAGCAGGGCCAGCGGGATCTTTAGCCGCCCGAACCTCCTCGAGCCGGTTCTGTGCTTGATCGTCGGAGCCGTTTCGAGAGCGGCCGGCCGCCCGGCCCGGAAGGTCTCGGCCGACGATCGCACGACATATGCACCCACGACTGCCAGTCCCGCCACGAGCAATATTCCGGTGAGGATGATGACCGCGAGCTGCATGGTGTTCATTGGACCGTCTTTCGATGATGAAATGACTGGAACCGCATGATTTGCCTCAACTCCAGCTGAATCCGGAGGTGCACACCTTGCCGGCTGCACATCCGACGGGAAGAGTGTTGTTGTCGGCCTGAACGGCATGAATCTGGAGCACGATCGTCGAACTGGCCAAGTTGTAGGCATTCGACGCCGAGGTCGGGAGCTTGTAGTTCACCGTGACGGTGTCGGTGCCGCCGTTGGTCATCGCCGTGCGGCTGATCAGGAGGCCGGTGACGGAGGACGTCGCCGAAAGGGCCACCGCTGACCCGGCCTGGTTCACGTATGTCGTGTTGTTCAAGAAGTTGGTGGTCGCGCTGTCGGTGACGAGCACCTGCAACCCATTGGCCGTGCCGTCGAAGAGTCCGGCGGCGGCGGTGGGTGCGGACCCCGTGTACGGGGTCAACGGCGACCCGGAGACGCTGGTGATGGCCAGGTCGAGACCGAGGAACGCAGAGATGTTCCCCGAGTAGGTCACCTGGTATGTGCAGGTCGCAGCGGTTCCCGCCGGCGACCACCCTGTCGACGCATCACCCGGCGCCATCGGGTTGATCGTGCACGTCGTGATGGCTGGCGACCCGAAGGACACGACCCCGGCGGTGAAGGTATTACTACCACTGGCCTGTCCGGCGCTGCTGAACATGCCGAGCGTGACACCGGAGAGGAACGATGCGCCGGCCCCAAGAGATAGAAGCAGCGCGGCAGCCTTGGCCGCCGTCTTTGCCCTCTTGCTGCGCATGTCCTCCCTCCCGTCAATCAGTCTTGTGCCAGGTCCAGATGGAGATGGGGAGAACCCGGCAGTTCCCCGGAACGGAGCGAGAGGAGGGGGCTTGGACATCCCCCTCCTCTCGTTCTTCACTTTGTGCGTTGTATTGGTTGAGCTGACTTGCTACAGCCAGGTCATTGAGGTGAGGCATCGCTTGCCGGCGGCGCAGCTCCCGGGAAGCGTGATGTTGTCGGCCTGCACCGCGTGGATCGTCAAGACGATCGTCGACGTCGCCAGGTTGTACGCGTTGCCAGCTCCGGTCGGCAGGGAGTAGTTCACCGTGAGTTGCTTCGTCTCCCCTGTGGTGATCGGAGTGGCGTTCACCAGGAGCTTGTCAACGGACACGGCGCCCAGCGTCGGGGTCAGGTTGACTGCCCCCGTAACGCCTTGGCCGAGGTAGGTGGTGCCGGAGACATAGTTGACGGCGTCGTCATCCGCGATGCTGAACTGAAGGCCGGTTGCCGTGCCATCGAAGAGGCCTTGCTTGGCGGTCGGAGGCGAGACCGACCCGTAGGGAGTCTCGATGGGCGAACCGGGAGTTCCCGTGATCGCAAGGTCGAGGGCCATGTATGCCCTCACGTTGCCCGTGTATTCGATGTTGTACGTGCACGCTGCGTTGGTGCCGCTCGCCTGCGAGTCCCCAGGAGACATCGGGTCGATGGCGCAGGTGACCTGCGTACCCCCGTCGAGTCCGACCACGACGGTGCCGGCAGTGAAGGTGTTGCCCCCGCTGGCGTCGCCGGCGCTGCTGAAGAAGCCGAAGGTGGCGCCGGCGAGGAGGGCAGCTCCTGCGGCGACGGTGGTGACTGCGCCGCCGACGACGAGGAAGCGCTTCTTGCTGAGGTGTCTCATTGTGATGAATCCCTTTCTGGAGCGAATGATGGGTGGTGTTGAGCACTGATTCATGGAAAGACGGCGGGACGACCGCCTGTCCCCGGTGGATATGAACGGACTCTCTTAGGAGGGCGACTCACCCCCCTCGCTACTGGTGGCAAGGGTCGGCTCCTCTTCCTCACGGGCCCAGGCGAACAGCGACCCGGAGAGGAGCCAGAGGAGGGGCGAGGCGATGAGAAGGCCGAGGACCATGGGCCGGTGCAGGGCCGCCAGGACGTAGCCGCCGGCGGGGATCCTCGAGTGGTAGAGGCCGACGATGTTGGTGGAGGCAATGGCGTCTGAGTCCCGGGAGTCGTTGGCGTCACCCTTGGTCACGTAGGACACCGATCCTTCGGGGGTCACCTCGACCGCCACGATGCGGTGGGTGAAGATCTGGGGACTACCGGCGGTGGGGTGGAAGCTGATGATCTGCCCCGGCTGGAGGCCGGCCGCCTGGGCCGGCGTGAGCTTGTTGTCGACGACGAGGTCGCCCGTGTTGATGACGGGGGCCATCGACCCTGACAGCACGCTCATGACCGGGTGGCCGGCGATTGCGAGTTGTCCGGGGGGGGAGAAGTGGCTGCTGATCGCGACCACGACCGCCAAGAGGGCGATTCCGCCGAGGAGGATCCCCACGACGGTCGACACGATCCCGGAGAGGGTCCGCCACACACCCCGCCTGACGGCCGGTCCGGCCACCGGCGGCGCCGGCGTCTCGAGGCCGGCGAGCAGCGCGTCCCAGGACCCATTGGGGTCGACGTCTGCCCAGTTGGTGGTGGATCTGACCCTGACCTGCTGCACCTGCTCACCTCCTCGTTGTTGATCCGTTGTGGTAACTCGCCAACCCATCGGCACGCAGAGTGAGAATGTCGCGGGCCATCCCGCGAATGGCCCGCCCTCCTCTCGGACGGCCGGTACCGTTGGGGTCACGGCGAAGGCCTTGAAAGGGGGCGTCACCATGCAGCCCCCCGACGGACGGATCACGGTGCTGGTAGTCGACGACGACGCCGACTTCCGCGCCTACGTGGCCGCCCTACTAGCGTTGGAGGACGACATCGCCGTCGTCGGTCAGGCGGCCGATGGCACGGCGGCCGCAGCCCTCGTCATGGACCTCGCCCCCGACGTGGTGCTGCTCGACCTCAGCATGCCCTCCGCCGACGGGGGTAATCGGGGTGGCATCGAGGCCGCCGGCGCCATCAGCGAGCGGGTTCCCACCGCCAAGGTCGTCATGCTCACCGGCAGCGCCGAGGAGGACGACGTCTACGAGGCCTTGCGGGCGGGGGCGAGCGGATACCTCGTCAAGAACGGCTCGCTGGGGGATCTGGCGGGGGCGGTCCGCACCCTGGCCCACGGCCTGGGGCTGGTCTTACCGCCGGCGATCGCGACCAAGGTCCTGGCCCAGTTCAAGATGGCGCCGCCGACGATCGCCGATCCGGGCCTGAGCGAGCGGGAGCTGGAGGTGCTGGGCCTGGTGGGTCAGGGTTACACGAACGACCAGATCGCCGAACGGCTCTACCTCTCGAGCCACACGGTGAAGCGGCACCTGGCCAACATCCTGGCCAAGCTGCACCAACGGTCGCGGGCCGACGCCGTCGCCTACGCCGTCCGCAACGGGTACCTCACGGAGGGTGACGTCCCATCCCCCGCCGGGAAGGCGGAATCGCGAGATTCGTGAACCCTTTTCGCCGCCCGTCCGTATGGAACGGACAGGACGGAGCGAGAGGAGTGCGGAGATGGCGAAGCGACACGGGAAGCGGGCGGCGTTGGTGCTGGTGGCCCTGGGGCTGACCCTCGGGTTGGCGGCCTGTGGGAGCGACGACACGTCGACGGCGGCCGACACGGGCACGACCGCGGCGCCGGCGGTGACGACCACGGTGGCGGTGACGACCACGGCCGCGCCGGCGGCGTCGACCGGGCCCCTGCTCAAGACGGCCGACAACGCCACCCTCGGCCAGATCGTGGTCGACGGCGCCGGTCTCACGGTCTACACGTGGGACAAGGACACCAGCTCGACCAGCGGGTGCACGGGCGGTTGCGCCGGAACGTGGCCGGCCGTGCTCGTGCCCGCCGGCACCGCCACCCCGACGGCTGACGGCGTCAGCGGCACGTTGGCGTCATCGCCCCGCTCCGACGGCGGCGGCAACCAGCTCACCCTCGACGGCAAGCCCCTCTACCGCTACGCCGCCGATGCCGCTCCCGGCGACGCCAAGGGCGACGGTGTGGGCGGTGTGTGGCACGTGGTGAAGGCCTCGTAGCGCACGCGGCGCCATCACGGGCGAAACCGGACCGGTTCCAGCGGGGCGGCCGGTAATCTCGTCCGGGATGCCGCACACCCCTCTCCCCGAGCTCGGCCGGCGGGTCAAGGACGCCAGCCGGGTGCTCGCCACCGCCTCGACGTCGACCAAGGACGCCGCCCTCCACGCCGCCGCCGACCTCCTCGTGACCCGGACGGCCGAGATCCTCGACGCCAACACGGCCGACGTCGACCGGGCCGAGTCGGCCGGAGTCAGCGCCACCGTGGTCGACCGACTCCGGCTCACGGCCAGGCGCATCGAGGCCATGGCCGCCGGCCTGCGCATGGTGGCGGCCCTGCCCGATCCCATCGGCGAGGTCACCGAGGGCTGGACCCGTCCCAACGGCCTGGCCATCGAGAAGGTCCGGGTGCCCCTGGGCGTGGTGGCGATCATCTACGAGAACCGCCCCAACGTCACCAGCGACGCCTTCGGGCTGTGCCTCAAGGCGGGCAACGCCGCCTTCCTGCGGGGCTCGTCGGGCGCTATCTCGTCGAACATCGCCATCGCCGCCGCCCTGCGGGAGGGCGTCGGCAAGGCGGGCCTGCCCGAGGACTGCCTGATCCTGGTGGAGGACGTCAGCCACGCCGCCGCGGCCGAGTTCATGCAGCTCAGGGACTACGTCGACTGCCTCATCCCCCGGGGCGGACCGTCGCTCATCGCCAGCGTCCTGGCCAATGCCACCGTCCCCTATGTGATCGACGGCGACGGGAACTGCCACGTCTACGTCGACGAGGCGGCCGACCTCGACCAGGCCCTCGAGATCCTGGTCAACGCCAAGACGCAACGGCCGTCGGTGTGCAACGCAGCCGAGTCGCTGGTGGTCCACGCCGCCGTCGCCGCCGAGTTCCTGCCCCGAGCTGTCACCGCCCTCGACGGCGTCGAACTGGTGGGCGACGAACGGTCCCGGTCGATCGCGCCCACCATCGGCCCCGCCACCGACGCCGACTACTCCACCGAGTTCCTCGACCTGAAGCTGTCGGTGGCCGTCGTCGACGACCTCGACGCCGCCATCGCCCACGTCAACCGCCACGGGTCGGGCCACACCGAGGCCATCTGCACCCGCGACCTGGCCGCCGCCCGCCGCTTCACCCGGGAGGTCGACGCGGCCGCGGTGATCGTCAACGCGTCCACCCGCTTCACCGACGGCGAGATGTTCGGCTTCGGCGCCGAGATCGGGATCTCCACCCAGAAGCTCCACGCCCGGGGCCCCATGGGGCTGCGCGAGCTCTCCACCCAGAAGTACGTGGTCATGGGCGACGGCCAGATCCGCACCTAATGGCCGGCACCCCGAGATTCGACTCGTTGGAGGCGGTGCGGGCGGGCCTGGCGTCGGTCGGCTACCTGGCCGACGACGCCACCGCCGGCGTGGCGTGGCTGGCCGACCGGCTCGACAAGCCGGTGTTGGTGGAGGGGCCGGCGGGCACCGGTAAGACGGAGCTGGCCAAGTCGATCGCCAAGTGGTCGGGCGCCCGCCTCATCCGCCTCCAGTGCTACGAGGGCCTCGACGAGTCCAAGGCCCTGTACGAGTGGAACTACCGCAAGCAGCTCCTCCGCATCCAGGCCGAGCGTTCAGCGGACTCGGCATGGGACGCGGTGGAGGGCGACATCTTCAGCGAGGACTTCCTGCTCGCCCGTCCCCTCCTGGAGGCGATCCGGGCCGAGGAGCCGGTCGTCCTGCTCATCGACGAGGTCGACCGGGTGGAGGTGGAGACGGAGGCACTGCTGCTGGAGGTGCTGTCCGACTGGCAGGTGTCGATCCCCGAGCTGGGGACGGTGACGGCCACCCGCATCCCCCTCGTCTTCCTCACCTCGAACTCCACCCGCGACCTGTCGGAGGCGTTGAAGCGGCGCTGCCTCTACCTCCACCTCGACTATCCCGACCCGGCCCGGGAGAAGCAGATCGTCCTGGCCCGGCTGCCGGGGATCACCGACCGGCTGGCGGAGCAGGTGGCGGGCGTGGTGCGTACCATCCGCCAGCTCGACCTGACCAAGCCGCCGTCGGTGTCGGAGACGCTCGACTGGGCCCGGACCCTGGTGCTGCTGGGCGTGGCCGACATCGACGTCGAGGCCGTGTCCAGCACCCTCCACGTCCTCCTCAAGCACCGGGGCGACATCGCCAAGGCCGACCGCGAGCTGCGGGCGGCGGCGGCGACCGGCTAGGCGGCGCCCGTGCTCGACACGCTGGCCGGCTTCGTCGGCGAGCTGCGGCGGTCGGGCCTGCCCGTGTCGACCACCGAGAACATCGACGCGGTGGAGGCGGTGGCGAACGTGCCCCTGGACGACCGGGAGGCCCTGCGGTGGGCTCTGGCCTCGACCCTGGTCAAGCGCCAGGAGCACCGGGCCGCCTTCGACACCGTGTTCGACGTGTGGTTCTCGCTCCGCCTGCCCCTGCTGGCCACCGACGACGCCCTGACCGCGGGCGAGCTGGCCGCCCTCCTGGATGCGGCGCTCGAATCCGGTGACGACGAGCTGCTGCGGGAGCTGGCCCGCCAGGCCGTCGCCCGGCTGGGGGGGATGCACGCGGGCCGGCCGGTAGGGGCGACGTTCTACGTGTTCCGCACCCTGCGCCAGCTCGACGCCGAGGGGGCTTTGGAGCGGCTGCTGGCCGACGCCGGACCCGGCGCGGCCGGTGACGACCTCGCCGGCCGGCTGGAGCGGGACGAGCTGCGGGCCCGGCTCGACCGGCTGCGGGCCGAGATCGAGGACGAGGTCCGCCGCCGGCTGGTGGGGGAGCAGGGTCCGGAGGCGGTGGTGGGGGCGTTGCGGCGGCCGTTGCCGGCCGACGTCGACTTCCTCCACGCCAGTCCCGACGACCTGGCCAACCTGCGCCGCACCCTCCAGCCCCTCGCCCGGCGCATGGCCGCCCGCCTGGCCCGCAAGCGCCGCCACCACCGGCGGGGCCGCCTCGACATGCGGCGCACGGTGCGGCAGTCGTTGTCCTACGGCGGCGTGCCCGTCGACCCCCGGTTCCGCCGGCCCCACCCGTCGAAGCCCGAGATCCTCGTCCTGGCCGACATCTCGGGCTCGGTGGCGGCCTTCGCCCGCTTCACCCTCCAGTTCGTGCACGCCATCTCCGGGCAGTTCTCCCGCGTGCGGTCCTTCGTGTTCATCGACGGGGTCGACGAGGTCACGTCGATCTTCGAGGGGTCGTCCGACCTCACCGAGGCCCTGGCCCGGGTCAACGCCGAGGCCGACGTGGTGTGGGCCGACGGCCACTCCGACTACGGCCACGCCTTCCAGGCCTTCTGGGAGCGGTGGGGGAGAGAGATCACGCCCCGCACCTCGGTCGTCATCCTGGGCGACGCCCGCAACAACTACCACGCGGCCAACGCCTGGGTGCTCGACGAGCTGCGCCGGAAGGCCCGCCGCCTGTACTGGCTCAACCCCGAGCCCCGCTCCTACTGGGACACGGGCGACTCGGTGGCGTCGCTCTACGGCGTGCACTGCGACGGTGTCTTCGAGTGCCGCAACCTCCGCCAGCTGGAGCGCTTCGTGGCCGAGGTCGGCTAGCTCCCCTTGGCCACCGACCCGGCGGCGCCGGCGCGACCAGTTCGCCCGGCGGGGAGATCGACGCTGTTTCTGGCCGTCCCGGCCGTGGTCGGCACCGTCGCCCTCCTCGTCGTCACCCGCAAGGGGGTCTACGCCAGCCCCGACTCCGCCTTCTATGTCGGCACCGCCCGCAACCTCCTCCACGGTCACGGGCTCACGGCCCCGCCCGGGTCACCGCCCCTGTCCCACTTCCCGCCCCTGTTCCCGCTGGTGCTGGCCGGGGTCGGATGGCTGACGGGTCTCGACCCGCTCGACGGGGCGGGCGTGGTCAACCCCCTCCTGCTCGGGGCGACGGCGTTCCTGGTGGCGGTTGCCGTACGCCGGCGGAGCGGGTCGGTCGCGCTGGGGGTGGCGGCGTCGGCCGCGGTGGTGGTCGGCGTCGACCTGCTCGTCTATTACGGGTCGGCGTTGAGCGAGCCGTTGTTCGTGGTCGTCGTCCTGGGGGCGATGCTCTGCCTGGCCGCCGCCGTCGACGACGGGAACCGGTGGTGGTGGTGGGTGGCGGCCGCCGTCCTCACCGCCGGCGCCTGCCTGACCCGCTACGTCGGAGTGGGACTGGTGGCGGCCGAGATGGTGATCCTGGTGCTGGTAGGCGGCCGGCGGCGGGTGGCGACGGCCCTCGCCTTCGCCGCCGCGTCCCTGGCTCCGCTGGTGGTGTGGCTGGTGCGGGCCGGTCGGGGGAACCGGCCCATCGTCGTCCACTTCTTCGACGTCCACTATTGGGCCGACGGGTGGAGCAGCCTGTCCCGGTGGGTGCTGCCGCCCTTCGTGCCCGGGCTGGTGCGGGGTCTGGTGACGGCCGTGGTCGTGGTCGCGCTGGTCGGGCTGGCGGTGGTGGTGCGCCGTCCGCCACCGCCATCGCGGCCGCTGCGGCCGCCGGCGCCGCCGCCGCCGCCGCCGTCGCCGCCGCCGCCGCCGGCCGGCCGGGACCGGGACGTCCTCGGCCTGCTCCTGCCCACCTTCACCCTCGCCTACCTGGCCGTGCTCCTCGCCGACCGAATCGTCCTCGACGCCACCGGCCGGCTCGACCTGCGCTTTCTCGCCGTCCTCCACGTGGTCGCCGTCGTCGGCCTGCTCCCGTGGCTGCATCGGAACCTCCGGGGACGGGCCCGTCCGGTGGTGGCGGCGACCGGCCTCGCCCTCCTCGCCCTCCACGGGATCGAGGCCATTACGTGGGCGGCCGACGGCCTCACCGACACCGGCGTCGCCCGCCGGGGCCTGACCGCCGCCGCCTGGGACCACTCGACCGTTCTGGCCGCGATCGCGGCCCTCCCGCCCGACGTCGCCGTCTACAGCAACGCCCCCGAGGCCATCTTCCTTCTCATCGGCCGGGCGACGTCGCCGCTGCCGGCCCACACCGACTACCTGTCCGACCGCCGGCGCCCGGAGTTCGCGGCCGAGTTGGCGGCCACCGCCGCCCGGCTGGGCACCGGGGGCGCGGTGGTGGTGTGGTTCCGGCCCTACGCCTACCGCCAGCGGTTCCTCGCCACCGCCGCCGACTTCGACGTGGAGCCGGTGGTGGAGGACGCCGTGGGCACCCTGTCACGGGGAGCCGGTCGGTAGGGACCCCCCGGGCGATCGCAGGAGGGCCTCGAGATCGCCGGTCGACGCCACGCCGACCGCCCCCCGGGCCTCGAGCCGCTCATTGCCGGCGTGGTCCCCGGCGCCGGCGCCGGCGCCCCGCCACACCGCCACCTTGCCGTACCCCCCGTCGAGGGCGGCGATGGCGCCCAGCCAGGCGTCGCCCGTGCCTGGCTCGCAGGACACGACCAGCGTCACCCGTGAGAGTCCGTGGATCAGCGGCTGGAGACCCGTGGCCCGGGCCGAGCTGAACGGGGTGTCGGGACCGTAGGGCGTGCAGACCACCGTCGAACCCCGGTAGATGGCCCGGCGGATCTCCGGACGCCGCAGCGTGCGCACCAGGGGCTCGGCCACCAGGCAGACGCCGTCCGGACCGTGGCCCTCGCAGTGCACGAGGGGCAGCCCCAGCCCTTCGAGCGCGACCCGGAGCTCCGGCGGCGCCGTCGCCCCGCAGCCGACGAGGCCCAGGCCGGGGTCGCCGAGCAGGCCGACCGCCCCGGCCGCGTGCAGCACCGGCGGGGCCCGGGTGCCCAGACGGTCGCGCAGGTGGCGGGGGTAGGCGGGGTCGGACGGGGTGAGGGTGGCGATCCCGGACTGCTCCAGACGCTCCACCTCGAAGGCGACCGCGGTGGCCCGTCCCAACAGCT